>JBNJEC010000001.1:0-69561 GCA_051745505.1 Bacillota bacterium
ATTCAACAACAAGCGTTCTGCCCCTTTTGGGGGCAGAGCACCTTGTTCAAGAGACGCATGAATGGAATGATACAATGAAAAGACTTATTGCATTATCGCTGATGCTTGTGTTTGTTTTTACACTCGCAGCATGCGGACCAGCCATCACCGTTACATTCGAACTGGACGGTGAGACTTATGATACTGAAACCATGGAGGAACCCGGAAAAGTTGAAAAACTTCCGGTGCCTGCAGAAGATGACAAGTATTTTCTCGGCTGGTTTGAAAGTGAAGAACACGAAGAACGCTTTAACTTCGAAACCCGTGTGACTGAAGACATGACCCTTTATGGAACTTTCTATGAAGGTGAAAGTGAAACACCAATCACGGATAGTCTCACCCTTGAACCGTCTGATTACGAGGGCAAGTCCTTTGATGAGGACGGCATTCAGGAAGTGAGCCTTAGAGGCTGCACCGATGGTGATACTGCGTCATTTACCGGCGTAGGGGCTGTACGGTACTTGAATATCGACACGCCTGAATCCACCGGGGTTGTAGAAGAATGGGGCATCGCAGCGAGCGATCACATGTGTGAATTGCTTACTGAGGCTGAGACAATCGTTGTCGAAAGCGAACCGAATCCTTCGGTTGGCAAATACGATTCCTCGGGTAGTCGGGTACTCGGCTATGTCTGGGCGGATGGTAAACTCACCAATCTCGAAATGATTGAACGCGGCTATTCCAAAGTCAGCAGCGCGCCACTTTCCAAATATGGCGACTATATGCAGATTGCCAACCAGAACGCGGCAAATCTTGGACTCAAACTTCATGGTGAAGACGACCCGGATTTTGATCCAACTCAGATTGAAGTCACGATTGAAGAGCTTGTGAACAACCCATCGGAATATGAGGATCACTTCGTCAACATTGAAGGGTGGGTCACAGCCTATGGAGATAGCAACTTGACACTCACTGCCTCTAACGATGCGGACGACGGACCTGATCCTGATGGCCCAAGTGTCAACATTTACACAGCGTACGAAGATTCAGCGAATTTCACAGTCGGCTACAAGCTTCGCATTGAAAATCTCTATTTCAAATCCAATGGAGAACTTGTGAATCTGCCAAAAGCCGATGTCGAAGCACTCGTATTTGATTGATTTTGATTTTTAAAAACAAAATACATAAACTATTAGGAGGAAACACTGCAATGAAAAAGTTTTTTGCTCTAGCATTAGTGTTCTTAAGCATCTTTGCTGTCGCAGCATGTGACGGTGGAGACGACGAGAATGGCGACCAGGCTCATGTAGATGAAGCCCGCGAACGCCTTGTACTCGCAGCAACACTTGATGAGGTTAAAAATGACATTAACCTTCCAACTGAACTCGGAAACTATCCGGATGTAGAAATCGAATGGTCAAGCTCTGACCCTGAGGTTGTCGCAACGGATGGAACCGTTACTCGCCCAGATCCAGGTGAAGGCAATGTCAACGTTACATTGACTGCAACCCTCACTTACAATGACGCGACTGCGGAAAGACAATATGCACTCACCGTCATTGAAGGCATTGAAGAAAATCTTAAAGATGACTTCTCTGCGCTTTATGAAGAAAGCCCAATGGGACAAACCGTTACACTGCAAGGCATTGTAACTTCACGTTTTAGTGGTGGCGCGTTCCTATATGATGGCGACACACATATGGCTATCTTCGACGCACCTAACTATGACATCCAAGACTTGGTTGCACTCGGTGATGAGATCAAATATACCGGTGAATTTGCCAAGTACAACACACTTTACCAAGCCACTGAAAGAGAAAACTACGATGTGCTGGAATCAGATGTGGATTATGACATGACTCCACAGGAAATGGATATCGAAGCACTGTACGATTTCGATCCTTCCGGTGACGATAAAGACGTCCATGGCAAGCACTTCATCGTTGAAGGTCTTGTAAGCATCAAAGGCGACAACGACAATATCTATATCGAAGACGTAGACTCAGATAAACAACTCGAAGTTTATTACTACTCTCTTCAAAACTCTCTAGACGCCCTTGAAGCGAAAGAAGGCGAACTTGTAAGAGTTGAAATTGTCTACTATACCCTTTATTCAAGCGGTGACATTCGCGTTGTATTCCAAGGCGGATCAGAAGACATTGAAGATGTAGAAGCAGATCTTCAAACACAATTGAACGCAGACATCAAAAACGTTGAAGATACTTATACTGATGGTTCAGCTGTAACCCTACCTTCTACAGGTGGAAACGGTACGGAATTCACCGGATGGACTTCAAGTGATGACACTATCCTTGGCGATGATGGATCATTCGTTGCAGAACCTACAAACCTTACCACTGTCACTTACACAGGAACTGCCACACTCGGCGATCTTAGTGAAGAAGTTACATTCGAAGTCGCGGTAATGGGTAGCGAAGCTACTGCAATAAGCGACGTCTATGGTGAAGCAGAAGGGACACTTGCACAAGTTGAAGGAATTGTTTATTCTCTATTCAATGGAGGATACTACTTCTTTGACGGAACGAACGCTATGGCTGTTTACAACGGCGATTACATCGACGAATCAGAAGTAGCAATCGGCGATGAAGTCAGCGTTCTTGGTTATACTACAAACTACCACACAATGGCACAACTTGAAAACGTAGAAACCATGGAAGTTCTCTCTTCAGGAAATGAAGCCAACGTTCCTGTTACAACAGGTCAAACACCTTCGGATCTAGTCGCACTTGATGCTGAAAACAACCCTGAAGTACATGGTCAGAAATATGAAATCACAGGCGATGTCGCTATCCGTGGCGGATACGACAACGTATTCATCGATGATGAGTCCACTGACGATTCAATCATGATTTATTATCAAAGCCCTGGTGATTCAATCTCTGAACTTGAAGCGGTTGAAGGCAGCAATGTTACGATCGAAGTGATTTTCTACACACATCACGACGAAGACGGCGTCATGGCTATCTATCAAGGTGGCGCAGACGGCATCACAGTCAACGACTAATTCTGGTTTTACTGAGTTGCTTGAGAATCCCCTCGGGGATTTCTCAAGCAACTTTTTTTATTGAAAAAAACCGTGTGATTTCATTAAAAAAAAGTGTCAGAATACTGTATTTGCAAGCCTTGTATGTTATTATATTATGTTATGCTTAATATTTGAATTGGGTGAATTTATGAAACAGTTGGCATTGATTCTTACTGGTATCCTTATGATTTTCACATTGATTGCCTGCAGTGGCAGTTCGAACTATCCGATTGATGAGAATAGACTCGAAGGCAAGACTCAGGATGAAATCGCTGAAATGTATAGCAATACGGATTGGAATGTTCATTTTCAGGAGCGTTCCAACATCGAAAAAGATGTTTCCAACGAGTTCATAGAATACGGGATGGTTTCTGAATCGAGCAAGGATGTCTACATTATCGTCAGTGCGACGCTTTACGATGATCAAAATCTGTTTGAGCCCGTTGATCTTGAATACGATGGGCCACGGCTCGATGACGCCTATTATGACTTGCCGCTTATTGAACGGTCTAAAGAAGGACTTCTTGGCGGTGGTGGGGCATTCCATGTGGATCATTCAGGTCAGTATTATTTTGATGGCAATCCTATCGGATGCATTGATGGAGATACCACGGTGTTTGATTATCCTGAATCAATCGATGAACATGTCACAAACAGCACACCCAGTACGCGTTATCTGAATGTGGATACGCCTGAAACCTACAGCGGTGGCGAAGAGGAATGGGGGCAGCCCGCTTCTCAGTTCACCTGTGACTCGTTGGATAATGCTGAAGACGTAGTCCTTCAAACGGATCCTGGAGATTTCCTGACAGGCGATTATGACCGGTTGCTTGCATGGGTATGGATTCTGCCTGAAGGCGAAGACCAGTTTGAACTGCTCAACTACAACATCGTAAGACAGGGTCTTGGACAAGTCGCCTTTGAATATGGCGCAGGGGAAACGGAAGTGACCATGTATGAAGGGCTTACTTACAATGAATGGATGCATCAAGGCGAAACGCTCGCCAGGGAAGAAGAAAGAGGCATGCATAACGATGAATTGAAAGATCCATACTGGGATTACGCAACAGACAGTCCCAACTGGGATCAATGGCCGAATTAGGTCTAATAATACTTACAGCGGGGTGTAGCAATGTACGACAAGATTCTAAACAAAATAGGTGACTATGAAAAAATCGTGATTCACAGACACGTTCAACCGGATTTGGACGCTTACGGATCACAACTGGGGTTAAGGGAACTGATTTTGGACAATTTCGAAGGAAAAAAAGTTTATGTTGTGGGCGATCAGAGTTCGCTCGATTTCCTCGGAGACATGGATGTCATTGAAGATGATTTTTATGAAGGCGCACTCGCAGTAATACTGGATGTGGCCGGAAGCGACCGAGTCAGTGATCAGCGTTTCAAACTTGCGAAAGAAACCATGGTCATCGACCATCATAGAAACGGGACGGATTTTGCGGATCATTTTTTCCAGGATTTTGACCAGATAGCTACGTGTCAAATTCTAACGAACATGGCAATACAAAAGGGATTGCGTGTATCAAAAGAGGCTGCGACCTATCTTTTTGCAGGGCTTGTCACTGACAGCGGACGCTTTTTATACCCGCAAACCAGCACCCTTACATTCAAGGCCGCGGCCTTTTTGGCTGAAAAAGGGGCCAGGGTTCAATACGTCTACGAAAACCTCTATGTGGAGGATTTGAACTTCAAGAAGCTCAAAGGATACTTCATCAATGCGTTTTCCACAACCGAACATAACGTCGCATACATGAAAAACGAACACACGCTCAAGGACAAATACAATGTGACCACGTTTACTGTGAGCAGAGGCATGGTCAACCAGATGTCCAACATTACAGGGATTCCGATCTGGGCGAACTTTACTGAAAATGATGATGGATCGATTCTTTGCGAACTCAGAAGCGCCAGCGAATCCATCGTTCACATCGCCAAAAAATATGGTGGAGGCGGCCATGCGCTCGCATGCGGATGCACAGTGCATTCATGGGAAGCAACAGACAGCATCTTAAGCGATCTCGATAGCATCGCAGAAAGGATTCAAAGCAATGGATAAACAGAAACTCACAGCCATTCACAATAAAATAAAAGACTATAAGACAATTATCATCCTTCCACACGGCAGGCCTGATGGAGACTGCATCGGAACCTCAATGGGACTCAAGGACATGCTCGTAAACACGTATCCTGACAAGGCGGTTTACGTAAGTGGGGAAGAAACGGATTACGTCAAATTCCTCGGCAGAACAGATTCCGTGGAGGATGAAACCTTCAAAGACGCGCTCGTAATCGCCGTCGATACCTCAGGAAAAGACCGCATCGCCGATCAGAGATACGACATGGGAGATTTTCTCATAAAGATCGATCACCACATCAACGAAACGCCTTATGGTGATCTAGAGTACGTCGACACCTCTCGTCCGGCTGCAGCGCTTATCATATTGGATCTCTACAACCTTTTTGAAGAAGAATACACACTAACCCCTGTTGGTGCCAAAGCACTCTACACGGGAATTCTCACTGATACCGGACGGTTCAAGTATTCCGGTGTGGATGGAGATACCTTCCGTCTTGTTGCGAAGCTTTATGATATTGGACTTGACAGTGACGATGTGTTCAGTCACCTTGAAACCCAAAGTGAATCACTTGTCCGTTTCAAGGGTTACGTCCTGCAAAATTACAAAAAAACCGATCATGGAGTTGCTTATATTGAAATCACCCATGATCTTATCGATCAGTTCGGCGTTACCATCGAAGAAGCCTCAAGTCTCGTCAATGAACTCGGCGTGTTTGAAGATTCCCCTGTCTGGGCACTTTTCGCGGAATACGAAGAAAAAATCGTCCGTGCTAGACTCAGAAGCAAAGGCCCGGCAGTGAACAAAGTCGCCAACAAGTTTGATGGCGGAGGCCATGCCATGGCAAGCGGTGTGAATCTAGGCACATGGGCACGCGCCAAGGAAATTCTTGAAGTGCTCGATGACCTGGTCAAAAAATACAAAGAAGAAAGTGCTTAAAGCGCTTTCCTCTTTTTTTTGCGCAAAATTGGCTGTAATAATCCTTTCGCCTATGATATAGTTTACATGATAAATACGTACACGTGGAGGGTATCTAATGGATTGGTTCAATTTCGTTTTCTTGGTACTGGGAGGTTTGGGAATTTTCCTTTATGGGATTCATATCATGGGAGATTCGCTCAAGCTTCTCGCAGGCACAAAATTCAAACTCATGATTGAAAAATCGACCAACACGCCGATTAAGGGGATACTGGTCGGGATTGTCGTCACAGTGCTTTTACAATCGAGTTCCGGTACGACTGCACTTACTGTGGGCCTTGTCAGAGCTGGACTCATGACCCTGCCGCAAGCGGTTGGCGTCATCATCGGCTCAAACATCGGAACCACCGTGACGAGTTTCCTGATTGGCCTTCAAATCAAAGCCATCGCCTTACCTATTATGGGTGTGGGAAGTCTGATGCTTTTCTTCCTTCCCAAGAAGAAGGTCAAGCTTTTTGGAACCGTGCTACTTGGCTTTGGTATGATCTTTTACGGACTCGACCTAATGGGCAACGCCCTCAAGACGATTACCGAATATCCATTCTTTGAAAATACAATGCGCATTGTAGAGAATACACCCATACTCGGTGTTGTGATTGGGGCACTTCTAACCGTCATGGTTCAATCGAGTTCCGCTACCATCGGCCTTCTTCAGGAACTGTTTACCACTGGCGCGATTCCGATGGTTGGAGCAGTCGCCATCGTACTAGGTTCAAACATCGGAACCACAGTGACTGCCGTTCTCGCGGCGATTGGAGGATCGACGGCCGCGAAAAGGACCGCGACAGTACATGTCATATTCAATGTGTTGGGGTCTTTATTGTTCGTCATTCTCATCTGGCCTTATTCTTATTTCATCACCTATTTGCAAAACGTCTTTCTCGGAGGTACCCCTCAGGAGATGACGATCAGTTTCGCTCACATTTTCTTCAACCTCTTCAATACGGTTGTCATGTACTTCTTCATTAGCAAACTTGTCGCCATTTCCAAGCGCATTATCCCAGGAGAAGACGTCGATATCGTGACCAACGTCGATACGCTTGAAGAACACCTCGTCACCCAAGCACCTGTACTTGCGCTTGAAAACGCGAAAATGGTCATTGAAGGCATGGGCGACATTGTTGAAAAAATGTATGATTCAAGTGTGAAATATTCATTTACCAACAATCCCAAGAACCTTGAACTCGGAAGACGTCTTGAAGAGATGGTCGACACGATTGATCACAAGGTTCATGACTACCTGACAAAGATATCTGTTTCATCTTTGGATGACAAAAGCGCTCAAAACCAATCAATGTACATGGACACTATCAGGGATTTGGAGAGAATTGCAGACCATGCTCAAAACCTTTTTGACTTTTTTGAACATCGCTATGACGCCAGGCAAATACTCAGTAATGAGGCAAAAGATAGCCTCACGACCCTTTATGAATACGTGCATGTGTCAATGAATCTCACACTTAAAGCCTTCACGAACCATGATGAAAATGCGGCCAATCAGGTTCTTGAAAGAGAAGACATCATCGACAAAATGGTCAGAGATTACAGAAAACAGCATATCATTCGCATCAACAACAACCAGAAAATCGGAAGTGAGGAAAACCTCTTCGTAGATATTTTATCCAATGTTGAGAGGATCGGCGATCACTGTCAGAATATCGCCATCAACATCCTGCAGGATTCCTATTACCCCGACGTTGTGCTTCTCAAAGATAAAAATCCTGCGTAAAGGATTGTAAAACCCTTTGGCGTTTGCTATACTTTTGGTGGGCACTTTAAAAGCTCTCCTTAAATGGAGGGCTTTTTTGTTTATATGGAAAAGTGCTTGAACTATGGAGGTAAGACCTATGAAAAAAACGAAATTCATCTTTGTTACAGGCGGTGTGGTGTCCAGTCTCGGCAAGGGAATCACAGCATCGTCGCTTGGAAAACTCTTGAAAGAGAGAGGCTATAAAGTCTACATGCAGAAATTCGATCCTTATTTGAATGTTGATCCGGGAACGATGTCACCCTATCAGCACGGAGAGGTTTTTGTGACGGCGGACGGTGGGGAGACCGATCTTGATCTGGGGCATTATGAACGGTTCATCGATGAGGATCTCAACAAGTACGCAAACATCACAGCGGGTAAAATCTATCAGACTGTCATAGAAAAGGAAAGAAAGGGTGATTATCTTGGAGCCACCGTACAGGTAATCCCCCATGTGACCAATGCCATCAAGGAGGCTCTTCAAAAAGGTGCCCGGTCTTCGGATGCGGATATTGTGATCACGGAAATCGGAGGAACGGTTGGCGACATTGAATCCCTGCCGTTCTTGGAAGCCATCCGACAAATGCGGCATGACCTTGGCAGGGATAACACAGTATACATCCACAATACACTTGTCCCTTATCTTGAAGCCGCTGAGGAAATGAAGAGCAAACCGACACAGCACAGTGTGAAAGAGCTGAGAAGCCTGGGTATTACACCGGATTTCATTGTGCTCAGAACCACACGCTCCGTCGACGCTATTTTCAAAGAGAAGATTGCGCTTTTTTGTGATGTGGAACAAGATGCGGTCATTGAAGCCAGGGATGAAGCGATTGTCTATGACGTCGTGCTTTCCTTGAGTGAACAGAAGATGGATCTCAAGGTATTGAAACGCTTGGCGCTTCCGCTTAAATCCATCAATCTCGATGCATGGAAAGCTCTGATTCACTCCATCAATTCCATGGAGCGTTCTGTAAGAATCGGTGTCATCGGCAAATACACATCACTGAAGGATGCCTACATTTCCGTAAGTGAAGCCTTGAAACACGCAGGCTACGCTCTAGGGACAAAGATACACCTTGAAATGATTGAAGCCATGACATTGGAAAGAGATGATCATGAACAAACCCTCAGACATCTTGATGGCATTCTCATTCCCGGCGGATTCGGTCAAAGGGGCGTAGAGGGTAAAATGAATGCCATAAGATACGCAAGAGTTAACAATGTGCCTTTTCTGGGATTATGTTATGGGATGCAGCTTTCGGTCATCGAATTCGGAAGAAGCGTTTTGGATATTAAAGACGCATCCAGTACCGAGATCAATCCAGAGACTGAGCATCCTCTTTTTGATTTGCTCAAGAATCAGAAAAAAGACATGGACCTTGGTGGCACCATGCGGCTTGGAAATTATCCGTGTCACATTGACAAAACCACCAAAACGTATGAGTTCTATAAAAAAAGTGACGTTCAGGAACGTCACCGTCATCGTTATGAATTCAACAATGCATACCGCGATCTTTTTGAAAAGAACGGAATGCGCTTTTCAGGGGTTTATAAAACGCAGGACCTTGTGGAAATCGTCGAAATTACCAAGCATCCCTTTTTCATAGCCACGCAGTTTCACCCTGAATTCAAATCAAGACCGACAAAGCCCCATCCACTTTTCAAAGGGTTTGTGGAAGCGGCGCTTAAAGACTAGTCGAGTGTGTTTTTATAGATTTCAGGTTTCAATACGCCAACGTAGGGTAGGTTTCTGAGCTGCTCTTTGTAGTCAAGACCATAGCCGACAACGAACAATTTCGGGATGCTTACTCCGATATACTCGGGCACGTATTCAATCAAGCGACCTTCTGGCTTGTTGAGAAGCGTGACCACCTTGACCTCCTTGGCGCCTCGGTATTCGAGAAGTTTGATGACTGAATTGAGCGTTCTTCCAGAATCGACGATGTCCTCGGCAATCAAAACATACCGGTCTTTGACCGTAACGCTTAAATCTTTGACAATACGCACATCGGCTGTGGATTCTATGCCGCCATAATAGCTAGAAACATCCATGAAATCCAGTTCAATATTGGTGTCAATGTGCTTGATCAGATCAGACATGAAGGGAATGCAGCCTTTTAAAAGGCCTACCACCAAAGGTTTCTTGCCTTTGTAGTCTTCGGTCAGTTTTTTGCCAAGAGACTCAGTAACAGACGCTATTTTCTCTTGGGACACCAATACCTTCTCAATATATTTATCCAGTTCCATGGTTAGCACCTCACATCTATATTTGTACCCATAATAAAACATCTTAAAGAAGAATGGAATACCAAAAGATGAAAATGAGAATATTTTTTAACCGTTGGCCCTTCAAGAATGTTATAATATTGATGAAAGACCGCAGGGTCTTTTTAATTTAGTGGCTTTTAAACGATAACCAGAATAGACAAGTTGATTATGCTTGCATGTTTCATTGACTTGTATTATAATACTTACGCACATAATCCCAATCTACATTTATGGGGGTCCCAATGGCAAAAACCGATATAGCCTTTTCCATTGAAAACAGCGAATCATCTCAAAGTCTGAAAACCAAGGGTATCTTCAAGGATGACACGCTGAAGTTCTTTGATGAATCACACGTGAAACATACGGTAATCATCAGTGAAAAAAGCGTTCGTTACAAGAAAAACGGTCCCATTGTCATGGATTTCGTTTTTGAGAAAGATACCGTCCATTTGGGAGAATACAAGGTTGAACACGGGATGTTTCAATTTGAAATTCACACCCATGAATTGACGATCAAGGAATCACACATCGAAGTTATCTACACGCTCAAGCAAAACGGAGAATTTGTGAACAAGGGACACTTGAATGTGGAATATGAAACAATCTAGGAGGATTGCATGATCGATATTAAAGAAGAAAGCCTGGTCAATCTGGCTGAAAAGATTCTGAAAGACGCTCAGGAACCCATCGACCTCTATGAACTTTTTGAAAAAGCGGCTACAAGCAAAGGATTGAATGAAACGGACGTATCCATGATCAACCGTTTTTATTCAGAGCTCGTATCCAGCGCAAAATTTGTCTACACCGGTGAAAACACCTGGGATCTCAAGAACCATCAAAAAATTGAATTATGGGATAAAGATGGCTCTTATTACAATGAATACAAGGAAGTCCATGACGAGGACCTTGATGAGAAAATTCTGAAAGAGAAAGAAGCTGAAAAGGCGCATCAGGCCATGCTTGAAAGACGTCTCAAAGCTGAAGAAGAAGCTGAAAAAGCAGCCGAAGAAGCGCAACAGCAAGCCGAAGCTAAAGTCGTGGCCGAAGAGGAAACGCCTGAAGAACCGGTTGAAGCCGTTAAGGAAGAAGAAGTCATCGAAGAAGTTGAACCCACGCTTCATGAGGACTTTGGAAAACTCGAAGAAGAGGATCTCGAAGAAGAGGACCTTGATGAAGAAGAATATGAAAAATACATGGATGAATACGAAGACATGTATGACGATGAATAATGACCCTTTACAGGTGGCTAAAGCCACCTGTTTTTATTTGCAAAGGGTGTGTGGTATAATATTTGAAAAGCCAATTAGGAGGACGCTATGTTAGAAAAAAGTCTTTTGGAACGCATTCTCAACGAAGCGCTTGAAAGCACTGCTGATTTTGCAGAAGTTTTTGCAGAGACCACGATGCAAAATTCACTTACGATGCAAGACAGTGCCATTCAAAACGCAAAGACCAATGAACTCAAGGGCGTAGGCATCAGAATCGCCCAAGGACACAAAAGTGTTTACGGACATACCAACAAAACCGATGAGAAGAGTCTATTGGATCTTACCAGAGATCTCAAAACCGCTTTTCCCGGTGAAAGAGTTCGAAAAACCATTGCACTAGGAGATGTTGAATCCCGGAAAGGGCATTCGGTCAAAGTATATCCAAACGATGTGGATATCTCCGAAAAAGCATCCCTGCTGAAACGTGCCGATAAATCTGCCCGTCTATACAGCAAGGATATCAAGCAGGTCAATGTCTCTTACATGGATACCGTTCAAAACGTCACCATCGCAAGCAGTGAAGATATCTATGTAAAAGACACCAGAGTGCGCACGCGCCTTGGCATCAACAGTGTCGCTTCGAATGAAGAAGACATGCAGCACGGGTTCAACGGTCCAGGCGGGTCATACGGGTTTGAATTCTATGACCAGATTGATGTCGAAGAAGAAGCCAGAGAAGCTTCAAGAATTGCTGTAACAATGCTTTATGCCGATGAATGCCCAAGCAAGACCATGCCGGTTGTCATTGACAACGGCTTTGGCGGAGTCATATTCCATGAAGCCTGCGGACACAGTCTGGAAGCCACGTCCGTTGCCAAGAACGCGAGTGTGTTCAGTGGTAAAAAGGGTGAAAAAATCGGTAGTGATCTGGTGACCGCCATCGATGATGGGACCATTTCAAATGCCTGGGGAAGCGCCAATTATGACGATGAGGGCCTACCTCAGAAAAGAAGGGTGCTCATCGATAAGGGTGTTTTAACATCATACATGGTTGACCAGCTTAACGGCAAACGCATGAATGAGGCTTCAACCCATTCATCAAGAAGACAGTCTTACCGCTTTGCGCCAACCTCGCGCATGAGCAACACCTATATTGACAACGGAGAGTCCACGTTTGACGAGATTATTGAAAATACCGAGTATGGGCTTTATGCCAGAAAAATGGGTGGGGGAAGCGTCAACCCATCTACAGGTGACTTCAACTTCTCCGTCATGGAGGGCTATATGATCAGAAACGGGAAAATCGCCGAACCCGTAAAAGGCGCGACCTTGGTAGGAACCGGAAAGGACGCTCTTAAAAAAATCGATATGGTCGGCAACAACCTGCTTCGTTCTCAAGGCATGTGTGGAAGTGCCTCAGGCGCAATCCCTGCAGACGTCGGTCAACCGACCATCAGAATCGCATCCATCACTGTTGGTGGCAGAAAGGAAGATGCCTCATGAATTTCAAACCACTATTCGAAAAAGCGAAAAACGTTGGCTTTGAAGCCGTTCAGGTAAAATATTCGGAATCAAAGAGCATTGACCTTGAAGTTTTCAAGGGGGAACTCGACAAACACGAAATATCAGACAGCAAAACCCTGACCATAGAAGGCATTTACGAAGGTAAAATGGGAAAACTCAGCACAGAAAACATCGATGAATCACGGTTTGATGACTGGGTTGATATGCTTAAAGCAAGTGCGGAAGCCGTCGAATCGAAAGACCCTGTCGTTATCTATGAAGGCGATGAATCCTACAAGGACGTTGAAGGTGTCTATAGCGAAGCGCTTGAAACTCTGTCTGTCGAAGCCAAGAAGAAAATCGTCTTTGAACTTGAAGACCGCGTAAGAAACGCGGATGAGAGAATTGATATTTCTGAGGCCTTCTACAGTGAATCAAACAAGCATGTTCGCCTTGAAAATTCCAAAGGGTTGAATCTTGAAAAGCGCGTGAATCACGCTGTGCTTGGTGCACATGTTGTTGCGAAAAGTGAGGACGATTCACGCTCGGCCTTCGATTACATCCAATCGAATCAACCACAGGACTTCGATACTGATGCGTTGATTGAAAATGTTGTTGAAAGGGGCACGAGCATGCTTGGTGCCGCACCAATCGAATCGGGCAAATACGATGTTATCATCGAAAACCGTACCAGTGCGAGTCTGCTTGGTGCGTTTCTTTCGATGTTCAAGGCTGAAAATGTTCAAAAGGGCCTTTCAAAACTAAAAGGGAAACTGAATGAATCCATCGCGGCTTCTTCAGTATCACTTACAGAAGATCCCTATATGGCAAAAAGTCCCAAAAGCACTGGGTTTGATGGTGAAGGCGTTGCAACTCACAAGAAAAGCCTCATTGACAAAGGGATTCTAAATACCTATATGCACAACTTGAAAACCGCTAAAAAAGACAACGTTCAATCAACGGGGAATGGTTTTGGCGGAGGCATTTCACCAACCAATCTGTATATTGAACCAGGCAACAAATCACTTGAAACAATGCTTGAAACCATGGGAAGCGGCCTTTTCATTACTTCGCTTCAGGGACTCCATTCAGGAACGAGCGCCATTAGTGGTGATTTCTCCTTGCAGGCGAGTGGCTACGTAGTTGAAAACGGCAAACTAGGCAAACCGGTCTCTCTCATTACGCTTTCTTCGAACTATCTTGAACTTCTCAAGTCGATTGAAACAATCGGTGCCGATCTCAAATTCACTTTCTCCTATCTTGGAAGCCCATCACTTAAAATCAACAAGATGAGCGTATCAGGAAAATAGTGATGAGCCTTCCTTCACGGGAAGGCTTTTTTTGAAAACGGTAACCTACGATTAAAAGCCTTCTCAGTTTACTTTTAAAGCCCTTTAAGGTATAATAAATGTGGTTTAAATTCGATAAGGAGGACAATTATATGTCTTTAGTTTCAGCAGAAAAAATGCTTAAAAAAGCACGCAAAGAAGGGTACGGTGTTGGACAGTTCAACATCAACAACCTCGAATGGACAAAAGCGGTACTCAACACGGCGCAGGAAAAGAATTCTCCAGTCATACTTGGTGTCAGTGAAGGAGCCGGACGCTACATGGGCGGATACAATACCGTCGTCGGCATGGTCAAAGGCATGATAGAAACCTATAATATTACAGTACCGGTTGCGATTCATCTCGATCATGGATCATTTGAAGGCGCGAAACAGGCCATTGAAGCAGGCTTTACAAGTGTCATGTTCGATGGTTCTCACTATGATATCGAAGAAAACGTGGACAAGACTACTGAAATCGTGGCTTACGCCAAAGAACGCGGCTTAAGCGTTGAAGCGGAAGTCGGAAGCATCGGTGGAGAAGAAGACGGTGTCACAGGACAAGGCGAAGTGGCCGATCCTGAAGAATGCCGCCGCATTGCGAAACTCGGTGTTACCATGCTTGCTGCAGGAATCGGCAACATTCATGGCTCTTACCCTGAAAACTGGAAAGGCCTCGACATGGAAGTTCTAGAAGAAGTCGGAAAAACAACTGACAGAATGCCACTCGTACTTCATGGCGGTACGGGGATTCCAGATGACATGGTCAAAGAAGCCATCGGTTATGGCGTATCTAAAATCAATGTAAACACTGAATGTCAACTTGCATTCACCAAGGCAACCAGAGAGTACTTCGAAGCGGAGAAGGACAAAGTCGGAAAAGGCTTTGACCCACGTAAAGTGCTTAAACCTGGTCATGATGCGATTTGTGACGTAGTTAGCGAAAAGATGGATTTATTTGGCTCAACCAATCAGGCCTGAGGAGAGCGCTTCAATGAATCAATTCAATCTCATACTTAAAGACTACGCCAACTGGAAAATGGACAATGTGGAAATCATTGAACGTTTTCGTCACAACGATTCCATCATCTATGATCGACTCGAGCCCGTTTATGCGGTACTCAACCACATTTACGACCATGCCTTGGAAGAAGACCTTTCAGAAGACTTGAAAACCATTTTTCAGGTTGGTCTCAATTACCTACACAGCCAATTTGAAGTAATCAAAGTGTATTATGAAAAACTGTTTGACTCTGACTGTGACCTTTTTGAAGCGTATGCCCCACTTGTAGGGTATTTGCTGTTCATCTCCGATTTCAGGGCGGATTTGGAAGAGTATGAGGACATGATTGATTTTACTCCGCTCGATGAAGTGGAAACCATGATAGAAAACATGATTGCTGAAAGAGATGACCGATTCGAGTACGCAGCCAACAAATTGAACCAGACGACCAAGAACATTGTCGACCAGCTTGATTTCGAATACATTGGTGTCATTGACATCTATGTTGAAATTGCTGAAAATCTAGGCATTAATTTATCCACTGATGAACCTTTTATCGTCGGTGAAGACATCTAGTGTTGAATAAAGAGGTGTAACCCATGGGGCTCATTAGTGATATAAAGACCATTAAACGCAAAGATCCCGCTGCCAGACACTTTCTTGAGATACTGCTTACTTACAACGGTATGCACGCTGTATGGATCTATCGTTTGACCCATGGCCTTTGGATCATCAAATTGAAACTGATCGCTAGATTCATAGCAGGTATCGCAAGAGTGCTTACCGGCGTTGAAATCCATCCCGCCGCAAAACTCGGTAAAAACGTGGTTATCGACCACGGTACCGGCGTGGTAATCGGTGAAACATCGGTTATCGCTGATGACGTGTTGATTTACCACGGCGTCACACTGGGCGGTACGGGCAATGAGGGCTCGACGAAAAGGCATCCTACCATCTGTACAGGCGCCATGATTGCGGCCGGGGCGAAAATCCTCGGTGACATACACGTAGGCTCTTACAGCAAAGTCGGAGCCAATGCGGTCGTACTCAAGGATGTCCCCGATTACGCAACAGCGGTCGGTATCCCGGCAAGAATCATACGAGGCAAGGATTCCGATGAAACCGTATGTTCGCTGGAACTCAAAAAAGAAAAAGAATACAGGAAGCATTCAGTCAGCTGAGTGCTTCTTTTTTTATGTACAAACCATCAAATAAAAGCAAAAATCAAAGGTTTTTGTAAAAAGTTATAATACAGGTCTTGAAAAACAAAGTAATTTGTAATACAATTTAACTGTAGAAATGAATGGTTGTTCATTTTATGAATACTTATTCACAAAGGAGAGGTCAACATGCAAAAAACCAAATTGGCTTTAGGCGATTCAGTACAGACAAAGAAACAATTTTCATCACAAGAAGTTGAGCAGTTTTCCAACTTGAGCGGCGATAGGAACCCGCTTCATCTTGAAGAAAACTATGCGGCGAAAACCATTTTCAAAAAACGTGTGGTCCATGGATCACTCGTCAACAGTCTTTTTTCGAATCTGCTTGGGAACCATCTTCCCGGAGAAGGGACGATTTACTGTAAACAGGACAGCAAATTTCTAAAACCCGTCTATATCGGTGAGGAGATCACTGCGGTTGTCGAGGTCATTGAAATCGATGCTGAGAAAAACAGGGTCTTTTTGGATACTTCCGCATACAATCAATCCGGTGAGAAAGTAATTGCCGGTAAAGCCCTTGTGCTTCCACCCAAAGGAATGGTTTCCTAATGGAATGGGTAATGAGCGAGAAACATCGACTGTTTGATCAAATGCTCACGGATTTTGTGAAGCACGAGGTCAAACCTATTGCAAAAGATGTCGATGAGGAAGAGCGTTTTCCAGAAGAAACCGTGAAAAAAATGGCCGATTACGGACTTATGGGCATTCCTTTTAGTGTAGAAGAAGGCGGCAGCGGGGGTGACATGCTTTCTTACATGCTTGCGGTTATGCGTCTTAGTGAAGCGTGTGCCACCACAGGCGTTATCCTGAGTGCCCATACATCTCTTTGTGCATGGCCGATCAGTCAGTACGGAAGTGACCATCAAAAGGAAAAGTATCTAAAACCCCTTCTTGATGGCACTTGTCTTGGCGCATTTGGTCTTACTGAGCCCGATGCGGGGACGGATGCATCGATGCAGAAAACCGTGGCCGTGGACAAGGGGGATCATTATGAGATTACCGGGTCCAAGTTTTTCATTACGAATGCTGGCTACGCGGATATTTACGTCATTACCGCACTCACCGACCCGGAGGCCAAAACGAGAGGCATCTCAACGTTCATTCTTGAAAAAGGGATGGAAGGATTCACTATTGGAAAAAAAGAGATGAAAATGGGCATCAAGGGGTCTTCGACCTGCGAACTCATCATGGACAAGGTCAAAGTACCCAAGGAAAACCTGCTAGGCAAAGAGAACAAGGGGTTTTCTATCGCCATGAAAACTCTAGACGGTGGTCGGATTGGCATCGCGGCGCAAGCTGTCGGCATTGCCAGAGGTGCCATTGATGAAGCTTATGAGTATGTCAAAGAACGCAAGCAGTTTGGAAGATCGATAGGCAGTTTTCAAAATACACAATTCACCCTTGCGGATCTTGAAACGAACACTGAAGCCGCTTTGTTGCTTACGGTTCAGGCGGCTTTGCTGAAAGACCAGGGCAAACCTTTCTCCAAACAGGCAGCCATGGCCAAACTCCATGCGGCTCAAAACGCCATGAATGTAACCACAAGAGCCTTACAGCTCTTTGGAGGGTATGGGTTCACACGTGAGTACGATATTGAAAGAATGATGAGAGACGCCAAAATAACCGAGATTTACGAAGGAACCAACGAGGCTCAAAAAATGGTTATCAGCGGTCATATGCGAAAGGAGCGCGGCTAATGAATATCATTGTCTTGGTAAAACAAGTACCGGATACGACTGAAATGAATATTGACAAGGAAACGGGCACACTCATAAGAAAAGGGGTCCCAACCATCATCAATCCAGACGATCTTGCCGGCGTAGAAGCGGCTTTGACCCTGAAAGAAACCTATGGGGGAAGCGTAACCGTGATTTCCATGGGACCCTCTCAGACAGTCTCAATGCTCAAGGAGCTCTATGCAAGAGGGGTCGATGAGTGTAAGCTCATATCTGACAGAGCCTTCGCAGGCTCTGATACCTGGGCGACTTCCAAAATCCTCTCAACAGCTATCGAATCTATGAATTATGACCTGGTCATTGCCGGACGACAGGCCATTGACGGCGATACTGCCCAGGTAGGACCACAAGTTGCCGAATTTTTGAATATTCCGCAAATATCTTATGTTGAAGGCATTGACAGTGTTTCAAATGGGAAAATCGATGTAACAAAAGCCTACGAAACGTATTCAGTAAAACTGAGATGCAAAATGCCATGTCTCATCACGACGCTTAGTGAAATGAACAAACCGAGATACATGCATGCAAAACATATCTTCAACATGGATGAAAAGACCGTAAGCATTCTGACCAATGAGGATCTCAAACTCGAAAATGATGTAATCGGACTTAAGGGTTCTCCCACAAAGGTACACAAAACAGCGGTGAAATCCATTCAAAAAGAAACCCTTAAACTGAGGCTTTCTCCAGAAGAGGCGGCCCAGAAAATCATTGACACAATTCAAGGTAAGGACGGTGGACACGCGTGAACTATCAGGATGGAAAAGATATATTCATTTTCATAGAGCAAAGAAACAACACCCTTCAGGATGTATCCATCGAATTGATCGGTGAAGCGAGGAAAATTGTGAAATCTAGAGAAATCGAAATGGATGTCGTAGCGGTTCTCCTCGGATTTGACACCGATGATTTGGTTCAGGAAATCATTGAATACGGTGTGGACAAGGTAATCGTTGTCGATCAGGCGCATTTAAAAGAATACGACACGCTAAACTACACCAACCCATTAGAACAGATCATTGACACGTATCACCCTGAGATTTTTCTTTTCGGTGGAACGGTCATAGGAAGAGATCTGGCACCAAGACTCTCAGCGCGCGTTTTTACAGGCCTAACTGCCGACGCGACTCATCTGGCGTTTGACGAATCTGACAAGCTTTCTACCCTTTTGTATGTCACGCGTCCCGCTTTTGGCGGAAACCTGATGGCGACCATACTTTGCAGTGAACACAAACCGCAAATGTCAACCATCCGTCCAGGTGTATTTGACAAACCAAAAAAAGACGCCTCTTCTGAAGGCACGGTGATAACGTTCAATGAACATTTTCAAAAGGATTCAAGTGTGGAAATCATTGAAAGAGTTGAAAAACACGTTGACATGGTCGCCATCGAAGATGCGAATATCATTGTCTCAGCCGGACGGGGTGTAAAGCATTGTCTTCCGTTGATTGAAAGTCTTGCGAGAAAAGTGGGGGGAGAAGTCGGTGCGTCGCGTGCACTCATTGATGAAGGGCTTGTAAAGAAACCCCATCAAGTCGGACAAACAGGCAAGAACGTCAAACCTTCGACGTATATCGCTTGTGGCATTTCGGGCGCCATTCAGCATACGGCCGGTATGGAGAAATCAGAAACAATCATCGCAATCAACACCGATGAATCCGCTCCGATATTCAATGTGGCTGACCTCGGTCTGGTCGCGGATGCCAAAGAAGTCCTTACCCATCTCGAAGCCCGTCTAACACAACAATAAGCCAAACACGGATTGACTCCTGGTTTTATCAAAAGAAGACCGCCACTGACTTGAGTGGCGGTCTTCTGTTTATTCTTTTTTGAATAGGTCTGTGGAAAGGTATCTCTCTGCGTTGCTAGGTGAAACGGTGAGGATTGTGCGTGCTGATTTGCTGGCTTTTGCGTATTTCAATGCAGCCGCGACGTTGGCGCCGGTTGAAATCCCGACAAAGAGCCCCTCTTCTTTTGCCAGAAGCCGCGCCGTTTCAAAAGCTTCTTCGTTGGAGACTGTAAGTATGCTCGAATAGAGGTCTGTATTGAGTACGTCAGGCACGAACCCCGCACCGATTCCCTGAATCTTGTGTGGTCCTGGTTTATTGCCGGTTAAAATGGCTGAGTCTTCTGGCTCCACAGCTACGATATCAATGCTTTCATAGTGGGCTTTCAGTGTTTCACCGACACCGGTGAGCGTTCCCCCCGTACCTACGCCTGCGACGAATGCATCCAAAGTTTTGAAATCTTCAATGATTTCAAGCGCAGTGTTTTTCCTGTGGGCGTTTGGATTGTTCGGGTTGTCGAATTGCATGGGCATGAAATACCCGTGTTTGTTCGCAAGGTCATGCGCAATTGAAATGGATTCCTTCATGCCTTTTTTACCGTCAGTCAAAATCAGTTCTGCGCCATAGCCTTTAAGTATCTTCCTTCTTTCGATGCTTAAAGTATCCGGCATGGTCACAATGAGATTGTAGCCTTTTGAGGCACACACCAAAGCGAGCCCGATGCCCGTGTTTCCGCTTGTGGGTTCAATGATGGTGTCTCCGGGCTTGACAAGGCCTTCTTTTTCCGCTTGTTCAATCATTTCCTTTGCAATGCGGTCTTTGACACTGCCTCCAGGATTGAACCATTCGAGTTTCAGATAGATGTCGCTTTTTATATCTTTGGCGATGCGAGTGAGTTTTACAGTCGGAGTGTTTCCGATGGTTTCGTGGATGTGTGAGTAGATCATATGCAACCCTTCTTTCTGCTATCATTATAAGGGCATGAAGCAGTTCGTTCCAATGATACGGCAAAAAAAAGACGGCTAAGCCGTCTTTGGGTTAGTGTTTTTGACGCATGTGCGGGAACAGGATAACATCGCGAATGGATTTTGAATTGGTAAGAAGCATGATTAAACGGTCAATGCCAAGACCAAGTCCGCCAGCTGGTGGCATACCGTATTCGAGTGCTTCAACGTAGTCTTCATCCATTTCGGTCGCTTCTGTGTTTCCGAGATTCTTCTCTTCCATTTGCGCAGTGAAACGTTCTTTTTGATCGATTGGATTGTTGAGCTCGCTGAAGGCGTTTGCGTATTCGCGATTGTTGATGACGAGTTCGAAACGATCAGTGAAACGTGGATCTTCAGGGTTCTTTTTCGCAAGAGGGCTGATTTCCACCGGATGTCCATAGACGAATGTCGGTTCGACGATGCTGCTTTCGATGTAGGTTTCATACAGGAGATTGAGAATGTGGCCTACGCCCGTATAGTGTGGTGGCACTTCAAGACCCTTGTCTTCAGCGAATGTTTTCGCTTCTTGGAATGTCATGTCTTTGCGGAAGAAGTCGATGCCAAGCTCGTCTCTGACTGCGTCCGCCATATGAAGGCGTTTCCAGCCTCTTGAGAGGTCGATGGTCTGTTCGTCATATTCGATGACGGTTTTGCCAAGCACATCTTCACAGATGCTTGTAATGAGTGATTCTGTCAACTCCATCATGCTTTCCATGTCGCCATACGCTTCATAGAGTTCGAGCATGGTGAATTCAGGATTGTGTTTGATGCTGATGCCTTCATTTCTGAAGGTTCTTCCGATTTCGTAAACACCTTCGAATCCGCCAACGATGAGTCGTTTTAGATATAGTTCAGGGGCGATTCTCAGATAAAACGGCATGTCGAGTGCGTTGTGGTGGGTTTTAAACGGTCTTGCCGCAGCGCCCCCGAGAATTGGATGCAGGATGGGAGTTTCAACTTCCATGAAGCCCTTGTCGTCGAGTTTTCTGCGAATAGACGTAATGATTTTTGATCGGAGAATAAAAGTTTCACGTGTGTTTTCGTTCGTGATGAGATCGACATAACGACGGCGATAGCGTTCCTCTACATCCTTCAGGCCATGGTATTTTTCAGGAAGAGGCCTGATAGCTTTTGAAAGGTGGGTATAATCCGTGACCCTGATGGAAAGTTCACCGGTTCTTGTTTTCATAACGGTGCCTTCTACTCCGATGATATCTCCAAGATCCGCTTTTAAGAAACGTTCGAACATCTCCTCGCCAAGGACGTCTTTTCGAACATATATCTGAATCTGTCCTTTTTGGTCCATGATATGAGCAAACCCGGCTTTTCCTTTTCCACGTTTCGTCATGATTCTGCCCGCGACTCTGACGGTTGGCAGTGTCATTTCACTCAATTCTTCTTTTGAGTACTGATCATAGGCTTTCTGAAGCGATTCGCTTGATGCGTTACGCTCAAAGCGCTGACCGAAAGGGTCGATTCCCTGGTCTTCCAAGGCTTTCATCTTTTCGCGGCGTACCTGTTCTTGTTCTGTGAGTTCTTCCATAATGTTTCGCTCCTATTCTAATGCATTTTCTAAGGATGCAAGGTTATCGTACATGAGATTGATGTAGTTTTTGTTTTGATTCATTTCTTCTGTTGTGATGTTGCCAATGGGGTGAAGGTAGCGTTTCTCGACATCGTGGTCAAGCTTGTTGACTTCTGATATGAGCGTTTCTCCAGCTGGAGAGGTGGCGTTTTTCTCGAAAAGAATGTAATCCAAATCGTTGTCAATAATCAAATCAATGAATGTTTCCAAGTCATTTGGAACGGTTTCGTCTTCATGCGCGTGTGCATTCAAAGTCAATGACTTGATATTCAAACCGTAGGCATCTTCGAAATAGCTAAAGAGTTTGACGTTTGTGACCACGGGCTTCTCAGTATTGGTAAGCGTATTGGTAAAGTCTTCGTGAAGTTTTTGAAGTTGTGCTTCCAGCACTGTGTAGTTATTGTTCAGAATTTCGGTCTCATCGCTGTATTTCTCACTGAGTTTATCCATAATGAGTTCTGAGGCCTCAATCATTCTAGAGGTATCGAGCCAGAAGTGCGCGTCTGGAAGGGTGGTGACCTCCGGATGCTCTTCTTCATCGTGCTCTTCATCACCATGGTCTTCATCTTCGTGGTCGTGTATGAGTTCCACTTCAAGAATGTCTATGTGGTTTTCCATTTTGACAAGTTCGACGTTTTGATCGTCGAAGACGGAATCAATGTTGGCTTCGATATAGGTGTCGTATCCGGCGCCTACATGGAACAGAAAGTCTGCATCCTGCATATCGATGATTTCTTTTTGTGACCAATCATGGGACTCTCCGTGCACTTGAGAACCAGGTACGTATTTGACGGTAACAACATCTTCTCCGATGGAATCAAGCAAAAACTTGAGGGGGTAGGTCGTTGTGTATACTACGGTGCCATCATCGGTCGTATCGTCGCATGCGGCGATACTTAAAACTGTCATGAGTGTTACGAGTAAAATCAGTATTTTTTTCATAGGCATCACCATTATTTGTAGGCCTCCTCAATAATTGAGTACAAAGAGGCGGCTTCGTCTTTTTTTGCGTTTTCTTTAAGGCTTTCAACCTTGAGAGTCAGAAGCTTGTTAGCATAGTTGATTTCCAAGATATCGCCAATGGAAAGCTTGGTACTGGATTTGGCGGTTCGATCATTCACTTTGATATGTCCTGAATCGCTTATTTCTTTGGCGACGGTACGTCTTTTTATAATTCTTGATACTTTCAGGAATTTGTCAAGTCTCATAGTCAAAAGCTCCTTTACAAGTCACAAACAAGGATGTAAGCCATCCTTGTTTGTGTGTGGGTTTATTTGTTGGAGGCTTTGGAAGCGGTGGCTTTTGAGTCCTCAGAGTCCTCTGATTCGGTATCCGTGTCTTCGTCAGAATCATCTTTTTGGGTTGATGGGTCCGTTTCATTGTTGGATGTGTCTTCCGAGGATACTTGTTTGTTTTCCTCAGCCTCTTTCTTATTGGCATCGTCTTCACGTTTCTTATCGAGCCAGGAAAGTTTTCCCGTGTCCACGATTTCCATGATGTCTTCGCGGGTAAGGGTTTCGGTTTCAAGGAGGAAGTCGGCGATGGTTTTAAGCAGGGACAAATGCTCCGTGAGAACGGATTTGGCATTCTCATAGCATTCGTTGATAATGTTTCTTACTTCATTGTCGATTTCAAGTGCGACTGTATCTGAGAACGATTTGTCTGAGGCGTAATCTCTTCCCAGGAATACGTTGTTAGAGCGTTTCTCGTATTGAATTGGGCCGAGTGAACTCATACCGTATTCTGTAACCATCGAGCGTGCGATTTCCGTTGCGCGCTGGAAGTCGTTATGTGCTCCGGTGGAAACTTCGTTGAAGATGATCTCTTCTGCAACCCGTCCTCCAAGAAGGCCTGTAATCTGGTCGACGAGACTCTTTCTGGTTTTGAGGAATGATTCTTCCTCTTCAGGAAGCATGAGGTTGTAGCCACCTGCCTGTCCACGTGGAATGATGGTGACTTTGTGGACGACGTTGGCGTTGTCGAGTTTGAGTCCAAGCACGGCGTGTCCGGCTTCATGATGCGCGATGAAATTGCGTTCTTTCTTGGTGAAGACTCTTGATTTTTTGGCGGGGCCCATCATGACGCGGTCAACCGCTTCATCAATGTGGTACAGCTTGATCGCAGGAAGATTTTCCCTTGCTGCAAGCAGTGCCGCTTCATTGAGAAGGTTCTCAAGATCCGCACCGGTAAATCCAGGTGTACGTCTCGCAATTTCTTTGAAAGTCACATTTGGATCGATTTTCTTGTTTCTGGCGTGAACCTTCAAAATTTCCTGGCGGCCTTTGATGTCCGGTCTGCCGACAGTGATTTGTCTGTCAAAACGTCCGGGACGCAGCAACGCTGGGTCAAGAACGTCAGGTCTGTTTGTAGCAGCCATGACAATGATTCCGGAGTTCGGTCCGAAACCGTCCATTTCAACAAGTAGCTGGTTCAGGGTTTGTTCTCTTTCATCGTGGCCGCCACCTAGGCCTGCACCACGCTGTCTTCCGACCGCGTCCAGCTCATCTACGAAGATGATGCACGGAGCGCTTTGTTTGGCGGTCTTGAACATGTCGCGTACACGGCTTGCGCCGACACCGACGAACATCTCCACGAAGTCCGAACCGCTGATTGAATAAAACGGTACATCCGCTTCACCCGCTACAGCTCTAGCAAGCAAGGTCTTACCGGTACCCGGTGGCCCTACGAGCAGAACGCCTTTTGGAATGCGTGCGCCAAGGTTCATGTATTTCTTAGGATCCTGGAGGAAGTCGATGAGTTCTGACACTTCCTGCTTTTCTTCGTCAAGTGCGGCTACCTCGTCGAATGTAGTGGTTTTACCCTTGTTTAGTTTTGCTTTGCTTTTACCGAAGTCAAAGGCTTTGTTGTTACCGCCACCACTTCTCATGAAGAAGCCGATGAATATGACTATCAGAATAATCGGTAGAAGAACAATCAATATGTTCCAAAAACTATAAGTTGAGCCTTGTTCGTGACCGTAAGTGATGTCTTGGTCTTCGGCCAGTTCTATTACATTCTGAAGGGCGTCTTGTGTAGGGACTTCGACTACATATTCGCTATCGTTTTTGAGGGTACCCGTAATCGAATAAGAGCCCTGGTTGATATCACCCGCAATTGGGGTGGATTCTATTGTGGCTACGTTGTCTTCTTCGATTTCCTCAATAAATTCTGTATAGGAAAACTGCATTGGTTCCTCTCCATCTGATGCGAATAGCCATATTGCAGAAAAGACAAACAGCAGTATGAGCATCATTACGATGAGATTGCCTATTTTATTTGCTTTTTGTGGACCCGGTGGGGTTGGTTTTTTTTGTGCCATGCGTTTCACTCCTTAATCATTCATATCTAGTCTAGTGTAATGGAATTGCTAAGAGAATTCAATTCAAACGTCTTTAAGAAACGGCCTTAAAGGAAGATACCTTTAAAGGCCGACAAAAAGTTCATTGGTCATGGGTATTGTCAGTGATTAAATAAAAATACAGACAATGTTTTCCTGTTGTCCCTGTTTTTCTGATATCCAGGGAAGGAATCCATAGAACGTTTTTGTTAGTGTCCGTCAGAAGCAGCATCTCGTCGCGTTTATGAGGTTCGATTTTACGGTCGATGAAAAGTCTGCTGATTTTTTTATGGCCGTAGGGGAATTCGATTGTATCACCATTCTCACGCGTGCGCATGATTATTGGATATACGTCGTCATTATACCACAAGACATAAGGTTTTGTAAGCGTGTCGGCCTTTTTTTTGTCGGTTACGACAAGGGTATGGTTTTCATCGATTGGATAGGTTCCTTGTTGGGTAATCAGCGTGTTGATTTTCTTGTTATTATTCTTCGCGTTTTGCCTGATTTGGAAGACATCGTATGCCTTGTGCAGAGTATAGTCTCTATTCAGCGGCATGGAAAAGTGCGCAGACGTTTGGAGCTGGGAGATGAGTTCGTCCAGGTATTTTTTTGACGGGTGAAAAGAGGGAATGTAAGTCTGGAACTTTCTTTTGAGAAATCGTCTTTTCATAGCGGGTTGAAAAGTGCCAAAGGTTGCCATGCTTAGTTTATTTTCTTTGAACATTGGGTGGGATTTCACTTTTAATTCCAAAAAATCATTCAAGTCCTCAATATCTTCGAGCGTTGTTCGAATAGTGCTTTTGAAATTCGGATTTTCTTTTTCCAGCATTGGAATGAGTGTTCGCCTGATCCGGTTGCGTGTGTAGATGTCAAAATCATTGCTTTCATCCCTGAAATAAGGGATTTCCCAGTATTTTGCGTATTCAACGATTTGTGATTTTTCAAAATCCAAAAATGGTTTTACAAATGTGAAACCATCATCGGTCTTGATGGTTTTTTTCATGGAAGTGAGTCCTGAAAGACTGCGGCCTTCCAATAATCTCATGAGAAACGTTTCCAGCAAGTCGTCATAATGATGGGCGGTAAGAATAATCTTTGATCCGTGTTTTCGTGCGGTTTTCTTGAAGAAGTCCTGCCGAAACAACCGTGCGTTTTTTTGAAAGTTCCCTTTTTCAGCGTCGTTGAATACGGCGCCTTCAAAGGGGATGGCGAAGTCATCGCAAAGGTTTTTCAATGCTTCATATTCGTGATCGGATTCAGGCCGTTTCTTGTGATTCACATGTGCGACTACGAAGTGTTTTTTAAGAGTTTTGAGCATGTAAAAAAGCGTCATCGAGTCGATGCCGCCACTAAGTGCTAAAATGAAAGGGTCATGATTTGATTTAGGGAGCTCTTTTTCAATTGCGTATTCAAAATCCTTAAGCATGGTATCACCCTTTATAATTATAGCACAGTGCCATGCATCATGATAGTAGAAGGAAATGCGTTTACATGTTATAATCATACCGATAAATTACGAGGTGATAAAAATGGGAAGATATATACTGGCAAGCACTTCGCCAAGACGTCATGAACTTATTGGCCTGACAGGGTACACATTTGAAACGATTGGGCCAAACGTGGATGAGACGATGAACGGCGAACTTGATGTGGAAGCAAGGATTATTGACATAGCGAAAAGAAAAGCGGAAGCCGTTGCGAACAAGTTCTCCGATGAAGACACCATTTTGGCATGCGATACAGTAGTCGTTTGCGATGATGAGGTCCTCGGAAAACCAAAAACCAAAGAAGAAGCCAGAAGAATGATGCGCAAGCTTGCAGGAAGAGATCACAGGGTCATCACCGGGTGCGTTCTTAAAAAGGGCGAGAAGCGCAAAGAGTTTTATGAAGACGCCATTGTGACGTTTTCCAAAATAAGAAATGATGAGATAGAAGCGTATCTCAACACCGGAGAGTTCTATGGAAAAGCCGGAGGCTATGCCGTTCAAGGGTATGCAGCAAGATTCGTCACCGGTCTTCAGGGTGATTATTATTCAGTCATGGGTCTGCCCGTAAGCAGGGTGTATCGCGAATTGATTTTTTCATAAGATGCAAGTTGCCAGGGCGTTTATGAAGGATGTTTTCAAAATACGTACTGACAACTTTTTCATGGTAAGATAAGTCTGATTTCAGGAGGAAACGACATGTTCAAATTAAAAGTACCCAAAGAAGATCGTCAACGTGTCAAAGAAAAATTGAATATCGTCGACAGTAAAGAATATGAATATGTCGTTACCACCGATGAATCCATGGTGGAAAAAGACAAAATAAACATTGTTTTTCCTGAAGAGGAGAGCGAGAAAGTCAGTAGGATTCTCGATGCCATTGTCAAAGGCGAAGATATTTTCATCACAGGTGAAAACGAACATGGCATCAAACATCTTGAGTCTAGAAAAATTCATTATTTCATGGTAGTCGACGATGATGTCAGAGCGTTTTTAAGCAACGCGTCTTTTATCGTCAAACGCAAGCTCTATGAACTTGAAGACCTGCTCAAGGACAAGTATTTCATCCGTGTCAGCAAATATGCACTGGTCAATATCAACAAGATTGACTACATCAAACCGGCTTTCAATTCTAAATTGTTGCTTCTTATGCGCAATGGCGAAGAAGTCGAAGTGAACAGAAGATATTACAAGGCTTTCAAAAAGACCTTGAATCTATAGGAGGGACGACAAAACATGATTTTTAATCTATTTGAATTTGTTTATAACAATGCATTGACTATTTCCATCATTGCGCTGTCTCTCCTGCTCGCACTATTTCTCGGGCGCAAATGGTATGTGGAAGTGAAAATGAATCGTCGTCTCAACATCAAGAAAACGATGCTTAGAAACCTGAGAGAGGTTTCTTTCAAACTTCCATCACTTAAAAGATCATTTGCCGTATTTGTGCCAATTATTTTTCTGGGGCTGTTTTTTCTTCTGTCATTTGACGTGCCTACCGATTATACAAATCATGTAAAGCGCATTGAAGACGAAGAAACCTTCATGGATTTATATGAAACGTTCAATGAAAAATTCTATTCCACCCCTCTTCAAAGTGCGGACGTTTTGGAAAATGCTTCTCAAGTCAATAGACTGAATGCGAACTCAAATGGACTTGTGGAAGGGCTCGATTATGTAGCAAGTCACGGAGACTATGTTTTTGTGTTGAATGATTCGGGCATAAAAGTGGTCAATGGCAATGAAGAATCCCTGACTTTGGAAAAGACCATTGGTTTCCCAAGAGAAGACCAGTGTGAGGACGATCTATTTGATCCTCTTGGCATTGCTGTTCATGGGGACAAATTGATATCAGCAGGCTATTTGCCACCTGCCCAGTGTAGCGAAAGCACCGCAAGTTTGCTCGGTGGATCGAAAACAGTGATACGCATTTACGATATCGGTGAAGATTTTGATTTGAGTGATGAATACAGGATTTCAGGACACCTGAATCAAGGACATTATGAAGAAGGCCGTCTGGTGTTTGCGTCCAATGCTTATCTGCCGGCGGACCCGGATAAGAACATGCTTGAGAGTTATTTTCCACACATTACCCATAATGGAAACCGGGAAACCGCTGATTTTAGCGGTTTGAGATACATAGAAAACACAAATCCAAACACTTTTTTATCCTTGACTTTGATTGATGTTCAAGAGGGGTCATACGATTTTGAGACCACGCTTACGGATTACAAGTACTTACTGGAAATGAATCATGAGCACGTTTACGTATCTGCGGATGCGTATGAGTTTGATACAACTTCTGAAGTCTTTGAAATGCAAAATCCAATCAAGGCTACCCATACGATATTGAGCAAATTCTCCCTTAGAGATGATGAAATTCTCTTTAGCAAAACAAGGCAGCACAAAAACATGACAACCCCTTTCGATAGTTTGAAAGATACGGAGTCAGGCGTCTTTACGTTATTGAAAAGCGACACCGATTATCATCTTGTATGGTTTGACAAAAACATGGAACGTATTGATGAAACGGTTTGGTCTTTGGGTGAAACCTACACTTCTTTGGAGCATGTTGGGCAATCGCTTTTCCTTTATGAAGGCGACGTTCCAACAAGTGAAATAAAAATATCCAACAATCAATTGATCAACATGAATGGTGTGGACTATGAGAAGGCATCGCTCCATTCCATGTATCCGTTGAACGCGTCGGATATGACACTGGCCATTAGTGGTAATGAAACTTCGCCCAACCTGTCCCTACTCTCAAGCGAATTGGCCGTCGTTGACGAATATGAACTTGATAATCTAAGCATGTCTTTAGAGGCATTCGAACGTTTTACTCTTGAGCAGAAAGACGACCAACACATCTTCTACGTGCCGCTTGGGAGAACTCAGGATGATTCCAATTATATCAGTGAAGACAAGATTCTGGTCTTAAGCGTTCGAGATGAAAGAGAAATTCTCACACATTCCATGATTGAGATGAACAACATTCCCAACCCCATGACACCGTTTGTCTATCGACATCTTACCATCAACAAAGAAGAATACCATGTGACACCGGGCGGTATTTTCGTTACCACCCATCCTTCGGACGAAGTAATCAGAAAAATCAGAATCGACTAAAAAAAGCCATCGCTGAGCGTGTTGTTCAGCGATGGCTTTTTTATTTTAGTCGTTTCTTTTTGGATGTTTCTTCCCTTTTTTGAAGTACGATTGTCCGACAATGCCGGGTTTGGTCATGTTTCTGATATCGAGGATGACCTTGATTTCTTCATCAGTCAATAGGCCTTCCTTGATGACGAGTTCTCTGATGGTTTGTCCTGTACTCATGGCCTCTTTTGCGAGGGCTGCGCTTTTTTCGTAGCCGATATGTGGAGACAGTGCGGTAACGACACCACTGGAACGTTCCACATAGGAGACACATTTTTCCTTGTTGACGGTGATGCCTTCGATGGCTTTCGTTCTAAACGCGCTTACGCCTCGCTTGAGAATATCGAGACTTCCAAAAAGATTCACGAAGATGATGGGTTCGAAGACGTTGAGTTCGAGTTGTCCAGCTTCAACGGCTTTCGTGATGGAGACGTCGTTCCCGATAACTTCGAAAGCAATCTGGTTGATGACTTCTGGGATGACGGGGTTGACTTTTCCGGGCATGATCGACGAACCGGCCTGAACCTGAGGCAGGTTGATTTCGTTAAGTCCAGTGCTCGGTCCGCTGCTCATGAGACGGAGATCGTTCGCTGTTTTGGAAAGGTTCACCGCCAAAGTTTTCAGTGCGGAAGAAAGCCAGAGAAACGGGTCAAGATTTCTGGTTGAATCGATGAGATTCGGGGCGGTTTTGAAATTGATGCCTGTCAGTTTTCTCAAATTCTGAATGACTGACTGCTTGTAGACTTCACTGGCATTGAGACCGGTCCCGACCGCGGTTGCGCCCATGTTGATGAATGTGAGTTCTTCTAAAGAACTCTCAATACGTCGAATGTCCCTTTGCAAGGCTTCGGCGAAGGCGCCGAATTCCTGACCGATGCTGATTGGGACCGCGTCCTGAAGGTGGGTACGCCCCATTTTTACGGTTTCAAGGTAGGTGTTGGCCTTGTCCAGATAAGCTCTATGCAGGTTTTTGAGTTCCGCGACAAGTTTCTTTGTAAGACGTATGGTGGCGATTTTACCAGCGGTTGGGACAACGTCGTTGGTCGATTGACCGAAGTTTGCATGGTCGTTTGGGTGCACTTCGGTATATGTGCCTTTTTCAAAGCCAAGGATTTCGCTCGCTCTGTTTGCGAGGACTTCGTTGATGTTCATGTGCATGCTTGTGCCTGCGCCACCTTGAATCATGTCGGTGATGAACTGATCGTGAAGATCGCCATCGATTATCTGATCACAAGCCTGCATGATGACATCGGCCGTTTTGATATCCAGGTAATCGGCTTTCATGTTTGCATGGGCTGCGGCTCTTTTGACGGTCGCGAGTCCGATGATGAGCTGTTTGTGAATGGGTTGTTTGGAGATGGTGAAGTTTTCTTTTGCGCGTGCTGTTTGAATGCCATAGTAGGCATCTTCTGGTATGTTCACTTCACCGAGAAAGTCTTTTTCGGTTCTGTATTTCATTTTTGCGCCTCCTGCGTTGTTTCCCTGACGCACTGAACGACCGCTTCGCTGACTACTTGCGCAACGCGTTTGTTAAACGGAGAAGGAATGACGTAATCGCCTGACAGGTCCTCATCACTTACGATTGAAGCGATGGCCTTGGCGGCTTCGACTTTCATTTTCTCTGTGATGGAGGCGGCTCTTGAATCGAGTGCGCCTCTGAATAGACCCGGGAATGCGAGGACGTTGTTGATTTGGTTCGGATAGTCACTGCGTCCTGTTCCTACGACGACAGCGCCGCCTTTTTTGGCTTCTTTGGGGTCGATTTCAGGGGTTGGGTTGGCTAGAGCGAAAATGATTGGATCTTCGTGCATGGTCTCAATCATATCCCTTGTAACGATGTTCCCAATGGAAACTCCGACAAAGACATCCTTATCTCTGAGCAATGCTGCAAGAGTATCTTCTTTCAGGGTTTCAGGTGTTGAAACAATGCCTTCATCAATCAGTTCTTTCAAAACGAAATCATAGCGCTCGTATTTGTCCATGGTTACAGGGCCTTTGCTGTTGTAGGCATAGATGGCTTTGACACCCGCTGCCTTGAGCATTCTAGCAACTGAGCTGCCTGCTGCGCCTGTTCCACTGAGTACGACTTGCAGGTCTTCGATGTTTTTGCCCGTCAGTTTGCAACTGTTGATGAGCGCTGCAGTTGTTACGATTGCGGTACCGTGTTGATCGTCGTGGAAAACGGGGATATCGAGTTTTGCTTTCAATCGTCTTTCGATTTCAACGCATTTGGGCGCTTGGATGTCTTCTAGGTTGATGCCTCCAAGGGAAGGGGCGAGCAGTTCACAGGTTCGAATGATTTCTTCAGTGTCTTTGGTATCCAAACAAATTGGGAATGCATCGACACCGGCGAATTCCTTGAAAAGCGCGGCTTTGCCTTCCATGACGGGAAGGGCGGCCTTGGGACCGATGTCACCGAGTCCGAGAACGGCCGTGCCATCCGTGATAACCGCAACCATATTTTGTTTGGTGGTATATTCGTAGGCCTTCTCAGGGTTTTCGTGGATTGCCTTGCAGGGTTCTGCAACTCCGGGTGAATAGGCCAGGGACAAGTCTTCAGGGGTTGAGACTGAGACTTTCGTGCGGATTTCAATCTTGCCTTTGTTGTCTTTGTGCAGTTTAAGACTGTCTTGTTTCAAATCGCTCATGATTGACTCCTTTTGAATAGGTTGTTTCCGTGTACGTCGTATGCGACAAAGCACGGGAAGTTTTCGACTTCTAGCTCATAAATGGCTTCTGGGCCCAAATCTTCGTATTTGACGAGGGTTCTTTTTTTGATTTTGCTTGCAAGAAGTGCACCGGCACCTCCGGTTGCGATGAGGTAGACGGCATTGTTCGTAATCATTTCTTCTCTGAAGGTTTCAGAACGGTCTCCCTTGCCAATCATCATTTTAAGACCTTGTTCCATCAGTGGTACGGCGAGTTCATCCATTCTGTAAGACGAGGTTGGTCCGGCGGCGCCGATGACTTCGCCTTCTCTTGCAGGAGTGGGGCCGACATAATAGATGACGGCGCCTTCGATATTGAAAGGCATTTCCTTTTCCTTTAACAAGCGTGCGTGCGCGGCATCGCGAGCGGTGTAGATGGTGCCTGTGAGCAATACCTGGTCGCCCGTTTTGAGTGCTTTCGTTTCTTCGTTGGTGATTGGTGGCGTAAGATGGTGAATCATAGGACAATCACCTCGTGTCTTGAAGAATGGCACTGAATGTTTATGGCTACTGGCAGTGAAGCGATGTGCATGGGATAGGTGTTGATTTTCACAGCCAGGCAGGTCGTCTCTCCACCGACCCCCATTGGGCCGACACCGAGACGATTTATTGCTTCATAGAGGTCGTTTTCGAGTGTGCGAATGGCTTCGTTGTCGCTTTCATCTTCCAGATCCCTCAAAACGGCTTCCTTTGCGATAAGGGCGCTTTTTTCAAGGTTGCCCCCAATGCCGATACCGACAATGATTGGCGGGCACGGTTTTCCACCGGCATCGAAAACTGTATCCAAAACGAGTTGTTTGACCCCATCAATACCATCTGAAGGTTTCAGCATGACAACCTTGCTCATGTTTTCGCTGCCTGCACCTTTTGAAGCGACATTGAGTTTCAGTTTGTCGCCTTCTACCACCTTGTGATGGATGATGGCGGGCGTATTGTCTTTGGTATTGACTCTGTCAAAAGGATCCTTGACGACTGATTTTCTCAAATAGCCATCTGTGTAGGCTTCACTAACGCCTTTGTTGATGGCGTCATCAAGAGTGCCTTCATAAAAAAGATCTCTCCCGATTTCGGCAAAAACAACAACCATACCTGTATCCTGACACAAGGGAGCGTTTCCTGTCCTTGCAAGGTCCTGGTTTTGGATGATATCGTCCAAAATAGATCGTGAGAGACCATCTTTTTCCTTAACTTTTGCGCGGTTGAATGCAGCGACAAGAGAATCGTCCAATTCATGGTTGATTCTGATCAAAGTATTTTTGACTTTTTCAGTCACTTCTGAAAGCTTGATTTCACGCATTTTTTCACCTTCTTATAAATTACGACAACATTATAACATAGTAAGATTTTAATGCTACCTTAAATTAGGAAAGAATTGGAAATTGACTCTATAACACTTGCACAAACTGTTTTCATTTGGTATAATCCATATGCGTTAAACTTACTATGGCTTTAAAAGTCATGGCGGAAGGAGAATTACGATGAAAAAAGGCATTCACCCAGACTACAAAAAAGCGAAAGTGATTTGCACAACATGTGGTAACGAATTTGAAACAGGTTCTGTCAAAGAGGAAATTCGTGTCGATACATGTTCAAATTGCCACCCTTTTTATACAGGTAAGCAACAACATGCTCAAGCTACAGGCCGTGTCGAACGTTTCCGTAAACGTTATGGCATCAAAAACGAAAACAACAACGACTAAGCATTCCCATATAAAGGCCACTTTTTGTGGCCTTTTATTTAATTAAGGAGGGGCTACCATGCCATTGCAACCGAAAAAAGGCTGGCTAGAAGTCATAGTCGGACCCATGTTTGCAGGAAAAACAGAAGAACTTCTAAGAAGAATAAGACGGATGCAGTACGCAAGAAAAAACGTAGTTGTCTTCAAACCGAAAATCGATACCAGATATGATGAAACTTCAGTCATCTCCCATGACAAACAAAAAACAGCGTCGATTCCTGTAGACAATGTCAATGAGATTTTCGACCATGTCGACAAGTCCACAGATGTTGTAGCCATCGACGAAGTCCAGTTTCTTGATGAAGCGGTTGTGGACATTATTGATCACCTTGTTACCAAAGGCAAAATAGTCTTGGTAAGCGGGCTTGATATGGATTTCAGGGGAGAACCTTTTACGTTCATGCCTGTGCTCATGTCCAAAGCCGAGTATGTCATGAAACTCTCTGCGGTGTGTCTTCAATGCGGTGCGCCTGCGACCAGAACTCAGCGTATCATTGATGGAAAACCCGCCAAGTATTACGACCCGGTTGTGATGATTGGCGCGTCTGAATCCTATGAAGCCAGATGCAGACACTGCCACAAGGTTTATAGAAAACCTCAACCGTTCAAAGGCTATAGCAACCTATGAGTGAGACAGACATCTTCTACATGAAAGAAGCCTTGAACGAAGCGAAAAAGGCGGGAGATGAAAGAGAAGTCCCCATAGGAGCGGTCATCGTCAAGGATGGTGAGATTATAGCGCGGGGGCACAATCTGAGAGAGACCCTTCAAAAGTCCACTGCCCACGCTGAAATTGTGGCCATTGAGGCGGCGTGCGAAGCACTTGGTACCTGGCGACTTGAAGACTGCACGATGTATGTCACGGTTGAACCGTGTCCAATGTGTGCTGGAGCCATGATTCAATCAAGAATCAAACGGGTCGTATATGGTGCGAGTGACAACAAGACTGGAGCCCATGTCTCCAATATCAATGTGTTTTCCGGCACTTTCAACCATCAGGTTGAGGTGGTTCCCCATCTCATGCAAGAAGAATCAAGAGCGCTTTTAAAAAACTTCTTTTCCACTTTACGAAAAGACAAAAATAAGGTATAGTGTTATGGGATGAACCTCTTAGCGATCATCTCCATCCAATAGGCGGCAGCGAACCAGGTCAGGCCGGGAACGGAGCAGCCTTAAGCTGTTTGTCTATGTGGGTGGGGATGCTCGATGAGAGGTTTTTCTTAACTAAGCAAGGAGTGATTATGTGTCCAAACTGGTATTTTTGGATTTAGACGGCACCATCATTGATCATGGCAGCAACTCGATTCCGGAAAGTACGAAAATAGCCATCGACAAGGCGAGGGCCAACGGCCATATCATTAGTCTTGCGACTGGGCGCCCCCCTTTTTTGATAAGCAAGGTCTTGAGTGATGATCTGCATTTTGATGCGATTATCACTGCGAATGGAAGATACGTGGTCTATAAAGGGGAAGTTTTGCGGAAATCCGATATAGACAAGGAAACCGTGAAACATTTCATCGAAGAAATGGCCACGCATTCCATAGATGTTGCGTTGCTTAGCGTCGATGATTATTTCATGGTCAAAAGAACGAATGATACATGGGAAAAGTTCACTGAATTTTTCCATCTTGAAGAACCAACCTTGAAACCTGATAAAACAGATTACGAGGATGTTCTTCAAATGGTGATGTTCGAAGAAAACCATGAGAATCTGGATATGTTCAGGTCCCACTATCCACATCTCGAGTTCAACATTTCCTGCCCTTACGGCGTAGATATCAACACTGTGGGCGGCATGAAGGAAGTTGGAGCCGAGACCATCCGCAAGTATTTGAACTATCCAATAAAGGATACTATCGCAATCGGCGATGGATACAATGACATATCCATGATAGAACACGTTGGTACAGGTGTCGCCATGGGCAATGCCTGCGAACCGTTGAAAGAAGCCGCACAATTTGTGACTGCTTCTGTGGATGATGATGGAATCTACAAGGCGTTTGAAAGACTGGGACTTATATAAAGCCTTGATTTCAACGCTTTTTTTATGAATTGCTTAATGCCAATGAGTTTACTAATCAAGGCTTTGGCTATAGAATATGAATTAGGTGATAATATGTACGATATAATTGTTGTAGGTGGCGGACATGCAGGCAGTGAAGCTGCGCTCGCCGCTGCGAGAATGAATAGAAAAACGTTGCTTGTGACAGGCAATGTAGATTATGTGGCGTCAATGCCTTGCAATCCTTCAGTGGGAGGGCCTGCCAAGGGCATCGTCGTCAGAGAAATCGACGCGCTTGGAGGCGAAATGGCACGAAACGCTGATGCCACCCAGATTCAGATGCGTTTGCTCAACTATTCCAAAGGGCCTGCAGTAAGAGCCCTCAGGAGTCAGTCCGATAAAATCGAATACCCCACAAGGATGAAAGAGACCTTGCTTGCACAGGATAACCTTGATATTTATGAGGACTATGTCAAATCCATTGACATAGATGAAATGAATAACCGTGTAAAGGGTGTTATCACTGAAAGTGGTAAAGCCTTTGAAGGTGCCAAGGTCATTCTAACCACGGGAACATTCATGAACGGCAAGGTTTTGGTGGGATCGGAATCCAAAGTGCAAGGCCCCGAAGATCAAAAACCTTCTTTGGGACTCAGTCCTCAATTGAAGGCTATCGGATTCAACCTTTCCAGACTGAAAACAGGAACCCCGCCACGCATAGATAAAAACACCATCGACTACAGTAAAGTTGAAGAGTTGAAAGGCGATGACGTTGTCAGACATTTCAGTTTCTACAATGACTCGACGTATGATCCCGATGAACAGTACAAATGTCATTTGACGTATACAAGTCTGAAAACCCATGATATCATCAATAGAAATCTCAATAAATCCTCCATGTACAGTGGTGTGGTTGAAGGGGTCGGGCCCAGGTACTGTCCATCCATAGAGGACAAACTTGTCAAATTCAAGGACAAACCACGTCATCAGATCTTCTTGGAACCTGAAAGCAGACATCTGGACCACATTTACATTCAAGGGTTATCCACATCCATGCCAAGAGACATACAGGAAAAAATGGTCGCAAGCATTCCCGGACTTGAAAACGCGAAAATCACCAAGTATGCCTATGCCATCGAATATGATGCAATTGACGCGAGACAACTCTGGCCTACATTGGAAGCCAAACTTCTTGATGGGCTCTATCTAGCGGGTCAGGTAAACGGAACAAGCGGCTACGAAGAAGCTGCTGGACAAGGGTTGATGGCGGGTATCAACGCCGTGCTTTCCCTTGAAAACCGCCCGCCTATGATTCTCAAGAGGAATGAAGCCTACATCGGTGTCCTCATTGATGATCTTGTAACAAAAGGGACCACCGATCCTTACAGACTTCTCACATCAAGAGCGGAACATCGTTTGCTGTTACGACATGACAATGCCGATATGCGTTTGATTGAGAAAGGTTATGAAGCAGGGCTTGTAACGGAAGTTAAGTACCGGCGTTTCAAAGCCAAGAAACACAAAATTGAAAAATTGACTGAACTGTTCAGTGAATTCATTATCTATCCCAAAGCGGAAATCAAGAGTTTGTTGAATGAAATGGGTACAAGCCCCCTTGGAAACAAGACAAGTTTTCTTGACCTTCTCAAAAGACCCGAAATAAAAGGAGCGGATATCTACAAATTCAATCCGGAATTTCCTGAATACGACCAGGACATCATCGATCAGGTGGAAATAGACATCAAATACGAAGGGTATATCAAAAAGGCTGAAAAACAGGCTGAAAAACTTCTGAAACAGGAAAATGTGAAAATACCTTCGGATATTGATTATGATGAAATTACCAACATTGCGCATGAGGCGCGTGAAAAGCTCAAGAAGGTAAGCCCTCTGACCTTGGGGCAGGCATCCAGGATAAGCGGTGTCAATCCAAGTGACATCGCGGTGTTGAGTGTGCATCTTAAAGCCTTTCAAAACAACAATCGAGCGCAATAATCGCTCGATTGTTTTATTTAAATAGCGCTCGAATTATGGTAAAATAATTAAAAGGTGATTATATGGACAAAGGTATTGAAAAAGTCTTTTCGGATTATGGATTCAACCTTACACCAAAACAGATAAAACAATTTGATGCTTATTATGAGGTTTTGTCTGAATGGAATGCCAAAATGAATCTTACGGCTATTGAAAATGAAAGACAGGTTTATCTCAAGCATTTTCTTGATTCACTGATGATGGGAAGGTTTTTTGATTTGGATTCATTCAAGTTGCTGGATGTAGGAAGTGGAGCCGGGTTTCCGGGAATTCCTTTAAAAATACTCTATCCCTCGCTGGAACTCACAGTCATCGACGCACTTAAAAAAAGAATTACGTTTCTTGAGCGTTTGTGCAGTGTATTGGAAATTGATGCCAATCTGATTCATGGGAGAATTGAAGAACACAAGCACAAAGGGACCTATGACATTGTAACCGGAAGAGCTGTGTCGTCTCTCAATATCCTGCTTGAATTTTGTGTGCCTTTCATGAAGAACGATGGTGCTTTCATCGCATATAAAAGCAGCAAGTTCGATCAGGAAGCAAAAGAGGCTTCAACGGCCATAGAAACATTGGGCGTCAAATATGAGAATCATTTGGATTATGAAATTGACAATGAATTCAGAACGCTTATGGTATTTAAAAAGTCAGGGCCTACCCCTGAAAAATATCCGAGAAGATTCAAAAAAATAAAGTCTAAACCGCTCTAAACGAGAGGGTGAGTGATGTGTTCAAAGCCTCTGATGCGCAAATTAACAAATACTATTATGATATCGAGCGTCATTTCCTTAGAAAGAAAGCTTTTCATGTTGGATTGATTCTCGCTATTATAATGGTTTTAACTATGGCTATGCTTGTTTCAATTCAAATAGATTTCAGTTTCATCTCTCTTTATTCGGTCATGTTTTTGGCATTGATAGGATTGAACGCGTTATTCTATTACAAAGGAAATATTTTCCCTGATTTCCACATATCGATGTATGCTACAGCCATTGGCCTTTATCTGATAGCCATAGGTCTCATTTTGGAAATAAGGCATCCGAGTATTTTCACGATTCTGTTTTTGTTTTACGGAGTTTTGGCAATTTATCAACACTCGAAGACATCGACTTTGAACAATCTCTTCTTGTTTTTGAGTGGCAGCATTATCGTTCTTGGGTTTCCTGATATGTTCTCTACTGAAAGCCTGGTATCCATTACCGCCTACATTTACAGTTTTATGCTCATATTCGTCATTATATTGTCAATCTCCTCGTTCATTCTTACCAAGCAAAAAGAACGATTCTATTGGAGCGTTGCGGGTATCAGAGAACGAGAAATTCGAATGATCAGGACCGTCTTTGAACTTGAGAACGAGTTGACGGATCACCAGTTCGACTATGCATCCTATTATGATAAACTGGATGCTTTTACCAAGTCATTGGCCGATGAAATCGGCGTCAAGAACATCTTTAGTGAACGAATCAACATCTTAAGGGAATTAAGCATTTCAAAAGATGAAGAGATATTAAAGAGTGCGAGAGACTATGCACCTGGGGATATCGAAGAACTCAAACAATTGGAATTGAAACGGTATGGAAAAATGCCATATGTCGCATTCAAGGCGGCACAGTACGCAACACTCGATGCGAGCGAGAGCGTCAGAACGACAAATCTGGATGCCATCACCAAGTCTTTTGACAACCCTAAAGATTCCATGGGGGTCAAGGTTGTGGCTTTTTCGGTTTTGATTACACTGCTGCGTATCAACAAACCATATTTGAAGGCACTATCAATAGATACGATTGAATCATTGTTCGACAAGGATGAATTTTCACGTCTTTTCGATGAAAAGCTGTTGAAGTTTTTCAAAAACAACAAGGACATGTTCAAGAAACTGACTGAAAAAGATAGCGATGGAGGTGATTGGGATGACCTCCATAATCAATAGAATCAGACGGAGTGGACTACTTAACAGAACCGAAATACTGAAGCTGAAAGTTACGCTCGTAATGTTCTTTTTGCTGGTTTTTGGAATTTTGACCATTCCGGTATCGATTTTTGAAGGGCTTTCACTCAATATAAGAATCATTGTGCCTCTCACGTTTACGCTGCTTTTCCTGATCAGCTTTCTTTTGCTTTTCTTCAACAAAACAAGGTGGGCCATGCATTTTAGTATTTACACCTTCCTTGGGTTGACCTATTACTACGTTGCCGGATCCGGCCAGCTCTATGGTTATTTCTTGTTGTTTATAACCTTGAGTGTGATTATCTTCTATCAGGATTTAACGACTTACATCATTTACGGTGGGGCAGTTACCATTTTTGGTATTTTCTTTATAGGTACAATTACCGAGGAACTGATGTTGATTGAAAATGCCCAATTACAAGTATCCCCACTTATTTATCAGGTCATTCTTCTGGGCTTTTTCATTGTATTTCTTATTCACTTTATTCTCAAAGACAGTATAGAAGAAACGTTGAGCAAGGAATACTATGAGTCTGAAAAGTTGATTCAGAGATTTCAGCACTATGCAATAAGTTACGTCCAGGATTATGAAGAGCGGGAATCCAAAACGCCACTGCATGAGGATAATTTCTTTAAGGTGCAGGTAATGGAACTCTCAAAATTCATCGCTGAAGATGAGGGTTTGGAAGTCAACGACGAAGATGTTGAAGAAATGTCCGAATTTTACTTTTTTCTTCACAACCATCATATCGACTTCATTATGCAAAAGGACAATCTGTCATCCACAACCAAGGAATATGCACTTCAGTTCAACAAATACCTTATGAACAAAAACAACCATATGAATTCGATGCTTTTCAAGCTGGTGTGTGAGTTCAAAAAACCGTATGAGTTATCGTTTAAGCGATACCATCATGACTTTGATGACATGTTTTCAAACAGAACCAACAAAATCATTGCTCTGGGGCTTCTATATCAATATCTGCGGCGTGAAGTGACGCAACTTGACAAGTGGGGCCGGGTGGACAAGGTTATGACCCACCAGGACATAAGGGCGCTTTTGACATCCAAACCCATGCGCAAATTCATTTCTTTTGAAGACATGAACTTTTTCCTGAAAAATGAACACCTATTTATGGAAATGCTTAAGTAGAATATAAAGATATAATAACTGAGTGTGTTAAAATATTATGATAAAAGAAAAATTGAGGGATTCAAATGGGAAAAATTTTAGCAGTAAGCAATCAAAAGGGCGGTGTAGGAAAGACGGCTACGAGTGTCAACCTGGCCAGTTCTTTATCATACCTCGGCAAAAAGGTTTTGTTGATCGACGTTGATCATCAGGCCAATGCCACAACCTATATGGGAATAAACCGAGCCAACCTGGATTATACGGCTGCAGATTTGTTTTTTAACGGAGTCGATATCAAAAAGATTATCAAGAAACCTGAAAGCATTGATGTGGACATGCTTCCGGCAAGGTTCGAACTTAACAACATAGAAAGTCAACTGATTAGTCAGGAAGACAAGGAATTCAAGCTTCGTCGAGCCCTAGGAGTCATCAAGGATGACTACGACTATATACTGCTTGATTGCCCACCTTCATTGGGGATAGTGACCATGAACGCTTTGGTGGCCGCAGACAGTGTATTGATACCTGTTCAATGTGAATTTCTGGCGCTTGATGGTTTGACTCAGCTACTGAATACCATCAGAGTCGTGCAAAGCAAACAAAAGTCAAATGGGTATCCCTCAATTCTTATTGAAGGCGTGCTTCTTACCATGCTTGATACCCGGAGCAATATTGGGTATGAGGTTATCAATGAGGTCAAGACCTATTTCAAGGAAAAGGTATTCTCAACGATAATTCCCAGAAATGTACGAATCTCTGAAGCGTCGAGTCACGGGGTACCTGTAACAGAATATGCCCCTTATTCAAAAGGGTCTGAAAGTTATAAAAATCTAGCTAAGGAAATTGTGAAAAACCATGGCGAGTAAAGAAATATTAGGTAGAAATATTCTTGACTTGATTGAAGAGAACAAGGTCAAACCCGAGCAAAACGAGCGGATTCAAAACCTCCCGGTCTCAGACATACGACCCAATCCCAATCAGCCGCGAGTGGTCTTTAAAAAAGAGTCATTGGACGAGCTGGCCAAGTCAATAAAGAACCACGGCTTGATTCAACCAATTATTGTAAAAAAAGACGGAGGCATTTATACGCTTGTGGCCGGTGAAAGAAGACTTCGAGCTTTCAAAAGCCTTGGAAAAGCCACCATTCCGGCAATCATCCGTGATTACAATTCAATATATTCAACTGAAATTGCTTTGCTTGAAAATCTTCAAAGAGAAAACCTGACAGTTATCGAAGAGGCAGTAGCCTATGAAAGAGTTATAAAAAAATTGAATTTGAAACACTCCGAATTGGCTGATAAAATTGGCAAGAGCCGCTCATATGTGACCAACATGCTGGGACTGCTTTCGTTACCTTTGAATGTCATAGAAGCGCTTAATAATGGTGAACTTTCTATGGGTCATGCACGCATACTAAGCAAAATTGATAATGAAGAACTGGTTTTGCTAATTGCTAACAAGATCAAAAATGAAGGCCTCAGTGTACGCCAGACGGAAGCTCTTGTAAGAGAAAAGAAATCCGATGGTAAAAAGGTCACATCAAAACATATAGAAAATGCGAAAGAAAGAGCTGAATTGAAGAAATACCTTGAAAAAGAGTTCAATCAACGTTTCGGGTCAAAGCCTAAAGTGTCTTTAGGTGAAAAACAGGTAACATTGAAATTTGATACTGCCAAACAGATGCTAAAGGCATTAAAACATTATAAAGGAGAGAAATAGTCATGGATGCAGCCAGAGTATATTTATTAGACATATTGGAAGGGTATTTTCATCAGGCAATTGCAGCCATATTGGTTGTCTTTGCAGTAGTTTTCTTCTTTCTTGTCGTGGGTGTTTTCACAAACAAGGTTTTAAGTCATTCACTGAAACATTTCTTGAAATTGAAAAAATCGGATGCAAGAGGAAGAACTATTGGCAAACTCATTACCAACCTTATACGTGTTGTAGTATGGTTTATTATTCTCATAATGGTTTTGGATGAGTTTGGTGTACAAATTGCACCTATTCTAGCCAGTGCCGGTGTTCTTGGGTTGGCTATAGGGTTTGGGGCGCAATCCATTGTCAAAGACTTTCTCGCTGGCTTCTTCTTCATTGTAGAAGATGCGTATAACGAAGGCGATATCGTTGAAATTAACGGTTTTTGGGGAACCGTTGAGAAGATGGGCCTTAGAGCAACACACATAAAAAGCTGGAAAGGGATCGTCAAAGTTGTAACCAATGGTGATATCACCAGTCTTGAAAATTACTCAAAATACGACAATATTGCGATTGTCGATGTAGGCGTGGATTATGATACTGATCTCGATAAAGTAGAAAGCATCATGAAACCATTTATGGAGGAACTTAAAGGTAAATACGACATGATTACTGAAATGCCTTCGTATCTAGGTGTAAGCGAACTTGCAGATTCCAGTATCAACATTAGAGTCATTGCATATACCGTACCAAATACTCAATTTGGAATCGAAAGAAAAATCCGCAAGGACATTGTCGATCTTTTCCGAAAAAACGATATTGGAATTCCATTCCCTCAATTGGTAGTCCATGGCAACGAATCTTAAGGTTGGTTCTGTAGTTGAGATGCGTAAAGCGCATCCTTGTGGTGCGAACAGATGGAAAATCATACGATACGGCGCAGACGTAAAGTTAAAGTGTCTGGGCTGTGGACATGTTGTGATGATGGAGAGACCGAAGTTCCAAAAGCGGATTAAAAAGGTTCTAGCAGAAAATACTGATTGAATGAGGCTCATATATGGATGATTTGATTGCAAAGATAATAAGATTCAGAGATCAAAGGGGCTGGGATAAAACCGACACACCAGAAAATCTTACAAAATCAATAGTGCTTGAAGCAGCGGAATTACTGGACAATTTTCAGTGGAGCACTACGCCCAAGGATTTGGAAAATGTAAAAGAAGAACTGGCTGATGTGTTGATTTATTCCCTTGCTTTGGCGCATGATTTGGGTTTTGACATAAGTGAAATCATAGACGAGAAACTCAAGAAAAACCTAAAAAAGTATCCAATTGAAAAATAGGCTTGCTTTTTCGCACGCGTTGGTATAAAATACTACTTGCGTGTTTGGAGGGGTAGCGAAGTGGCTAAACGCGGCAGACTGTAAATCTGCTCCTTCGGGTTCGGCGGTTCAAATCCGTCCCCCTCCACCATATTGGGCTATAGCCAAGTGGTTAAGGCATCGGACTTTGACTCCGACATCGGTGGTTCGAATCCACCTAGCCCAGCCACTTTAAATTATTTCTGATATGGTATTGACATTGCATGTTAATCATTGTAAAATTGTATACGCATTTCAGTGTGAAAAACACGATAATTGGTGAAGAAATGGGCCTGTAGCTCAGTTGGTAAGAGCGCACGCCTGATAAGCGTGAGGTCGATGGTTCAAGTCCATTCAGGCCCACCATTTTGGGGCCTTAGCTCAGCTGGGAGAGCGCCTGCTTTGCACGCAGGAGGTCAGCGGTTCGATCCCGCTAGGCTCCACCATTATCGGAGGATTAGCTCAGTTGGGAGAGCACCTGCCTTACAAGCAGGGGGTCAGTGGTTCGAGCCCGCTATCCTCCACCATAATTGCCGGAATAGCTCAGATGGTAGAGCAACTGACTTGTAATCAGTAGGTCACGGGTTCGACTCCTGTTTCCGGCACCATACATTTTCTGTCCTGCTAGCTCAGTTGGTAGAGCATCTGACTTTTAATCAGAGGGTCAGAGGTTCGAATCCTCTGCAGGACACCATCTGCCTGGGTGGCGGAATAGGTAGACGCGTTGGACTTAAAATCCAATGGTATTCATACCGTGCCGGTTCAAGTCCGGCCCCAGGTACCAAGCGAACTATTTTTTTAAGCGGTTAAGTAGCCGCACATTGCAAGATGATGACCAGTATTCCCTAGCTACCAGAGCTATGGCGAACATCCTGCAATTCAACCGTTTATTGTTTCATGGCGGTGTAGCTCAGTTGGTCAGAGCGTTCGGTTCATACCCGAAAGGTCAGGGGTTCGACTCCCTTCGCCGCTACCAAGAGGACCCGTAGCTCAGCTGGTCAGAGCTCCCGGCTCATAACCGGTTGGTCGCAGGTTCGAATCCTGCCGGGTCCACCATTAGAGAACACAATGGAGGAATACCCAAGTCTGGCTGAAGGGATCGGTCTTGAAAACCGACAGGGCGTGAGAGCGTCGCGGGGGTTCGAATCCCTCTTCCTCCGCCATTGACACATTCATAGTTTATTGATAGTATTAGGTAGGTATAAATTTAGACCGACCAAAATATCGCGGGGTGGAGCAGTCTGGTAGCTCGTCGGGCTCATAACCCGAAGGTCGGAGGTTCAAATCCTCCCCCCGCAACCAACGGTCCTGTGGTGTAGTGGTTAACATGCCAGTCTGTCACACTGGAGATCGCCGGTTCAAATCCGGTCAGGACCGCCATTTTTTTTGGCTCAGTAGCTCAGTCGGTAGAGCAGTAGACTGAAAATCTATGTGTCGGTGGTTCGATTCCGCCCTGAGCCACCATTTATTGCTTAATGAAGCCATTTGAGGCTTCTTTTTTTATGTAAAAATTGTAAAAGTCTAGAGTGTGAATCTCAATACATCTTTGTTAGAGATTTTTAAGTATTGATTGCTTTTCAAAATAAAAAAAAGAAAAAAGACTATGTCACTTTCATTATATAAGTGAAAGGTGGTAATTATGTATACATTCAAAGATAACAGCATGGTTTCGTTTGGTTCTTTAGATGCGTTTAAAAGCTTCTATTACGATTTCGATTTTTACAGTGACTGGAAGATCACTACAGCAAGAAACAACCTTAGAGGGGAAGTAATACGCGATAAACCGTATGTTAATCGCATAAGAGAGTTATTTGCGGAGAAGAAATTGTTTAGAAGAAACATTTCAATCGCAGAAATTGTGTCTATATTGGATAGTTACTCGATTATGATGCGTGCGTTTGATAAGTTAAAGGCTCTCTGTAATAACGAAGAATGGTCTGCAATAAAACTTCACAGTGAATACAAGATTTATTTTTCTAAAAACCGCCGCATTGATTTTGTTTTGGAGTATGAGGAAAGATTACTATTAATAGAATTTCGCGTTTCCAATATTTTTCCAAATGTTTCCACAATCTGGCAGAAAAAAGAAAACGAATTATTGGTTTACAAAGAATTGCTGAATAATTACTTGTCTGATTCCTACAAGATACATTTGTATGCTTTTATTGCAATGTCTGAATATGAAGGTAGAAAACCGATTCCTAAACACATCAAATACAATGATGACAATGCAAGGTTTTTTGCTGAGTATGTTTATGAGTTTGTAATCTCCAGGAAGAACCTTTGATTTTGCTTGAATAAAAGTGCCAATGATAATAAAATAAAATAAATCATAAGCTAGGAGTTTTATAATGAATATACTACTTGTAAATGACGACGGCATAAAATCATCGCGTCTGGAATTTGCCGAAAAAGTTCTTAAAGAATTTGGAGATGTTACAGTCGTTGCCCCTGAAGAACAGCAGTCCGGGAAAAGCACATCTATTACTATTGATTCAGTTCCATTCAGAAAAATAGATGAAAATAAATACGCAATAGAAGGCACACCGGCAGATTGCGTTTCTTTTGGTCTCTTTGGATTAAACCTTGATCCGGATGTTATCGTCTCTGGCGTAAACAAAGGGTACAATATCGGGGTTGACATTCTTTATTCAGGTACGGTGGGCGCTGCACTGCAAGGCAATTATTTTAGCAAGAAAACCATTGCTTTATCTGGGGATTTTCTAGGAAAGAATATTGTTGAAGGATATTTGAAACAAACCCTTGAATATATTTTTGATGAAGACTTGCCATCCGAGGATTATGTTGTAAATGTCAATTTCCCAGCAGATGATTTCAAAGCCCCCAAAGGAATTAGGATTACCAAGCCGTTTTTCAGACGTGCACGTTTGATTCCAAAGATTGAAAACAATGTTTTCAAACACACTAAAGAGTTTCTTGAGCAGCATATTCCTGAAGACAGCGATGTCTATGCAAATCTAAATGGTTACATTTCAATCTCCAAACTGAAATTGAATAATTCTATATGAAGAAGATTGAAGTAGTTGCTGCTGTAATTTCTGACAAAGAAAATCGAATTCTCTGTGCTCAGAAAACCGCCCACGACAATGACGCTTTCAAATGGGAATTTCCCGGAGGCAAGGTTGAAGAAAACGAATCTTTCACGGATGCTTTGAAAAGAGAAATAAAAGAAGAGCTGAATCTTGATGTTGAAGTCCATTCGCTCATAGTAGAGACAGGTCATGAGACTGTTAATGGTTCCATAGTTTTGAAGGCCTTCTCAGCAAGCATCGAAAGTGGAAAAATTAATGTGAATGTTCACCATCAGGTCAAATGGATAAATACCAATGAGTTGATGAAATTGGATTGGTTGGACGCCGATCAAAGAATTCTTGGTGAAATCATCGAGTATCAGAATAACGATTTATGATATAAAGCTCTGCTAAAGCGGAGCTTTTTCTTTATATGCTGCAAATGTAAGGGTTTTTATGTTATTATGGATTTGGCATAAATATAATGATTGAAAGGTGGATGGCATGAGACGCAAAAGTGTAGCTTTATGGGGCTTTGGAGCAATGGGCCAGGGCATCGCAAAAATGATTGATTCAAAAGAGGGGGTTGAGATTGCAGGCATATGCGATACCAATCCTTCATTCGAAGGAAAATCTTTAGGAGATATTTTAAGCACTATCAACAAAAATCGAGACTTGCCTATTCAAAATGACATTGACATAGTATTGAACAAGGACCTGGATCTTGTGTTGATTGCGACAGATTCTTTCGTCAAAAAAACTTATTCCAAAATTGAAAAGATTGTTGAAAAAGGTATTAATGTAATCAGTACGGCTGAAGAAATGGCTTACCCCTATGCAAGCGAATCTGATTTAGCCAATAAAATCGATGAACTCGCCATAAAAAACAATGTGACTGTCTTAGGAACAGGCATTAATCCAGGCTTCGTGATGGATTTGTTGCCTATTTTTATGAGCGCTGCGATGGAACACGTTGAAAAAATAGAGGTCACCAGAGTCAATAGCCTTTCACCTTTTGGAAAAACCGTAATGGAGGAACAAGGTGTAGGACTGACTCTTGAAGCGTTTAACTCGAAAAGAAAGCTAAATGAACTTGCAGGACACGTGGGATTCAAAGAAAGTGTTTATATGATGGCGGAAGCTCTCAATATTGAAATAGAAGCGTTCAGCCAGAAAATGGAACCTATCGTTACTAAAGTCGATAGAAAAAGTCCTTATGGTGAAGCGCTTAAAGGAACGGTTGCGGGTATCAACATGACAGCTGAAGCTACAGTGAACGGAAAACCTTTCATTATCATGAAACATCCACAGCAAATCGAACCGGGGGCTGAGGGCATTGAGACTGGTGATTATGTGACACTACATGGTTCACCAGAAATCAAACTTTCAATTAAACCAGAAATTGAAGGCGGTATTGGTACCGTTGCCATGTGTGTCAATTCAATACCAAGCGTCATTGAAGCTGACCCAGGGTTAAAAACCATGATTGATTTACCTGTTCCACGCGCAATATCTAAATAATTGGTGCACATAAGGAGGCATGCAGGATGAGTATCAAAAAAGGAACGTACGTTAAGATTACCAAGGATTATCTGAAACCGGGAGAACGCTTGGAAACTTTGCCTGAAGCAACCGCAAACACCCCATTGACCGGTTGGATAAAAGGAAAACTCCTTAAAGATGGCGAACTGAAGGACAAAGCGCCTGTAGAAACACTTACAGGTCGATTTGTACAGGGCGTGATTATTGATGTGGAACCTTCTCATACCCACACTTTCGGTGGATATGTCAAAGAACTTGGGAAGGTAAGAGAAACCATTCTTTCTGAAATGTGGGGTAACGATGATGTTTAATACGAATATGGCGTTTAACATTGAAAAACTCGATAAACGAAAAAGCGAAATCATCAAACGTTCTATTGGTCTTGATTATTCAGAATTCGAGACCGAAGGCATAGGGTTCAATTACGAAAAACTCATGGCTTCTACCGGATATACCTTTGAAGACGTGATTAACATACAAAAAGAGAACATGATCGGAAATACGCCGCTGACCGAGTTGAAGAATTTGACTGAATATGCAAGGAAGTTTTCTGAGGACGGCTATGGCGCAAGAATTCTTCTAAAGGATGAAGCGGCAAATCTGAGTGGATCTTTCAAGGCTAGACGTGCAGCAATGAGTGTTCACAAAGCGAAAGAATTGGGATACAAAGGTGTCATTGCGGCTACCAGCGGAAACTACGGCGCTGCAGTAGCGGCCATGGCCGCAAGATACGGACTCCAGTGCATCATCATACAGGAATGCTTCGACTCAAAAGGAAAAGCACAACCTGAAATTCTTGAAAAGGCCAGGGCTTGCGAATCCTATGGAGCGGAAGTCATTCAACTTAGTGTGGGCCCTGAACTCTTTTACACTTTCTTGCATTTGCTGGATGTAACAAAGTTCTTCAATGCGTCACTTTATTCTCCGTATGGCATTCTCGGTATTGAAACCCTTGGATATGAAATCGCACAGGAGACGAAAAAGGATTATGGGAAATTTCCTGAACTTGTCATAGCCACTAACGCTGGTGGAGGCAATCTGACGGGGACTGCTAGAGGATTAAACCGCGCAGGTTCCCACAATACGGGTGTGTACGCGGCAAGCGTGAATCTTAGAGGGCTTCATATGGCTAATGACAATCATTTCAACAAGAAATCTTTTACGACGGGACACACCGGATTCGGCATTCCATTCGCAATTAATCCCGACCGTAGCGACGTCCCAAGAAGTGCCGCAAGGCCGCTTAGATATGCGGACAAGTACTACGTGGTCAACCAGGGGAGCGTCTTTTTCATTACCGAAGCCCTGGCTGCTCTTGAAGGCATGGAACGAGGACCAGCAGGAAACACGAGCCTTGCTGTGGCGTTCCGTCTTGCACAGAAAATGAAACACGATGAAATCATTGTCGTTCAGGAGACTGAATATACTGGGGCAGGAAAACACCACAATGCCCAACTTGCATTCGCAAAGGAAAACGGTATAGACCTGAAGTTCGGAAAGCCTTTGGAAGAAGTGCCGGGTAAAAACATCATTTTCCCTGAAAGTGGTGGAGATCTTCTTTTGAAGGAAATCCCTCTCAGACACATTCAAAAGACATATCTCAAACGGTACATGGATAACGAATTGACACTGAAAGATTTTATTTTTCTTGAACAGGAACTCAGGATTGACCAGGATGAAATCGATACGTTACTCAAGGAGGTGCGCGATGAAAGAAAGAAATGATGATTACCAAACACGACGCGAACATCTTAAAGGCATGAGCGACAAGGAACTCAAGAATTATTTCTTCAACTTGACTGAAGATATTGTAAAACCACTTTTTGACATGGGGAAACACTATACATCGAAATCAATAGAAAGAAGCGTCCTTTTACGCATGGGGTTTTCAAGTATTGAATGCAAAGACATTGTTGATGTGCTTTATGAAAACCATCTGTTGTCAAAAGGTGCCGGACACTGCGTATACCGTGTAGCCAAAGACAAAAGCTTGGATTTTAGAGATGCCGGAATGGCTTTGGCCCAGGGCGAACATATCGTGTATTTGAGGGAGGTTTTTGATATTCATGAAGAATCTTGACCCGAACAGTAAAATGGATATAGAAAACATTCTGAAAGATCTTGAATCGTATCATCCCAAAAGACATGGCTGGACCTGGCGCAAGGTTGGTCCCCAAACAATGGGGCCTTTTGATTTCGTACAGTCCAGCACGCCTTTGAAACGTTCTGTCCCACTTCAAAGTGCCAGGTTCCTTGGAGGCATAGATCCACAACCGGATGCGGTTGTGACAGCAGAAATCGCTTCTGGAAGGTTTGAAGACGACATCAGAAGGATGCGCATGGCTGCCTATCATGGCGCAGACCATATCATGGTCATAAGAACGGCGGGACAATCCCACTTTGACGGGTTGCTTGAAGGCACGCCACAAGGTGTTGGGGGCATCCCAATCACTAGAAAACAAATTAGGGCTCAAAGAAAAGCACTTGATCTCATTGAAGAAGAAGTTGGAAGACCCATAAACTATCATTCCTATGTGTCTGGTGTAGCCGGCCCGGAAATCGCGGTGCTTTTCGCAGAAGAAGGCGTCAATGGTGCCCACCAGGATCCTCAATATAATATTCTTTACAGAAACATCAACATGATAAGAAGCTTTGTGGATGCCGCTGAAAGCAAAAAAATTCTCGCCTATGATAACATTGCACAAATTGATGGCGCACACAATGCAAATGCCACGGCAAGAGATGCGTGGAAAGTCATGCCGGAATTGCTTGTTCAACATGCAATGAACTCCGTATTCAGTGAGATGGTTGGCATCAAACCTGAAAACATCTGTCTTTCTTCAGTGCCACCAGCTGCACCACCTTCTCCAGATTTGAAGTTGAATCTTCCTTACGCAGTAGCACTTAGAGAGTTTTTTGACAAATACAAAATCAGAGCACAGATGAATACGAAGTACATGGACTCTTCAACAAGAGAAGCCACAGTCACCCACGTGCTCAATCTACTTATCTCAAGACTGACTTCAGCCGATATCCAAAGTACCATCACCCCGGATGAAGGAAGAAACGTCCCATGGCATGTATACAATATAGAAGCGCTTGATACAACCAAACAGGCTATGATGGGCATGGACGATCTGCTTGGCATGGTGGATATCAAGGATGAAGGGTATATCAAGGAGAAGAAAAGAGAAATCCAGGAACGTGCCATTCTCATGCTTGAAGAAATCAAGGAAATCGGTGGCTACTATGAAGCAGTTGAAGCTGGAATGTTCGTTGATAGTGGAGAATACCCCGCTAGAAATTCCGATGGTATCAAGCGAGAAGTAGACGGTGGTATAGGTGCAGGTAGTGTCATCAAAAGAGATGAAGATTACATGGCTCCGGTTACCGCTCACTTTGGCTATAACAATGTCGCTCAATATGATGAATCCGCCAAAGACAATCCAGCTTCTTTAATAGACGGCTCAACCTTTGAAAAACCCGATAAGATTCAGTACATAGACGAACTCGATGATTCAGACAATGTATACCTTCGAATGGAAGCAACAAAAAAATACCGGAACACGGACTATGTCAAACCCGAAGTCGAATGGTTGGGAGACGGTGTGGTTACGGTTGATCTTTTCTTCCCGCTTGAAGAAAGGGTTGCAGGAGCTGCAGCTATCAAGACAGCAGAGAACATGAACCTGATGGATGTGGAAGTCATCCACAAGGAAAGGCTTCATCCAAGCGAAGGCACACGCGTCCAAATCAAAGGACGTGTGGATTTCGATATTGACACCTCCAAGCTTGAACTTCCTGAATTGCTTGATACAATGAGTGAGGACGAAGTGTTTGATTATATCAAGAAACATCCAATGAAAGTAGTAGCCGGCACCGGCGGCGATGATGAACACAGTGTGGGTATGCGTGAAGTCCTTGATATCAAACACGGTGGTGTGGAAAAATATGGCATTGAATATGCTTACCTGGGTACGAGCGTGCCCATTGAAAAATTCGTCGACGCCGCCATCGAGATGGATGCGGACGCTATTTTGATATCCACCATCATTTCTCACGACAATGTGCATTACAAAAACATGAGAAAACTGCATGAATATGCGGTTGAACGCGGCGTGAGAGACAAACTGATACTGATTGCCGGTGGGACGCAGGTTACGCCGGAAATTGCCAGAAAGAACAAGATGGATCAAGGCTTTGGCAGAGGAACTTCCGGGCTACATATTGCCAGTTTCATGATCAAGTGCCACAAGGCTATGACCAATCATGAAGATTGATGTTCTGGTCGCAGAAATAGGGAGCACCACTACCGTTGTCAATGCCTTCAACATTCATGACGTTGTGCAGTTTCTAGGCAGAGGCGTTGCAAATACGACGGTAAAGACCGATGTGAATCAGGGACTTGAAGAAGCTCTTACAGATCTTGAAAAACGGTTGTCTGAAGCCATTGAATGGAAAGAGATGTTTGCGGCTTCGAGTGCAGCCGGAGGCCTTAGAATGAGTGTGTCGGGCTTGGTGCACGACATGACAGTAAGAGCGTCCAAGGAAGCGGCTTTGAATGCGGGCGCGAATATAGATTTAATTACGTCAGGGAATCTAGAGTGGGATGATTTGGAGCAACTCAAGTTACACAGACCCAACATCGTGCTCGTTTCAGGTGGTACGGATTACGGTGACAAGAGAACCGCTTATGAAAACATCAAAAAGATCAAGGCTCTGAAGTTGAATGTCCCCATCGTTTATGCAGGCAATATTGACAACCACTACAGAATCAGAAAACTTTTTGAAAACAGTTCTCAAAAGGATTTGCTGCATATTACTGAGAATGTCTATCCCCGCGTAGACTATATGAACATCCATCCTTTGAGAAGAATGATCTATAGGCTTTTTGAAGAAAACATCACCAAGGCGAAAGGCATGGAATATGTAAGAACCCTTGTCAACAAGGCCATTATGCCGACTCCGGGATCTGTCATGGAAGCTTCCATGAAACTCAATGAAGAGATTGGCAACCTCATGGTGATTGACGTTGGCGGGGCAACAACGGACGTACACTCAATCACGACCCCACGCGAAGAATATGAAGAACATCTAGAAGGTGAGCCCAAGGAAAAAAGAACAGTAGAAGGCGATCTTGGCGTTTTCATCAATGCCCAGAACGTATGGCAGTGGATGGATGAAAAAGCATTTATTGCCGGGGCATCCACAGACGAAGAAACGCTTCGAAACTTGAAACAAAACTATTCATACATTCCAAGGAGTGCTGTTGAGAGAGCCTTTGTGAAGGAATTGACAAGACTATGCGTGTTCAAAGCGCTGGATAGGCATGTTGGAGATCTCAAAAAGGTCTACACATCTTCTGGCAGAAAAGTCATCCCCGAAGGCAGGGATGTTTCGAAGGTGCAGCATATCGTATTGACCGGTGGCGCGCTTGTTAATCTGGAAGATACGGAAACAATCATCCATGATTATATCAAAAAGCGACCCAACAAAATGATGCCTGAGAACACTGTCAAAATTCACAAGGATCATGACTATATACTGGGCGCAGCTGGCGTACTCTCTCTTGAATATCCAAAACGCTCAAAAACTCTGATACTTCGCTCATTGAGGATGGAGGCACATAATGACTTATCCAAGAATTAAAATAAAGGTTGAAAAATATCGGCACAATGTGAGAAAAACGAAAGCCTTGCTAGGGGAAAGGACAATCACCATGATGGCTGTGACCAAGGTTTTTTGTGCAGTTAAGCCTCTGGTAGATGTGCTGAATGAAGAATCCGTCGCTTATTTGGCTGATTCTCGTCTTGAAAACCTAAAAAACATTGAAACTGAAGCTTTAAAAGTCCTTTTGAGATTGCCTTCGCCTTCAAGTGTTCTTGAAACTGTTAAACATTCCGATATCTCTCTTAATTCAGAATGGAACACCATTGAACAACTCAACAAGGCAGCTAAAAGCATGAACATGGTACACAAGATTATTCTCATGATTGATGTGGGAGACTTAAGAGAAGGCGTCTTCTACAAAGAAGATTTGAAAGACATCATTGTGAGTATTGAAGATTTGAAAAACATCGAACTTTATGGACTCGGCACCAATGTGACCTGTTATGGCGGAGTGCTTCCTACAAGTGAGACAACTAAAAAGTTTGACGATATAGTGAAACATGTTGAAACAATGATTGGACGCAGATTGCCAATCGTATCGGGGGGGAATTCCAGTCATCTGGCGTTCTTGGAGACCACACCGACTTCAATCAACAATCTGAGGATTGGCGAAGCCCTCGTACTTGGAAGGGAAACAAGTTATGGAAAAATTCTTGAAGGCTTGTATGATGATGTATTCACTTTGAAAGCCGAAATCATCGAACTCAAGGAAAAACCGACTTATCCTGAAGGTGAAATCGGTATGAACGCCTTTGGCAAAACCCCTGAATTTGAAGACAAGGGAATCAGGCAACGTGCCATCATTTCACTGGGCAAGCAGGATGTGGACTATACTGAATTGATACCCAAGGACAAAAACGTTACAATTCTAGGTAGCAGCAGCGATCACATCATTCTTGATGTGACAGACAGTGAAACACGCTATGAAGTCGGCGATATACTCACTTTCAAGTTGACTTACGGAAGCATTCTTTCATTGATGACGTCACCTTATGTGGAGAAAGACTATGACTGAAATCCATAGAAAGACGGTCGCAAGCATCAATCTTGAGAACATATCACACAATTTTGAGACACTCAGTGAACGTGCAAAGGATACGACATTGATCCCGGTAGTGAAAGCTGACGCTTATGGCCATGGTGCGGATGCAATTACCAAGCATTTGTATTATAATCATGATGTACGCCTTTTTGCGGTCAGTCTTCTTGAAGAAGCATTGGCCCTTGACGCGCTTTCGCTCGATATCGATATCCTCATCATGGGCCCGCTTGATGAAGATGCCTTGTCAGTAGTTTCAAAGCACGGTTTCATCTTCACACTTACTGGTGAAAGATTGTGGAAAGCGACCAAAGCTTTCTCTAGGCCATTAAGATTCCATGTCAAAGTCGATACAGGTATGCATCGTCTCGGATTACAGGACAAAGCCACGATTGACGAAGTCTTCGATATCGCTTTAAAACAGGAAAACCTTAATCTTGAAGGACTTTACACGCATTTCGCAACAGCGGATTCCGACGAAGCCTACTTTTTAAAACAAAAGACCCTTTTCAAAAACGTGGTGAAGCGACTCCCCTGGAAACCCTCAATCATTCACGCCTCCAATTCATCAGCAACCATCAAATACGAAAACGATTTGGAAGCCACAACCCATTCACGTGTAGGCATATCATTGTATGGCTACAGCCTTGAAGAAGATGTCAACTACTTGAAACCGGCCATGACACTCCGCACACACGTAGCGCAAATCAAGGAACTGAAACCCGGGGAGAAACTTGGGTACAACATCACCTATGAAGCCACAGAAAAAGAGCGAATCGCAATTCTCCCTGTTGGGTATGGGGATGGATGGATTAGAAAGAACCAGGGTGGCGATGTCCTGGTCGGGGCGAAAAAATTCCCCATTGTTGGAAGAATCTGTATGGATATGACCTTCATCCGGGTGGATACCACTGTCTCAGAAGGAGACGAAGTCATCCTTTTTGGCGAAAACACCGTGACCGCGGATACGGTTGCAAATAGAACAGACACCATCAGTTACGAGGTGCTTTGCTTGGTAGGCAAGCGGGTGCCCAGAGTCTATAAAAATAGGAAGTGATTGCATGATCAATGTATACTCGGAAATAGGGAAACTCAAAACAGTTCTTCTGCATAGACCAGGAAAAGAGCTTGAGAACCTTACCCCATCAGTGTTGGACCGTCTATTGTTTGATGACATCCCGTTTTTGGATGTCGCACAGGAAGAACACGACGCGTTCGCGGAAACCTTGCGAAAAGAAGGGGTCGAAGTGCTTTATCTGACTGATCTTGTCAGCGAAGCCCTCGATAGCGTAAGTGAAAAGGAAAAGGACGCTTTCATCCGTCAGTTCATCAAAGAAAGCAGAATTCCAAACAAGAGTGCGACCGACGCCATTTACGTCTATCTTAAAAAAATGGAAACAAAAGCCATGATTGAGAAAATGATAGCTGGAATCAAGAAAACGGAAATTCCAGAACATTTCAGTGGTACCATCATGGAAATGCTTGAAAACGAATACCCTTTTTACACCGACCCCATGCCGAATATTCTATTTCAAAGAGATCCATTTTCAAGCATAGGAAGCGGTGTCGCAATCAACCATATGTATACCGCTACAAGACAACGGGAAACGCTGTTTTCGGATTTCCTGCTTAAAAACCACCCCCGTTTCAAAGACCAAGAAATTCCAACATACTATACACGCAATCAGGAACATGCGATTGAAGGTGGCGATGTGCTCGTTCTTGATTCAGAAACACTTGCCGTCGGCATAAGCATGCGAACGAATCCCTATGCCATCGAAGACCTTGCAAGGGCACTCTTCAAACAACACGAATCCTTCAAAACGATATTGGCCTTCAACATCCCAAATACCAGAGCTTTCATGCATCTGGATACGGTCTTTACCCAGGTGGATACTGGGGTTTTCACCGTTCACAGTGGTGTGCTTAGCACGATGACAATCTTCGAAATCACCAAAGACGGTGAGGCCTTGAACATTGAAAAAACCGTCACCACACTCGACAAGATTCTTGAAAAACATCTTGGGATTCCTGTGGAACTCATATCGTGTGGCGGCAAGGACGTTGTTGACAGCGAGCGCGAACAATGGAACGATGGCGCCAACACATTGGCGGTGGAACCGGGGAAAGTCATCGCGTATTCGAGAAACCATGTCACAAATCGTCTCTTGAGAGAAAAAGGCATCACCGTGCTGGAAATTCCATCCAGTGAACTCTCGCGAGGACGCGGAGGACCCAGATGTATGAGCATGCCAATAATTAGAGTCAAGAAAGGGGCACACAATGAATCTTAAATCAAGAAACTTTCTTACACTGCTCGACTATTCGAGTGAAGAAATCACCTATCTTCTCGATCTTTCAAAACAACTCAAGGATGAAAAGAAATCCGGAATTGACCATCAGCACCTAAAAGGAAAAAATGTGGTTTTGCTTTTTCAAAAAGATTCAACAAGAACCCGTTGTGCATTTGAGGCGGGGGCCTATGACCTTGGAATGGGCGTCACTTATCTTGGGCCCTCAGGCTCGCAAATGGGGAAAAAAGAATCCATCAAGGATACCGCCAGGGTTCTTGGAAGAATGTTTGACGGAATCCAGTTCAGAGGCTATCTCCACGAAGATGTGGTGGCACTTGGTGATTTTTCAGGTGTCCCAGTTTGGAACGGTCTCACAGATTTGTATCACCCGACACAGATTCTTGCGGACTTTCTGACCATCAAAGAACAGTTCGGTCGTCTAGAAGGCATCAATTTCAGTTTTGTGGGGGACGCCCGCAACAACATGGGCAACAGTCTCATGATTGGGGCAGCGAAGATGGGTATGAATTTCAAGGCCGTGGCGCCAAAGGAATTGTGGCCAGACCCTTCACTTGTGGAAAAGTGCAAAGCCTTTGCAAAGGAATCAGGCGGCAGCATCACCCTTGAAGAAGACAAATGGAAAGGCACCAAGGATGCGGACGTGGTTTATACGGACGTATGGGTATCAATGGGAGAGTCCAAGGAAACCTGGAGAAACAGAATTGAACAGCTTCATGCCTATCAAGTGAATGACGAAATCATGGAAAACGCATCTGATGAAGCGATATTCATGCACTGTCTTCCGGCATTTCACGGTACAGATACAGAAGTCGGCATGGAAATCGCAACGACGTTTAAAAATGATTTTCCTGTCATTCAAAATGGAGAACTTGAAGCCACCGATTCAGTGATTGAATCGAATCAAAGTGTCGTCTTTGATGAGGCGGAAAACCGTATGCATACCATCAAGGCCGTCATGCTCGCAACTATGAAAAACATTGACTGAATCTGCGCCTCTAAGGAGGCACGATTCATTGTAAGATTCTTGTAAAAGCACTATAATGAATATGACAAGTGATGAAAGGAGGACGTTTATGACCTTCGTACTCATGTTTTTTACCTATGCTTTTTTAGGCTGGATTCTCGAAGTTGTTTTTTACCTATACAAACATCATAAGTTTGTGAACAGAGGGTTTGTAAACGGACCTCTGGTACCAATCTATGGGTTGAGTGCCCTGTCTCTTCACTTGCTTGTCATTCGATTGTTTGATGCAGACTTTTCTTCTTTCAATCCTTTGCGTTTAATCATAGTCTTTGTACTTATAAGTCTGGTTACTTCCCTTCTTGAACTTGTTGGAGGGGCGCTTTTATATCGCTTTTTCAAAGCGCGGTGGTGGGATTACTCAAAGGAACGATTCAACTACAAAGGCTTTGTTTCACTAAAGTATTCCCTGATTTGGGGAGTAATGGGAACTATTCTTTTCACCTTCGTGCACGTCCCTTATATCTATCCCTATCTTGACGCACTCTCCCCCACTTATAAAAGAGTCGCAACGTATTTTCTTGGGTCATATTTAATAGTGGATATGACACTCACCATATTCATGCTTTTCGATTTCAAGACAAGAATCATTTTGCTCAAGAGCCGTTTGGAAATGCTGCTTGTCAACACTGAGACCTATATGGATGCCGCAAAGACTTCTCAGATCACCAATGCAAAGAAAACCTTGAGGTCAGCCCTCTATGCTCTTAAAAACAACCGTCCCATGGGCGAAGTGCGAGAACGTCTTGATGCACTGAAACGATACTTTGCCGTCGACTCCGATGAAAAGGCAAAACAAGAGTACGGAAAAATAAGGTCTCTTCTCGTCAAACTTTCAACCAGTCACTTGACCAAGGGGTTTCCGAATTTGAAAATCAATCTAAAAGATAACGAAAAAAAAGACAAGAAGGCATCCGATGATGAATGATTTTGAAGTGTTTTTTGATTATGGCAAGGATATTATCCTGCATGAGACCTTTCAGAGTCAGAAAGCCTACGTTCAACACGGAAGCATCAGCGTTTACGACCACGCCATCAGTGTTGCCTACAAAGCGTTTACCATGTGCAAGAAAAGAAAGTGCGATACCCGTACTGTTGTAAGGGCTGCGCTTTTGCATGACTTCTTTCTTTATGACTGGCATCTTGAGGGCAAAAGAAAACGAAAACGCGGTTTCAACAAACATGGATTTACCCATGCAAGAAAGGCTCTTGAAAACGCAGAAACATTGTTTGATCTTTCGAAAAAGGAAAAAGACGCCATATTGAGACACATGTTTCCGCTAAACCTGAGACCTCCGAAATACAGAGAAAGCTGGATTGTCCATCTGGCTGATGATCTGGTGAGCATCAAGGAATCATTCACTAAAAAATTAAAAAAAGGACGCACCATTCACGAATATATCGAAACCAGGATTGAAGAACTCAGGCTCAAAGAAGAATGAGTCAACATTTTTCTCCCACGTGTGCGCGTTATAAATTATAGAAAGTTATCAAAGAATTAATCGCTTATCCAAAGCCTAAAAAAGGGTCTCCTCCATTATAATTATGGAGGGGACTTTAAACTATTTTGAATTATTTATACAAATGCCTTGAAATAACAATAAGCGTTTGTTATCATACTAAAGACTTTTAAGAAGTCGGCTGTGAAGTGGGAGGTTGTTGACACGCCTATAGGCGTTGTCTTGATGCCTGTGACGCGTAGTCAAGGAATTTCCATGGAGCAAGTCTATACATTGATGTAGGCGAAAGGAGGAACAAGAATGGCAAACCAAAACATTCGTATTCGGTTGAAATCTTACGATCACAGATTGTTGGATCAATCAGCCAAGAAAATTGTTGATACGGTGAAAAAGACTGGTTCAAAGATTTCCGGTCCGATTCCGTTGCCAACTGAAAAAGAGGTGTTTACAATTCTGCGCAGTGTTCACGTAAACAAGAAATCTCGTGAACAATTCGAGCGTCGTACACACAAACGCCTTATCGATATTGTGGATCCGAATCCGCAAACCATCGACAGTCTCATGCACTTGGATTTACCATCCGGTGTAGATATCATTTTGAAATAACTTAAAAATTATCAGGAGGTGTACTCATGGCCAAAGGTATCTTAGGAACAAAAGAAGGTATGACACAAATTTTCGACGAGGCAGGCAATCTTGTCCCAGTAACAGTCGTTAGTTGTGAACCGAACGTTGTTCTCCAGAAAAAAACCGTCGAAAACGACGGGTATCAAGCGCTACAACTTGGATTCAAGGACAAGCGCCAAAAAAGCTCCAACAAGTCCGAACAAGGACATGCCGCTAAATCGAACAGTAACCCTAAGCGCTACGTTAGAGAAATCGCCGGAAAAACCATGGCGAATTTCGAAGTAGGTCAAGAGATTAAAGTCAATATATTTGAAACTGGCGAAATCGTTGACGTTACAGGAACTTCAAAAGGTAAAGGGTTCCAAGGTTCGATCAAACGACACAATCAAGGACGCGGTCCAATGTCTCACGGCTCTCACTATCACAGAAGCCCTGGTTCAATGGGAACCATCGCGCCAAACCATGTACTGAAAGGTAAGAAACTTCCAGGACACATGGGACATGAAACAGTCACGATTCAAAACCTTACAATCGTGAAAGTCGATCCGGAACGCAATCTTCTCCTTGTTAAAGGAAACGTTCCAGGACCGAAAAAAGGATTGGTAGTCGTACGTCGTGGTGTCAAAGCCCCAGCGATCGATCCCCTTGATCCCGCACAATTCGAAAATCAAAGCAGCTCAGAAGAGTCTGCGGAATAGTACCCGAAAGGAGGACTTGGAATGCCAAAAGTCACAGTGTTGAATCAAACTGGTAACAATGTCGAAGAACTCGACATGGAAAATACAGTTTTTGGAATCGAACCCAACGAAGAAGCATTATACAGCGTAGTCAAAGCCCAGCGCGCAGCCATGCGTCAGGGCACACACAAAAGCAAAACCCGCAGTGAAGTACGCGGGGGCGGACGCAAACCATGGCGTCAAAAAGGAACGGGCCGTGCCCGTCAAGGGTCTATCCGTTCACCTCAATGGGTTGGCGGAGGCGTAGTTTTCGGTCCATCACCGAGAGACTACACTTTAAGAGTTAACCGCAAAGTCAGAAGACTTGCGCTTAAATCTGCCCTTTCACTCAAGGTCCGCGATGAAAAATTCTTGGTTTTGGACTCAATCAACCTTGAATCTGTCAAAACCAAAAACATGGTAGAGGTTCTCAACAACCTTTCCGTTGAAGGTAAGACACTCATCGTACTTAGCGAACCTGTCGCTGACATCGAACGTGCAGCGAGAAACATCCCGGGTGTTCAAGTGAAGACTGTTTCAAATACAAGTGTATACGATATTCTTGCAAATGAAACAATCGTCACAACTCAGGATGCCGTCAAATCTTATGAGGAGGTGCTTGCATAATGTTGGCTTCAGAAATCATTAAGCGCCCAATCATCACAGAAAAAAGCATGCAGCTCGTGGAAGACCAGAACAAATATACGTTCTCAGTCGATCCTCGCGCCAATAAAATTCAAATCAAAAATGCTGTAGAGAAACTGTTTGACGTTAAGGTCTTGAACGTTAACGTTCTAAACGGTCCACGCAAGAAACGCCGCGTTGGCCAGCACGAAGGCTACAAAGCCAAAGTGAGCAAGGCCATCGTAGAACTTGCCAAAGACAACAGTATTGAAATTTTCTCAGCGTAACTAATCAGCGAAAAAGGAGGTTAGCGAAATGGCTTTAAAGAAATTAAAAGCAACAACAAACGGTACTAGACACATGACACGTCTTGACAACGCGGAAATCACTACGCATTCTCCTGAACGTTCACTCCTGGTCAAGCTTCCTAAGCAATCAGGCCGCAACAATACAGGTAGAATGACTGTCCGTCACCATGGCGGAGGCGCAAAACGCAAATACCGTCTTATCGACTTCAAACGCGACAAAGACGGCATTGAAGGACGCGTTAAAACCATTGAATACGATCCAAACCGTAGCGCAAACATCGCTTTGGTCCACTATTTGGACGGTGATAAGCGTTATATTCTAGCTCCGAAGAAACTCTCTGTTGGAGATAAAATCCTCTCAGGAAGCGAAGCCGATATCAAAGTCGGAAACGCGAAACTGCTCAAGGAAATTCCAGTAGGTACCATCATTCACAACATCGAGCTCAGTCCTAAAAAAGGTGCTCAACTGGTTCGCTCAGCAGGAACTCGCGCTCAGATTCTTGGACGCGAAGACAAGTACGTCCTTGTCAAACTCGCTTCTGGTGAGGTTCGCAAGATTCTAGGCACTTGCCGTGCAACCATTGGTCAAGTCGGAAACGAAGACTACGAACTCGTCAACTATGGTAAAGCGGGAAGAAACCGTCATCGCGGTATCCGCCCAACCGTCCGTGGTTCAGTTATGAACCCAACCGATCACCCTCATGGTGGTGGGGAAGGCCGTCAGCCTATCGGACTCAAAAGCCCTGTATCCCCATGGGGTAAACCGACGCTTGGTCTCAAAACCCGTCGTAAGAAAAAATCCAGCAGTCGTCTAATTGTTAGACGCAAGAAAAAATAGAAAGGAGGAACTCATATGGCACGTTCAATCAAAAAAGGCCCGTTTTGCGACGAGCATTTAATGAACAAAGTTGAAAAACTGAACCAAGACAACAAAAAGAAAGTGATTCAAACGTGGTCCCGACGTTCGACCATCTTCCCACAATTCGTTGGACACACCATCGCCGTTTACAACGGTAGAGAACACATTCCTGTATATGTCACTGAAGACATGGTCGGTCATAAACTTGGAGAGTTCGCTCCTACAAGGACTTTCCGCGGACACGAAAAAGACAAGAAAGCAATCAGGAAGTAGAGGTGGATATCATGGAAGCCAAAGCACAAGTTAAAACAGTACGCATTGCTTCACGCAAAGTACAGCTGGTTATTGATTTAGTCAGAGGGAAAGACGTCGGAGAAGCATTGGCGATCTTGCAACATACACCAAAAGCTGCTGCACCGGTGGTTGAAAAACTTTTGAAAAGTGCGGTAGCCAATGCTGAACACAACTACAACATGGATACAGAAAATCTGTATATCAAAGAAATCTACGTTGGAGAAGGACCTACACTGAAACGTATTCGTCCTCGTGCCCAAGGTAGCGCAACACAAATCTTGAAAAGAACCAGCCACACGACCATCGTCGTGGCTGAAAAAGAGTAAAGGAGGGAATCTTATGGGTCAGAAAGTCAATCCAGTAGGATTACGAGTTGGCATCATCAAAGACTGGGATTCTCGTTGGTACGCGGATAAGAACGATGTCGCCGATCTTCTCCATGAAGACATCAGGATTCGCGAAATGTTAGAGGAACTCTATGAAAACTCTGCGGTTTCCAAAGTGGAAATCGAACGTTTGAAAAATAGAATAGTCATTACGGTAAACACCGCCAAACCAGGTATGGTTATCGGTCGTGAAGGTTCTGTTAAGAAAGCTGTAGTTGCAAAACTGAAAGAACTTACAGACAAGCAAATCATTCTCAATGTGGTTGAAGTCAAAAAACCAGAATTGAATGCTAAACTTGTTGCAGACAGTATTGCAAGTCAGCTTGAAAACCGTGCGTCATTCAGACGTGTACAGAAAATGGCAATCCAACGTGCAATGCGCAGTGGAGCAAAAGGTGTCAAGACACTTGTATCAGGTCGTCTTGGCGGAGCGGAAATCGCCCGCGAAGAAGGGTATAGTGAAGGGAACGTTCCACTTCACACACTTCGTGCGGACATCGATTACGCAGCAGTAGAAGCCCACACTACTTATGGTAAATTGGGTGTTAAGGTATGGATTTACAAAGGTGAAATCCTGCCTAGTAAAAAAAGGAGGGCTAACTAATTATGTTAATACCAAAAAGAACAAAATACAGACGCCCTCATCGTGTATCTTATGAAGGAAAAGCCAAAGGTGGAACCAAAGTCAGCTTCGGCGACTATGGTCTTCAATCACTAGAAGGCGCTTGGATCACAAGCCGCCAGATTGAAGCGGCGCGTATCGCCGTCAACCGTTTCATGAAACGTCAAGGGAAAGTATGGATCAGAATCTTCCCTCACTTGGCCAAAACCGCAAAACCGCTTGAAGTTCGTATGGGATCCGGTAAAGGGTCTCCTGAAGGGTTCGTCGCTGTTGTAAAACAGGGAACCGTTATGTTCGAAGTCGCAGGGGTAAGCGAAGAAGTGGCCAACGAAGCGCTTCGTCTTGCAGCGCACAAACTGCCTGTCAAGACCAAAGTGATCAAGAAAGAAAGTGGTGATTTTAGTGAAAACTAACGAAATCCGCAAATGGGATAATGCTAAAATCAACGAAGAAATCGGTACACTCAAACGCGAACTGTTCGACCTTCGGTTCAAACAAGCGACCGGTCAGCTTGAAAATACCGCTCGCATCAGCAATGTCAAAAAGGCTATTGCGCGCATGAAAACTGTACTTAATGAGCGTAATGCCAAATGAAACGGGAGGAGAATTTGATGGAACGCAATAATCGAAAAGTATTCACCGGAACCGTGGTTTCTGACAAACCGGACAAAACCATTTCGGTATCCGTTGAAAGCTATATCAAACATCCGAAATACGGAAAACGCGTTAAGCATTCCAAGAAATTCATCACACACGATGAGAATAATGAAGCTAAAGTCGGAGACGTTGTCAAGATTATGGAAACCCGTCCACTATCGAAGAACAAACGCTTCCGTCTGCTCGAAATCGTAGAGAGTAAAGTTCTTGTTTAAAAGAGCTTAAAAGGAGGTTCTTTAGGATGATTCAACAGCAATCGAGACTCAAAATCGCTGACAACTCCGGCGCACGCGAGATCATGACTATCAAAGTTCTTGGTGGAACCGGAAGAAAATATGCAACCATCGGTGATGTAATCACCGCATCCGTAAAACAAGCCACACCAGGCGGAACGGTCAAAAAAGGCGACATCGTCAAAGCCGTCATCGTCCGTACTGTCAACAAGGTCCGCCGTAACGACGGATCCTACATCCGTTTTGATGATAATGCCGCAGTGATTGTCAAAGATGACAAATCACCGACCGGTACACGCATTTTCGGACCAGTGGCACGCGAGCTTCGCGAGGGTGGATTCATGAAAATCCTTTCGCTGGCTCCGGAAGTACTATAAAGAGTAGGAGGAATCTGCATGAGATTAATCAAAGGAGACAAAGTCCGCGTTATCACCGGTGAAGACCGTGGTAAGGAAGGCACTGTCTTGAAAACATATCCAAAAACAGACAAAGTGTTGGTCGAAGGCGTCAACATCGTTAAAAAACACGCTAAACCTACTCAAGCAAACCCCGAAGGGGGCATTCTTGAATACGAAGCACCTGTTCACGCATCGAATGTCATGATCGTTGAAAACAAAGATGTGACACGGGTTGGCTACAAGACCATCACAGAAGCGAAAAAGAACGAAGAAACAACCAGAAAAGTCCGCGTTTCCAAGAAAACCGGCGAGGTTCTGGACTAACATGAAAGGAGGCATCAGTGGATGAACCGTTTAAAGAAACAGTATAATGAAGAAGTCCGTCCATCACTCGTGGAAACTTTTGAATATTCTACAGTGATGCAAGCCCCACGCATCGAAAAAGTTGTAGTGAACATGGGTGTAGGCGACGCGGTGACCAATACGAAAGCCCTTGACGACGCAGTTGAAGAATTGACTACGCTCACCGGCCAAAAACCCGTAATCACTAAAGCAAAGAAATCCATTGCCGGATTCAAACTAAGAGAAGGCATGCCGATCGGTGCTAAAGTGACCCTCCGCGATGAAAGAATGTATGATTTTCTGGATAAACTCATCAATGTAGCGCTTCCACGTGTGCGTGACTTTCAGGGCATCAATCCGAACGCATTTGATGGCCGCGGGAATTACACACTTGGTGTAAAAGAACAACTGATCTTCCCGGAGATCGAATACGATAAGGTCAACCGTGTACGCGGTATGGACATCGTTATCGTAACCACGGCTGAAAGCGACGAAGAGGGCAGAGCCCTTCTAGCGCAATTCGGAATGCCGTTTAGAAAAAGTTAAGGAGGCTATCTATGGCTAAAAAATCAATGATTGCGAAACAAAAGCGCGAACAAAAGTTCAAAGTTAGGGAATACACCCGCTGTGAACGTTGTGGACGTCCACATGCAGTAATCAGTAAATTCAAACTGTGCCGTATTTGTTTCCGTGAACTCGCATACAAGGGACAAATCCCTGGCGTAAAAAAAGCAAGTTGGTAAAATATATATTCCTAGTAATTGGGAGGAGGCAATTCACATGGTAATGACAGACCCTATCGCTGATATGCTAACCCGTATCAGAAACGCGAATCAAATGAAAAATCCAACCGTCGATATTCCTGCATCCAAGCTGAAAAAAGAAGTGCTTGAGCTGCTTAGGGACGAAGGCTATATAAAGAAATTTGACGTTGTGAGAAGCAAACCTTACAACAAACTCCGCGTCGCACTGAAATACGTGCAAACAGAACGCGTAATCAAAGGGCTCAAACGCATTTCCAAACCTGGTTTGAAAGTATATGCTAAGAGCGACGAAATTCCCAAAGTGTTAAACGGACTCGGGATTGCGATCATCTCAACATCGCACGGCATCATCACAGACCGTGAAGCACGCAAACAAAACGTTGGCGGAGAAATTCTAGCCTACGTATGGTAACCAAACAAAGGAGGTACACACTATGAGCCGTATCGGGCATAAACCCATCGATTTACCTCAGGGTGTGACTGCGACGCTTGACAACGGGCGCATCGAAGTCAAAGGACCCAAAGGAACCCTTTCATTCAACAGCCATGAATCCATGGACGTTAAATTGGACGATGGGACACTTACCGTAGCTAGACCGAGTGATTCAAAAACTCATCGTATGCTACACGGAACCACCCGCGCCTTGATTCTCAACATGGTCAAAGGCGTAAGCGAAGGCTACACCAAGCAACTGCAAATGGTCGGCGTCGGATATCGTGCGCAAATGAAGGGCAAACAGCTTGTCATTAACGCGGGATACTCACAACCGGTTGAACTCGATATTCCTGAAGGACTCACTGTTGAAGTTGTGAAAAACACACAAATCAGTGTTACAGGCATAGACAAGCAGCTAGTAGGCGCTTTTGCCGCTAGAATACGTGCCGTCCGCACACCGGAACCTTACCTAGGTAAAGGGATTCGCTATGCAGATGAACAAGTACGTCGAAAAGAAGGAAAAACTGCTAAATAGTAGTTAGGAGTGACGAATATGATTAATAAAAGATCAAGAAATTCAATGCGCAAAAAGCGTCACCTGCGTGCGCGGAAAACCCTTATGGGCACTCCGCTTCGTCCACGTTTCAACGTGTATCGTTCAAACAAGAACATCTATGCACAGTTGATCGACGACGTGAATGGTGTAACCCTCGCCAGCGCATCAACGCTTGAAAAAGAAACCGAACAAGACAACAAAAGCAATAAAGAAGGCGCTAAATTCGTAGGGGAAAACCTCGCGAAACGTGCCCTTGACAAAGACATCAAAAACGTAGTGTTCGACCGTAGCGGCTACCGCTATCACGGACGCATCAAAGCCCTCGCAGATGCAGCACGCGATGCAGGCTTGGAATTCTAAGAAGGAGGTAAGCCAATGCAACGAAATCGTAAAAAACGCAGAAAAGACGAAGAACAATTCGAAGAACGCGTTGTTAATATCAGCCGTGTAACAAAGGTTGTTAAAGGCGGCCGTAACTTCCGTTTCAGCGCCTTGGTCGTTGTTGGAGACAAAAAAGGCAAAGTCGGTTTTGGTACCGGTAAAGCCCAGGAAGTTCCAGACGCGATCAAAAAGGCCATTGAAGTTGCTAA
>JBNJEC010000002.1:0-36799 GCA_051745505.1 Bacillota bacterium
ACCCTCCCCAAGGGACCCTTCCCTGTTTATCAATATGAAAACCTCCAGTCGAAATTGACTGGAGGTTTTCTTTGTATGTGATTGCTCTTAGGAATGTTTGATAAGCGCATAGTGTTTCTTGCCACGTCGCAAAACGGTGTATGTACCGTGAAGCGCATCCGATTGTTCAATCGTCGCGTCAACGTCTTTCACTTTATCACCGTTCACACTGACGGCATTTTGCTTGATCATGGTGCGCGCTTCTCTTTTGGAACTGGAAAGGCCGGTTTCAATCAATGCGTCTACGAGTGGGTGGCTCACATTCACACTCGTAGTAGGCAAGCCTTCAAACGCCATTTCGATTTCCGAGGCACTCAGCGTGTCGATTTTGTTTTTGAAAAGGGCTTCAGTGATGTTCAATGCACTTTCAAGGCCTTCTTCTTTGTGAATGAGCAAGGTCATGGCTTTCGCGAGCGCTTTTTGCGCATGTCTCAGATGCGGTGTTTCTTCCATCTGCTTTTTGATTGCCTCAAGTTCATCGAAGGTATAATCCGTAAACTGTTTCAAGCGAAGCATCGCTTCGTCGTCTTCAAGGTTGATCCAGTACTGGTAAAACGCGTAAGGCGATGTCTTTTCAGGGTCGAGCCATACGGCGCCCCCTTCGCTTTTGCCGAACTTGGAACCGTCTTTCTTGGTGATGAGGGGAATGACAAGGCCGTAGGCTTTCGCGTTTCCGCCTTCTTTTTTGCGGATGAGTTCAAGGCCTGCGGTGATGTTGCCCCACTGATCCTGACCACCGAGTTGAAGGGTGCAGTTTTCTTTTCTGTAGAGTTCCCAGAAATCAAGCGACTGGATGATCTGGTAGGTGAACTCGGTGAAACTGATGCCTGAGGCCAGGCGGCTTTGAACGCTGTCCTTCGCAAGCATCTGGTTCAGATTGAAGTGTTTTCCGATATCTCTTAGGAAACTGAAAAGATCGTATTCCTTGAGCCAGTCGTAGTTGTTGACGACCATGGCGCCTGGAAGAATCTTTTTGACCTGGGTGGAAATCTTATCGACGTTTTCTTTGATAGTCTTTGTGCTTTGTAAGGGTCTTTCCGTGTTCTTGCCACTCGGGTCCCCTATTTGGCCAGTTCCCCCGCCTACAAGCAATATGGGCTGGTGACCATGCTTCGAGAGTCTTCTCGCAACGAGGTAGGTTACGAGATGGCCAACGTGAAGAGAATCCCCAGTAGGGTCGGCGCCAAGATAAAATGTGACTTTTTCGTTTTCCATGACTTGCTCAAGCGAGTCGTCGGTCATGGCATATAGCAATTCGCGTTTTTTTAATTCTTCAATGACATTCATGGGATAAACCTCCTAAAATATAAAAAGGTGGCACCTGTAAGGACGAACGTAAGTCCGCGGTACCACCTATGTTTTGGATTGTTCCAACACTTTCGGTTATAACGGCACCACCGTCCATTGTTTTGCAATGGCGACTCCCAGATGTATTTCAAATGCCACATTTCCAGTTCACAGCCCCACTGGATCTCTTTGAATGATGGTCATTTTACTTCTTCTGTTCAAAGTCTTACTGTTGTTTTGTCGATCCGCGATTAATGATGTCGTGATCAAGTTTGACCATGCGGTCTTCGATTTCTTCTTGGTTCATGAGTTTGGTAAGCACGCGCATTGAGACTGCACCAATGTCGTAAATTGGGACGTCAACACAAGATAGTCTCGGACGTGAAAGCAATGAATATTTCGTATTTTGGAACCCTGCGACAGAAATGTCTTCAGGGACTTTGACGTGATTTTGACGAGCCACGTTGATAAATGATACGGCGATTGAGTCGCGTACCGCAATCACTCCGTCCACGGTATGTGAATGGAAGTACTCGTTGAAATGTTCGGTATTGATGGAGATACGGCCGCTTGTTCTCATGATGCGCGGGGTAAGCCCGGCTTCACTGATTGCACGAAGGTAGCCTTGCTCCTTCAAGTCATTGACCATGTACTTGCGTACGGTAGAGACCATGTAGATGTTACTTCTGCCGTCTTCAATCAGACGTTTGGTCATTTCATATCCGGCTTGTTCATAGTCGATAGAAACACTTGGAATTTCATCGCTCTTAGGATAGATGGTGTTTGTCAAAACGATCGGTATTTGATACTCGTCACGAACCTTCTTGAGGAAGTCGTGTTGAGAATCGGTAATCTCATCGTTGAGATAAAGCATGCCATCGACCTGCGCGGCGACGATTTCCTTGAGAACGTCTTCTTCTGAAGAATCCTCATTGTCCAAAATATAAAGCAGGATTGAATACTTGTACACACGGGCGATATCGGCAATCCCATTCATCATCTCGGCAATGGATGCACGACTCATGTCAGGTACAAGTACGGCAACCGTTGTCGATTTGCGGCTTGCGAGCCCTCTTGCGAATGCATTGGGCTTGTACCCAAGCTCTTCGATGACTCTCAAAACTCTTTCCCTGGTTTCCGGTTTGACTTTTTCTGGGTTGTTGATAGCACGAGATACGGTTGCTAATGAGACGCGGGCTGCGCCGGCGACGTCGTAGATTGTCGCTTTACTCATGAAACCACCTACTTTCTACTTTAGATTATTATAGCATTTTATGAAAATGTTTTCAATACGATTTGCATTATTTTCTTAACATGATTAACTCCGATAAAAAAAGCCTTCGAAAAGGCTTTTTTATCGTAATTGTTAGCGACGCTCTTTGATGCGGGCCTGTTTCGCGGAAAGTCCACGAATGTAATGCAGTTTAGCGCGACGAACTTTACCTTTTCTGATGACTGCAATGGCTTCTACAGTCGGTGCATGAATAGGGAATATACGTTCGATACCGACACCGAAAGACACTTTGCGGACGGTGAATGTTTCACCGACGCCTGAGCCTTGGCGGGCGATGACAAGTCCTTCGAAGTTCTGTGTACGTTCACGGGTTTTCTCCTTGATACGTACTGAGACTCTTACTTTGTCCCCGGGACGAAACTCGGGTACGTCAGTCTTAAGGTACTCGTTGGTAATTTCGCTGATGAGTTGCTGTGACATTGGAATCACTCCTTGACTATTTGAATTGTCCTGCTCTTGGAACCGTATCCCAGCGGAACAGACATTTGTTGACAGCGCGAATAATTATAGCATATCGAAACTTTAATCGCAACTATTTATCCTGTTTTTTAATATATTTCTCGTAAAGGTCAGGTCTTCTTTCCTTGGTCCGTTCAAGCGCCTTTTCTCTGCGCCAGGATTCTATCATTTCATGATGGCCTGAAAGCAGTACATCAGGCACGGCTTTGCCTTCGAAAACACGTGGTCTTGTGTATTGCGGATATTCAAGAAGACCGCTTGCAAATGAATCATCTTTGTTGGATTCTTCATTGTGAAGCACATTTGGAAGAAGGCGCACGACGGAATCAATGAGTGCGAGCGCCGCAATTTCGCCTCCGGTAAGTACGAAATCGCCAATGGAGATTTCGATGTCGAAGTATGCACGAATGCGCTCGTCAAAACCTTCGTAGTGTCCACAAAGGATGATCAGATGATCGTTTTTGATGAGCGTCTGCGCTCTTTCATGCGTGTAAGGCTTGCCTTGGGGCGTCATGAGAATTTTCAGGGCATGATCACTGTTTTCAATTGAGCGAAGCGTATCCACAACGGGTTGTGCCTTGAGCACCATGCCCGCGCCGCCACCATAAGGCGTGTCATCCACACGCATGTGCTTGTCTTCACTGTATTCACGGAAATCGTGAATATGGATTTCCACGTGTTTGTCTTCCTGCGCACGTTTCAAAATGGAATGGTCGAGCACCGGGGCAATCATTTGTGGAAAAAGCGTCAGTACGTCTATTCTCATAGCAATCCCTCAATATCGTTAAGTGTCATTGTTTTCTTGTCTTTGTCGACAGATGAAACAAAGTGTTTCATGAACGGCACAAGCAGATCCTTCTGCTTGGTTCTTTTTATTCTTAGCATCGCGCCTTGGGGCATGTCTAGTACGTCCTTGACCGTTCCTACGTACGCGTCGTCTGCGTACACTTCAAACGCCTTCAGTTCGTCGAAGTAAAAAGCGTCCTCTTCAAGTTCAGGGCGTTTTTCAGCGTCGATTTCAAGCGTGCAGTTTCTAAGGGAGTCCGCAGCTTCGTAGGTATCATAGCCCTCGAACTTGATGATGATGGAGTCTTTACCATTGCCGACCGCTTCCAAGGTAACAACTTCTGTTTTTCTCTTGCAGTTGAGCGTAAGCGTTTTGCCAACGGTGAACCGTTCATCCACAAAGTCGGTTTCGCTTTTGACGCGTACGCTGCCTTTGACACCGTGTGGTTTTTTCACGGTACCTATCACTATTTTATTCATACAATCATCCTTTAGCGGCTGAACATAATCTTTTCGCTGTTGAACATCACGTTAAGAAGTACGACGAAGCCGAGTGTATATATGAGACTTGAAGCCATGGTCACAAGAAGGTTCGCAATCGTATAGTCGAACGTCAGAATCCCTGCGAGAATGTTGATTTGACCGTATATGGGAATAAGATGCACCCATAGTTCCTGGTTGACATCCGCGCCGAAGGAGTTCATCATGCCTACGATAATCGCAAGAAAGTATACGGGCATGATAAGCATTGAGGCTTCCTTGATGGTTTTTGCATAAGCGCTGATAATAGAGACAAGCCCCACGACGAAGATAACCGTAGTCAGAAGCACCACCAAGATCGCAAAGTAGTCCTGGAACGTATAAATTGAAACGTCGGGCATGTCCTCATCCATCTGCATGAGTCTTGGGAGACTCAGTATGATTCCGACAAATGAAGAAAGCGCACTGAGCAAGGCGAGCAGTGAAAGTGATGCAACTTTTCCAAGTGCGATTGAACGCCGTCTGATTGGTCTTACGAGCAAGGTCGCGATGGTGCCTCGTTCCTTTTCACCCGCGATTGCGTCCGGTCCGATGCTCATAGCACCCGTGAAGAGGAATATGATGATAAGCATCGGCATGAGACTCGCGATGCCTTCGGCAAGCACGTTTTGTTCATCGACGAGCCGCACAGCACTCAAGTCATAAACCAGGTAATCCTCGGGATTATCGAGTCGACCCTGAATGACCGACTGTTGGTACTGACTCAGAATGGTGTTGACCTGGTTGTAGGCTCTCGTTGAATTCTGTTCCCCTTCGTTGAAGATGACTTCAAGATTTGGGGCTTCTTCGGTTTCATAGTTCGCAATCTTTGATTCAAAATCCTCTTCGAACAGTATGACAAGGTCATACTCACCTTCTAGCACGTTGTCCTCAAGGGTTTCTTTTTCCATATCGGCCACGTCGTGAAACTCAACGGAGTATTCACTGTTGATCTGGGTTCTCAGCGCACTCGGCATGTTTTCTTCATAAATGACCGATTCATGACTTTCGAGGTCGTCTTCCATGTCTCCGAGGAGTGATCCCATCAGTGAATAGATTAAGAATATGCTCAGCCCCGGAAGAATGAAGATACTTAAAATAAGGCGCTTGTCACTGAAAACGCGGTAAATCTCTTTTCTGAAAACTGTCCATATATCACGCATCTGCGACACCGCTTTCTCTCATGTAATCAAAGAAAATGCCTTCAAGCGTTCCGTCTTTGCTTTCTTTTCGTACATTATCCAAAGTATCTGAAATCCTGATCTCACCGTCCACAATGATGCCGACGCGATCGCATATTTTTTCAACAACACTCAGAATATGTGTCGAGATCACAACGACTTTTCCCTGATCTCGCAGTTCCAAAAGATAATCGGTCACCGTTTTTGCGGTAAGGACATCAAGCCCCGTGGTTGGCTCATCGAAAACGACCGTTCCCGGATCATGGACAAGGGCAATGGCCAAAGAGGTCTTCTGTTTCATCCCACTTGAGAGATCCGCGACCTTGACTTCGGCAAACTTGTCAATGCCAAAGCGCTTGAAAAAGAACGCTTTGCGATGCTTTTTGGTTGCATTGTCAAGCCCGTGAAGATCTGCAAAGTAGTCAAAGAGATAGTTCGGGGTGAAGTGTTCGTCAAGTTTGAGTTCGGTAGTCAAAAAAGCAATGTCGTGGCGCACATTGATACTTTCACTTTTTACACTCATTCCGTTGACGGTAATATCACCCTCATCAGGCGCAATCAAGGTGGATATGCACCTTAGGGTAGTGGTCTTGCCAGCCCCGTTTGGGCCAAGCAGGCCATAGATTTCCCCGGGTTTCGCTTCGAAGGAAAGTCCGTCAACCGCTATTTTTCGTTTTTCATCCGTGTTTTGAAGTTTTCTCTGTTTTCTGGATAGGTTGAACGTTTTTCTGATGTTTTCTACACGCAATGGTTTCATAAGCCCTCCTGAGTCACAGTATAATGAGTTGAAAAAATCTCCTTAAAAGTGAAAACTTCAAAGGAGATTATGATCAAAACGCATCAATATTGATGGTTATTTTCTTGTGCTCGCGGGATGCGCTCGCATAGGCGATGGTCCTGATAGCGTTAGCGATACGACCATTTTTGCCTATGACCCGGCCAAGGTCATCGTTATGTACGAGTACCTGCATGGTTACTTTGTCATCATCATCGGCGATCTTTTGGACCGCAACATCTTCATCGTGAATGACAAGAGGCCTGACCAGGTCCGCAATAAGCTTTTCGTAATCAACAGCCATATTTTAGCGCCCCTTATTTAGCGTTTTTTTGATTGTGGAATTTCTCCATTACACCTTGTTTGCTCAGTAGGTTTCTAACTGTGCTTGTCGGTTGAGCTCCATAAGAAAGCCATACGAGAGCGCGTTCCTCATTGATTTCAACTTGTTTGTCTTCATCGTTTGTCGGAAGATAGGCACCAAGCACTTCGAGATATTTCCCGTCACGTGCACGCCTAGAATCAGCAACGACGATTCTGTAGTAAGGCTGGTTTCTTTTTCCGAAACGTTGTAAACGCATTTTTACCATAAATGTTTCCTCCTTTAATTTCAGTCTAGGTTAGTTTACCAAAGAAGGCTATGCTTGTCAAGCTTTTTCACTTGACACACCAGATTCTTCATCATCCGCTTTGTTCTCTGAGGAAGACGTTTCTTCCTTTTTGCCGAGATCCGCAAAATCATCAAGTGTGAATTGATCGTCATCCAGCCTTGAGACTTCAGCGTAACGTACGTGATGAAGTTTCTTGATTTCCCCAATTAGATGGTCTATTTTGTTTCCATCGACATAGAGGACTGCGTATTTTCTTTTTTTGTGATAATACGTGAGGTTGCCATAGGTTTTTAACTTTTTTAAAACTTTCGGGCTCTTGAAATAGACAATCAGGCTTTTTCGACTTTGCATGATGAGCCTCCAATCTGTGGAAATCCTGTGTTGTAGTTGACCTTGATTCTCGGAGAAACGCTTGTAGCAATGCTTGAAGCCACATTGTCAAGGATTTGCTGCAAGGCTCTTTCTGATGCCTTGAACGTTTTGACAAGTGGGTGTTCGAACAACGCTTTTTTAGTCATTTGGAAGCTGTGCTGTCTTTTCTTCAGATCAGGATGATGCTTGCCGTACTGTTTTGCGTCATTGTAGGCAGTTTCCGCTTCCTTGAAGGCTTTTGAAAGGGCCTGCACTTCCGCACTTTCTTCGATGGCCGCCAGTGCTTCAGCGTAGTCAAGGTAGGTTTTTGTTTGCTTTATTTCATCGACCAGCTCGTAAGCCAGTTCTATATTTTTTTGATCCATGTTATCACCGCTATTATTATAGCATATATGGGCCTTGTTTTGAAAATGGGACAAAGGGTTTTTTCAAAGCATTTAAACAGTTGGATAGTTTGACATCCGAACTGAACACTTCTATAATAAAAGGGCCTAAAACATTTACCCCTATGGAGATTAAATTTATGAAATATATATTCAAGCTGTTCTTTGTTTTTCTTCTGCTTGTAAGCAGCGCATTCCCTTTTCAAAATCTGCAGGCCGACAATCACGAGGATACGGTGGTCTATTTCTATCATCCCCAATGCGGAGGATGCGCCATTGTTGAGAATGAAGGCATCGTAGCCGCCCTCGAAAATGAAGGCATCACCGTGATTGAATACAACACCGGAGAGGAAGACGAAGCCAAACGTTTCCTTGCCTTCAACGAAACCTATAACGTACCTGATGATGAGCGTTCCACACCGCTTATGTTTGCAGGAGAGAAACATTTTCATGGTGCAGACACCATCGTAGACGCGTATGAGAGCGGTGAGTTGCAAAACAACGCAAGCACTTCGCTCCTTGATGTCCCCGACGAATTCGAATCACTTGAAGGCCTGAGTGGGCTTCTTAGAGTAATCGGTTCAGGACTGCTTGATGGTATCAATCCTTGCGCAATCGCCATGCTTCTCATGTTCATTTCGATGATCGGGTTTCTAAAGGACAGGAAAACTCTCATATTCGTCGCGACATCCTATATATTGGGAATTTTCATTACCTATTTCACCATCGGTATCGGGCTTTTCTGGGTGATGACCGCATTTGAGAGTACGCTCAATGCCTTCTCACACATACTCTATGGCCTTTTCGCATTGCTTGCGTTCATACTTTTCGCTCTGACTTTCAGAGACTTCCTTGTAACCAGGAAAGAAGAGTACGGAAAAGTCAAGAACCAGCTCCCAAGTGGCATCAAAAAATGGAACAAAAACATTATGAAACGTTTTTCTCACATCATTGAAAATGAGGAAAATCCAACCAAACGTCTTTTCTTTATCGGGGTCATTCCATTCGTCATCGGTATCGTCATCGGAATCACCGAAGCGGCTTGCACCGGACAAATTTATCTGATGATCCTGCTCAGCATCCGTACAAGCGAACCATTGACAGGCACCCTTTATCTGCTCGTTTTCAACATCATGTTCATACTGCCGCTCATCATTATCGCAGTCGTCGCCGTCATGACAAAAAACGTCATGGGCGTCTCCGACTTCTTCAGAAAAAAAATGCCACTGATCAAGTTGCTTACAAGCATCTTCTTCATTCTCATGGCTATTTACTTCATCTTTCTCGTATTCGATTTTTCAATCTTATAAAAAGGACTTGATAGTATGAAAAAGACTGTTGTATTAAAACACGGAAACGATGTCCTCTATGAAGGGAACCCTTTGAACATGCCGTTCAAAGACGAGGCCATCAAGGATAAGAGCCTTGAGCTTTTCGACGATGAAGACCCCTGCATCATTCACCAGTCGCATATTGCCAGAGAATTCGTGAAGATTCTTCAAGACGTCTTTGAAAATCAAGACACTGTCGAACTTCGTTTAAGGGACCACAAGGACACGCTTTATTTCATCGACGCACCAGACGACGCCACTTTGAAGATGAAGGGGTGAAATAATGATTTATTTTGATTACGCCGCCACCACTCCCATCAGCGAACATGCCAGGGACGCGCTTGTAAAGACACTTGAGGATTTCCCGGGAAACCCTTCAAGCATCCACTCGTGTGGCATCAGGTCCAAAAAGAAATACAACGCGACCAAAAAAAGTATTGCTCGGCTGCTTGGGACCACTCACAAGAACCTGATTTTTACAGGATCCGGCAGCGAGGCCAGCAACACCGCCATCAAAGGCGTCTACCGAAGATTCAAGGAAAAAACCATCGTGACCACGACCGTTGAACACTCCGCTACCAAGGAAAGTGCGGCCTACGTTAAAGCAAATGGCGGAAATGTCCTTTACTGTCCCGTAGACCAGGAAGGTTTCGTCGACATGGACGCCCTTGAAACATTGCTTGAAACCAACGAAGTGTCTTTGGTTTCAATCATCCACGCCAACAACGAGATTGGAACACTTCAAGATATCGCCGTCTTGCGCAAACTTACAAATCAATACGGCGCTCTGCTTCACCTTGACATGGTGCAGACCGTACCGCATATGAAGGTGAATCTGGATGAGATGGGTATTGACTTCGCCAGTTTTTCAGCCCACAAGTTCTTTGGACCCAGAGGAACAGGCATCCTTTATTTCAAGGATAAGGACAGTTTCGATCCACTCATTCACGGAGGACACCAGGAAATGAGAAAACGCGCAGGCACTGAAAACCTTGCGAACATCGTAGCTATGAACACCGCTCTTGAAGACACTGTCGAGCATGTCGATAACCAGGAGGAAGCCATCAAGGAACTCGGTCATTACTTTTTGAAAACCCTTGATGAAACCGGCTTGGATTACCGACTCAACGGACCTCCCTACCAAAGCGATAAACGGCTGCACAATGTGTTGAACATCGGATTCAAGCATGTTCATGGCGGCCAACTTGCATTCGAGCTCGACCAAAAAGGCTTTTGCGTCTCCCAAGGCAGTGCGTGTCATGAGGATTCAATCGAGACCTCCCACGTTCTAAAAGGCATCATGGTTCCAGATGACTATCGCAATGGATCAATCCGTTTCTCGCTTTCACACCGTGAAACCAAATCTGATATCGATTATTTGGTGACCGCGCTCAAAACCATTATCGAATCAGGCGACGTAACCCTTTAGCCAAAAAAAAGCCTCCGCTGGAGGCTTTTGTTATTTCAGGGATTGCATGGTTCTGTAAATGGAGATTCCGGTTTGTTTTTTGAATGCTCGGTCGATGCGTTTTTCCTCGGACTTGTTATTGAGGATTGACTGGAATCGCTGGTGTTTTTTTACGAGTGATTCCTTTGAAACCGACCGTGTGTTTTCGTGGTAGGCTTCAATTGAAGCCAGGAAATCCACAAGGGTTTTGATCTCGTCAATCGAGTACGCTTCAAAGTCCAATGGGTAATGAAGGGTATCAGTCACCGAAACTGATTCCAATCGCTTTGGCTGCGCGAACCATCTGACCGTTTGGATCCACGTTCTTAGCGCCGCCTTCACTGGTTTCTCCGACTTGGCCGCCACCAACGACTTCTTCAAGATCTACTGGTGTGATGTCGCGTCCGCGGTAACGTACCATTTTGCCGGCGCCACCTTGCATGAGAAGATCGACTGCCGATGTGCCGAATCTAAGACCCAGGACTCTGTCGAATTGTGAAGTGTTGCCGCCACGTTGGAGGTACGCAAGGTTCGTATAGCGCACTTCGTGTTCAGGAATGAGTTCCTGAAGCTTGTCCGTAACGAGTTTCCCCACTCCGCCAAGACGCATGGAGTCAGCGGAATCTTCAACGGTTTCGCGTACATGGACGCCGCCACCTTTTTCCTTGGCGCCTTCGCTCACGACTACGACAGAGAACTGTCTGCCTTCGGCGTCGCGCTCACGAACTTTTTCAACGACCTTGTTGAGATCATATGGGATTTCTGGAATAAGGATGGCATCCGCACTGCCTGAAATGCCGCCTTCAATGGCGAGCCAGCCGGTATGACGGCCCATGACTTCCACAACCATCACGCGGTCATGTGAATACGCCGTGGTATGGATTCTGTCAAGGGATTCCGTAATGGTTTCAAGCGATGAGTTGTAGCCGAATGTCACATCGGTTGCCGGAAGATCGTTGTCGATGGTTTTCGGTACGCCAATGACAGGCATGCCTTTGCGCTGAAAGTCTCTCGCGCTTGTAAGGGTTCCATCGCCCCCGATGACAATAAGGGCGTCGACGCCTTCTTTGCGCATGTTTTCCATGGCAACGTCACTCACGTCCTTGTATTCGATGGTCCCGTCTTCTTTTTTGACCCCGTAATTGAAAAGGTTGTCCTTGTTGGATGATTTGAGGATGGTTCCACCCTGATGCATGATGCCAGATACTTTATCTCTGTCCAAACGAACAAAATCGTTGTGATAAAGTCCGTTGTAGCCACGTAGATAGCCAATGACTTCAATGTTGTACTTGTAGATTGCTGTTTTAGTAATTCCGTTGATGACAGCGTTGAGTCCGCTGCAATCTCCACCACCGGTTAATACACCTATTTTCTTGATCGGTTTCATAGTTGCCTCCAATGAATATAAATTTTCATGTCTCATTATACTTTGAAAACACCTTTCACTCAATAGATAAGCGTTGCTGAAAACGTTTTATTCCTTGTTATTCGTCTTATCTTCGCTCAATTGGGGTCCAGAGAATTTAAATGTCCCTTTCGTGGTTTTTATCGATTATTTTGGTATAATGTTTATGAGGTGAAGTAACATGCTAACCATGAAAGATATTATCAGAGAAGGTCATCCCACACTGGAAACCGTCGCAAAACCCGTGCCGCTTCCACTGGACGAGGAGACCATGAACACATTGACTCAAATGCGTGAATTTTTGCTCAATTCACAGGATGAGGAGATTCGCGAAAAGTATGAACTCCGTGAAGGGGTGGGCCTGGCCGCACCACAAATCGACATTTCCAAGCGAATGCTCGCCATCCACACGATGGATGAGAAGTTTGAAACGCTCCATGACTATGTAATGGTTAACCCAAAAATCATCAGTCATTCAGTGCAGACAAGTTATCTGCCCGGTGGCGAAGGCTGCCTTAGTGTCGACAGAGAAGTCGAAGGCCTCGTTCCAAGACATCAGAAGGTCACAGTCGACACCTATCTTTTCGATACGCAGACCCGTACGATTGAAAAGAAAAGGCTGCGTCTTAGAGGATTTATTGCAATTGTTTTCCAGCACGAACTCGACCATCTTGATGGCATCCTGTTCCCAAGCAAGACCTATCCGTCCCTGGACAACGCAAAACCGATTGAATTCAAGACACCTGAAAACGAAGAAAACAATACTGAGGAGGAAGTTTTATGAAATTATTCATCGATACCGCCAACACAGAACACATCCGTGAAATCGCAAGCTTGGGCATCATCAGCGGGGTTACCACAAACCCGACCCTGATTGCCAGAGAAGGCCGGGATTTCAAGGAAGTCATTGAAGAAATCACAGACATCGTTGATGGCCCCATCAGCGGAGAAGTCATCAGCCTCGATGCTGAGGGCATGATCAAAGAGGGCCGCGAAGTCGCGAAAATTCATCCAAACATGGTTGTCAAGATCCCCATGACTTCAGAGGGACTCAAAGCTGTCAAGACCCTGTCAAGCGAAGGCATCAAAACCAACGTGACACTCATTTTCAGTGCCAACCAGGCATTGTTTGCGGCTCTCGCCGGCGCCACATACGTCTCACCATTCGTCGGACGTCTTGACGATACGCTGCATGACGGCATTGAAGTCGTCGCGGACATCAGAGCCATATTCGATACTTATGACCTTGATACTGAAATCATCAGTGCAAGCATCCGAAATCCAAGACAGCTTGCCGATTCCGCAAGAGTCGGTGCACACATCGCAACGGTTCCTTACGCAGTATTCGAAAAAGCCATCAAACACCCTCTCACTGACAAAGGCATTGACGCCTTTTTGGCTGACTGGGAAAAGACTTTTGGCAAACAAAAATAACGAAGAGGTGACATAATGGGATTCTTTCAATTCGAAGCCAACAAACCAAGCGGCGAATCCGTAAGCATGAGCGAATACAGGGACAAAGTCGTTCTCGTAGTCAACACCGCCACCAAATGCGGACTAGCCGGACAATTCGAAGGCCTTGAACAACTCTATCAGGACTACAAGTCAGAAGGGTTCATCGTTCTAGGATTTCCTTCAAACCAATTCAAAAACCAGGAGCCTGACGACAGCGAAAGCGTCGAACAGACATGCAAGCTGAATTTCGGCGTCACATTTCCAATCTTTGAAAAAATCGACGTAAACGGGCCGAACGCCCATCCGATATTCAAGTATCTCAAAAGACAGAAATCAGGACTTCTTGGCTCCAACATCAAATGGAACTTCACCAAGTTCCTGATTGACCGCGACGGCAACGTCATCAAGCGTTTCGGACCCACCAAGAAACCGGACAAGTTAAGAGAGGCCATCGCCAAAGCCCTATCCTAATAAAAAGACTGTTTCAGTTCAATAATCTGAAACAGTCTTTTTCATTGAGGTTTCTTAGAAAGGTTTTCAATTCTCTCCTCAGTAGGCGGATGGGTTGCGGTCAGTTTGTGGTAAACCCTGTTGCGAATGGGCGCTTCGCCCCTTTTGAGTTTCCCAAGCGCGCTTTTGAGCGTTTCGCCCTGGCCAACCTTTTGCGCGTAATCATCCGCTTCAAATTCCTGTCTTTGCAAAAGAAGAGCCAGTAAGGTTCTGTATAAATAGCCCAGAATGATGTACGTCAAAACAATCAGGGTGAAATTCAGGAGAAAGGCATTGTCAAGCTGGACCACTGATATGCCTGCGGCGAATGCAAGAAAAAGCCCGAGCGCTCCAAGAAGGATTCTAATCCGGAGATGCCCTCTTTTGACGTGCCCCACTTCATGGGCGATAATGCCCATAATCTCCCTGTGTGTCATGGACGCGAGCATGCCTTTGAAGACATAGAGTCTAAAGGGTTTGAAAAGGCCCACAATCATTGCGTTTTTCATAGAGCCATACCCTTCTATTTCAATCATGTGAAGTTTCTTTGAAATCTGCATATCCTTGAGGAAAGGCAGTTCTTCGCGGTAATAATACGGCACGACTCTGAAAAGTCTTTGTAGTATCAAGGGATGAAGCCTGTCAAACAGCAGTAGCACAATGCCTAGAAAAACCAGTACGAGCCCGCTTAACAAAAGCGGTGAAAGCACAAAAAAATATAAATATAGTGCAAAAAACACCGTCAGAACGAAAAGCGGGGATTTAAAAACGTGAATCACCGCCGACCTGATTGAAGGCAGCCCCAGAAAACTGATGGTCACATGGTAGATGAATACCAGTATGAGCCCAAAGACGAAAACGTCCAAATCTAAATATCCGAAAAGATAAAACGGCCATAAGAAAAAAATCGCTAAAAACGTCACCTTGTTTAAGAGCGATTTTTTCAGGGTCCTTTTCTTTGACTTCGATGTTTCTCTGGTGTAGGTATCAAGCTGCATGATGGCAGAAAGCACCATCATGAGGCCTGCGAGTGTATATAAAACGAAAAACAACATGGTTTACACTACTCTCCAATGATTTTTATGAGCACCCGCTTGTCACGCTTGCCGTCGAATTCACCGTAAAAGATCTGTTCCCAGGGTCCGAAATCTAGCTTGCCCTCTGTAACAGCAACCACGACTTCTCTTCCCATCAACTGTCTTTTGATGTGCGCATCCGCATTGTCTTCAAACGTGTTGTGAGCGTATTGGTCATGTGGCTTTTCAGGCGCGACCTTTTCAAGAAAGGCCTCATAGTCCTGATGAAGTCCGGATTCGTCGTCATTGATAAATACGCTCGCTGTGATGTGCATGGGATTCACAAGAACGAACCCTTCCTGGATACCGCTTTCTTCCAAGGCATCAGAAACGGTGTCGGTGATGTTGATGAAGGCCCGCCTTGTCCGGGTGTTGAATGTGAGAACCTTTCGATGACTTTTCATGATATCACCTCGTTAATTGATGGTTTCGATGATTTGAAGCATTTTGGCAGAATATTGATAGGCTTCCTTGTATTTTCTTCTGATTTTGAGTATACGCGTAAGCAGGGAAATCCCGTTTTTGATGAGGACGTAGTCCTTCTCGTTGATCGCCTGATTGACAAACAGCAGACATGCCTCCATATAAGTGTCATCCCTGTCATTTTGAATCCCTTTTTCCACAAGATCAATAAACGCGTATATTAGCGGGGTTATGAGATCCAGATTGGCGTTTTTGAATTCCGCTATCTGCATGGACGCTTCATCATCCCTGAAAAGCCTGTAAAGTGAAAAGATCTTGTTGAAGTAGTAGGTCTCGTTTCGCGTTTTGCAATATTCAAGCATTTCAAGGGCCTTGTCATATTCTTCTATAAGGTTATGATAGATGGCCTTGTTCAAATGAATATAGTAATACAGTTCGAAATCCCCTCTTTGTTTCGCGTATTGGAGGCTTTGATTGAAAAGACGCAGAAAGTCATCGAAGCGGTAAAGGTAAATGTAGGCCCTTTGTTTGACAGCCTTTACGTGGTTGCTTCTTCTGAAACTTGAATGCTCTTCAAAGAATTTCTGGGAAAGATCAAAATGTTCAAGGGCGGCGTTGTACTGCGTATAGTCCTTTAAAAGCAATTCGCCTTTGAGGTAGTAAAGCATTGCCTTGTAATGGGTGCTTTGCATTTCTTCAAGCTGTTCATTGATGAAAGTCAATGACTCTTCGTCCCTGTTCTTCTTGTAAAGATACATGGCTTTCATGAGTTTGAACCATTCACGTCTTTCAAATCCGTAAAAGGGTTCCATGATTTCACAGGCTTCATAGTAATAGTCTACTTTTTCCCAGTGATATTGCGTATAGATAATTACCATGAACATAAGCAGATGGTACTCCAAAAACCTTGAACTCCTGAGAAAAAACGCCTCGTTTTCAATCAGTGGAATGGCGAGTTCCCTGGCTTTGGCGTAATCGTAGTAAAGAATTGTCGGAAAAATTTCCTGATAGATGGAGTCAAACATACTTTCCTTTGATTCATCGGAAACGAACGAGACATCTAGCGCGTTTAGAAGCTTACTGAGCGTCTCGTTTTTGGAATGGACGTTTCCGTGTTCGATTCTGTGGATGTTGGTATGGGACAGATCCGTCATTTTCGAGAAATCTCTGAGGGTGATGTTGTTTTGTCTTCTGACAAGATAAATCTTTCGGCCAACGGTTATGTAATTGGGCAAATAATTCATAGCACCCCTCCTCGCTTCTTTAATTATTACATGTTAGGGGTGCAAGAGCAAGGTGAAATCAATAATAGCCGATGCCTTCAAGATGTCCTCTCAGAATTTTGCTTGATTCTTTGAGTTTGGTGTTTTCCTCATCGTTCATGGTAAGCTTGACAATGTGGTGAATCCCTTCTCTGTTGATAACTGCAGGAAGTCCGATATAGAGATCGTCGCAGTCGTATTCACCTTCGTTGTATACTGAAAGAGGAAGAATTCGGTTTTCGTTGTTGAAAATTGCCGCTGTGATTCTCACAAGTGCCATACCTACGCCATAGTAGGATGCTTTTTTCCGCTTGATGATTTCACCGGCTGCGTTTCTTACTCTGGACGCGATGTGGGCCATGTCCTCAAACTGGATGCTTTCCATGCTGTTGATGACATCCTTGAGTGGTTTTGCTCCAATGTTCGCATTGGACCAGCAGACAAATTCACTGTCACCGTGTTCACCGAGAATGTAGGCGTGAACATTTCTAACGTCAATCGATATCTGATTGCCGATTTCATAACGCAGACGTGCGGTATCGAGACTTGTTCCACTTCCAAATACGCGATTTTTCGGAAGGCCAGATTCTTTTTGAACAACATGCGTAAGAATGTCCACGGGATTGGAGGCAAGTAAAATCAGTCCATCAAATCCTACAGACATGATGTGGCTGGTAATATCTTTCATGATGGTGGCATTGCGGCTTAGAAGCTCCAGTCTTGATTCTCCAGGTTTCTGGCCTACACCTGCTGTAATGACCACGAGATCCGCATCTTTGCATTCCTCATAGTCTCCGGCTCTTATGGCCATCTTTCTTGGACCGAAGGCCAGTCCATGATTCAAGTCCATCGCTTCGCCGACGGCCTTTTCCTTATTTACATCAATCAACACGAGTTCCTCGACGGTTCCCTGATTGACGAGTGCGTAGGCATAAGACATCCCTACGAACCCTGTTCCTATAATCACAACTTTGTTGCTCATTGCTAACACTCTCCTTTACCTTTATTTTAGCATATTCAATCCCCGGGCATGTCAAATTCGACTTCAAGTCTCACAGTATACAAACCAACCATGCATTCATTTAGATTGCAAAGCGAAACGATTGCAAGCATTTATGCACTCCTTGTTGCATTGAATATGCTATTCTTACGGTGAGGTGTTCATATTATGTTGAATCTAGTCCTGCAAGAACAGAAAAAAAAGAAAAACATCATCATATTTTCAGTGGTCCTTTTTATCATGTATGCACTTTATCTGAGTCTAGATATTCTGGGCAACGATTCCATCAGTGCCTACTATGAATCCCTAGGACTGAGTCTGCTCATTATTCACCAGATAGTCAATCTCGCAATGGCAAGCATAAGTGCGCTTATGATATCCCTCAGTCAAATCAAGCTGAATCTGACGAAGAGCGAACCGGTGGGTGCTACAGGCATTCCCTTTTTGTCATTCATCTTCGGACTGCTCACATTCGGATGTGCTCCGTGCGTGGTCACATTCCTTGCGGCCGTAGGCATTTCATTCACACCAATCGTACTTCCAAATGGAAATCTGCTGTGGAAATTCGCATTGCTCGCATTGCTCCTCGTTGGTCTCGTATATATCCTTTGGAGCATCGAAAAAGGCACCTGCAAAGTCAAGCCCGACAAAATCAAAAAGAAAAATCAAACCGCAAATTAAACAAAGCCCGTATTGGAAGAATCACTCCAATACGGGCTTTTTAATTGCTAATGTCTTGCCTGAAGGGCAAGCGTTGTAAAGGTTTGAGTCAGTTGAAAAGCATGTTTGTATTTTCTTTTTCTTTTCAGATACTCCACATAAAACCGGTACGCATCCTTTCCTTCCTGATAAAAAGCCTGATGCATGGCTTCGTTGAAGAAATGGGACAGAGCAGATTCGTAGGTTTTCTCATTATTTTCATAATAGGCTTCGATGAAATCAAATCCGTATTTATAAAGCAACGCGTTTCTGATTGGACTTTTCGCAACGTTTCTTCCGGTACTCAGTGCTTTCAACGCAGATGTCTTGTTTCCAAGTTTCAAGTAAATCATCGCCTTGTAGTAGAAATTGCGCATGTTTTTTGATTTGGATTTCTGTAGTTTCATCAACGCTTCATCAAGATTTTCATTTCGGTAATGGTACATCATGAGAAGATAATTCACCTTGTTTTCAACCCCTGTAAGCTTGTATTGATTCGTAAAGGTATGGGTCCGCAATTCAATCTGTTTGAGATCGTTTCGTTTGTTCAAAAGGAGTTCGTGCACGTCACTGATGAGTTTGGCATAGGCTGTTCGAATATAGTTGTTGTTTACCTTGAATACGGTGTGTGCAATCTGCAGATGTCTGTTCGCTTTGGCAAAATGATGTCTTACGCTGTAACATCTGCCTATCAGATACTCCGTCATGCCGTTCAGATGATTGAGTACGTTGTATTGTTTTGATTCCGTGAATAGCTTAAGGGCCATGTTGATATCTGAAATATGATAAAAGAAGGCTCCTGCAAAGTTCAGAAAAATCTGTCTTTGTTCATTGCTCATGAGATCCTTGATACTCAAAAGATTTCTGTAAATCTCATTTGACTTCGAGTAATCCATATTCCTGATAAAGTTGAGGTACCCAAGTTGTAAAATCAGAAAGTCTATTTTCCATAGCGTCTTCTCATAGTAAACCGCTTTACTTTGCAGAGTTCTAAGTGTCTCTTCTGATTTGGGTACGTCATAATAGAGTATGCTGTTGTAAAAATCCCTGTAGAGTGCACGAAAGCGTGCTTCCTCTTGCTCATCATACTTTATTCGCAGTCCCAGTTCTCTTACGAGATAGTCGCAAACACCTTTGGAAATGCTGGTCTGTGACAATTCTATTTTCCTCAAAAAAGCATGGGATATATTGATTTTTTCTGCCAATGATCTAAGTGAATGTTGCTGCTTTATTCGTTCCATGCGAACAATCATCCCGAACTGTTCCTTTCGAGATGGCTGATTGATGATGTCGACTATCTGGGTTTCTTTTGTGGACACGTTATTCATTGATTTCATCGCCTTTTAAGAAGTGAGTATAGATGAAATGGGCTCCGTAAACGGACAGAACCGAAGAAAGCGCAAGGGTTCCCAGTTTGCCGCCAAGACCCCCAAGCGCATGTGCAGTATACACGAAAAGAACGCCAAATACAATCCCGGAAATGCCCACAAGCACTTCGGTTCCAAGCACTTTTCGATTGCTCATGCCTGCAAAGGAGGCGCCGAACATCACTATTGCAAGAGTCAAACCCTCCGTAGGAAAAAGATACGGCAAAAATCCGCCCCCAAGAACGCCTACAAAGGCACTGCCAAAGACAGCCCCTTGAGAAAAGCGTACATTGAGCATATTGGAAATCAAAGCACCAAACACAGCCGCACCAATTATTAAAAGGCTCTCTTCAAAATCGAAATAGTTTCCTTCAAGTAAGTTTTCACCATGAACAAGTGTCGAAATGAAAACACCTGAAAGCGCAATGGTCCCCAGTTTACCCCCGAATCCGTTGAACACATCCTTTGCTATCACATATATCAAAGAAGCGAAGACTGAAGCGACGAGAAAGGGAATGAATTCGAATATTTCAGGACTGCTCATACCAAGAAACGACCCACAAAAAAGGGCTACTGCATACGGTTTTAAAAACAGTGCTGCAAGCGCACCAATCAGGCCACTTGCAAGCACCACGTTCACATCCAGACAAACAGCCAGGAGAAAGGTTAACACCGCACCAAAAAACACACTCAAAAAGTCTGTGAGTGCTTCTTTTCCATACATGGGATAGGTTGCGTGTTTTCGCTCAACCTTGTTAAAGATGATGCCTATGGAGATGGTGCTTAAAAGCATCAATAAAATCAAAAATCCAAAAACGACCGGATGGCGTGAAAAAGCATGAACAGTACCCTCAACATAGAGGTATAAAACGAAAAACCCAAGAACTGCCGCACCGAAATAGTGTCTCATATAGGAAACTGAGCGTTAAATAACGCTCAGTTTCTTTCCAACTTTTTCAAAGGCTTTGATTGCCTGATCAAGATCTTCTTTTGTGTGTGCGGCACTAATCATCGCCCTGCATCGTCCGGTTCCTTTGGGAACTGTTGGAAAGACAATGCCAGAAACAAATACGCCTTCTTCCAGCAAGGTCTTGGAAAACTCCATGGTTTTCGCTTCATTGCCAATCATGACCGGGGTAATCGGTGTTTTACTGTGACCTATGTCGAAACCAAGCGCTTCAAGTTCAGACTTGAAATAACGCGCGTTATCCCAAAGTTTATTGGTATATTCTTCACTCTCCATAAGCATCTTCACGCTTTCTATCGTAGCAGCGGTTGCCGCAGGTGGGAGTGCTGTTGAAAAAAGCAGAGGGCGCGCTCTGTGAAGGAGCCACTCCTTGACGTTTTTCTTGGTCGCTACATACCCTCCGATTACGCCGATGGCTTTACTGAGTGTGCCTATGATGAAATCAATCTCTCCATGAAGGCCCAGGTGATCAACCGTTCCACGTCCGCTTTCACCGAGCACGCCACTTCCGTGGGCGTCATCTACATAGGTGAGGCATTCGTATTGTTTGGCTAGTTTGACGATGCTTTCAAGATCGGCCATGTCTCCGTCCATTGAAAATACGCCGTCAGTAATGATAAGGACGTTGTTGTAATCACTGCGTTTTTCCTTGAGAATGCGTTCGAGGTCTTTCATGTCGTTGTGTTTGTAAACCGCTTTGTCCGCTTTGGCAAGTTTGACACCATCAATGATGGAGGCGTGATTCAGTGCATCACTGATGATGAGATCCCCCTTCTGTGCAATGGCCTGAATGGTTCCGATGTTGCAATTCAAGCCGGACTGAAAGGTCACAACCGCTTCTTCTTTTTTGAATGTTGCCAGTACGTCTTCCAATTCCTCAAGCAGATCCTGGTTCCCAACTATGGTTCTTACGCTTCCTGCACCAACACCGTATTTTTCAATGGCGTCAATGGAGGCTTTTTTTACTCTTGGATGGTTGGCAAGCCCGAGATAGTTGTTGCTTGAGAGGTTCACCACTTTTTTTCCATTCAAGTCAATCACGTGGTCGCAAGGACCGTAATTGACTGGCAGTTCTCGATATACACCTTCGTCTTTGAGACCTTGTACCAGGTCGTCCACAAATTTCAGATTGTCACTCATAATCTTCCTCCTCTGGTATCAGTACTATTTTTCCGCTGTTTCCACTTCCCATGATTTCACTCGCTTTGTTGATGGCCTTGAGTGGAAATTCGTGGGTAATAATCATGTCAAGATGCAACTTATCATTGTCGATGAGCTCTTTCACCTGATGCCAGGTGTCATAGATTCTTCTTCCCACAACACCATAGATACTGATTCCTGCAAACACAATGTCGTTCGCCACATCTATATCAATTGATTCAGAAGGAATGCCAAGCATGGAAAGTCCGCCACCGCGTTTCAAGTATTTCAGCGCACTTTGAATGGCTGATTTATTTCCACTGAATTCACCGATGACATCAACGCCTTGCATTGACGTTTCTTCTTTGACCCTGCTCACCACATCTTCGTTGATGGGATCAATGACCACATCAGCACCGATTTTTGCAGCAAGGTCTCTACGATAGGCATTGACTTCAACCGCGATGATTTTCTTAGCCCCATAGGCTTTGGCAACATCAATCGCCATCAAACCAATCGGCCCCGTGCCAACGATTGCAACGTCCTTGTTTTGAATATCGAAATGCGTCATTGTATGCACCGCATTTCCAAGAGGTTCCTGTACCGAGAGATGCTTGATGTTCACATCCTTGCTGTTGATAAAGCAATTCGCAGCTGGAATCTTGATGTATCCCGCAAAACACCCATCTGTATCCACGCCAATGATTTTGGTATTTTCACAAATATGTCCATCTCCGCGCTTGCAGAATTCACATTCCCCGCAAATGATGTGTGTTTCAGCACTGACAATGTCGCCCACACGAACATCGTCAACATTTTCACCTTTTTTGATGACTTCTCCTGCGAGCTCATGACCCACGGTGAGAGGAAGATTCAATCGTTCTTCAGCCCAAGCATCATACTTATAGATATGGTAATCCGTACCGCAATATGAAGTGGAAAGAACTTTTATCAACACTTCATCCGGTTTCAGATCGGTATGTATCTCCTTTTTTGTGATTGTAAATCCTTTTTCCGGTTTGTCCTTGACAACCGCAGTCATATTCAATGTTTTATTGTCCAAAATTAACCCTCTTTTCAACTAAGCTTAATAACGCTTACATCACATGCATTATAACATATTCATTTGATGAAAATTATAGTTCTCAGGAAAAAAGCATAAAAAAAAACCGCCAAGCTTTCCTTGACAGTTTTAAAAAAATAAAAAGGAGCCTTTTTGATGCAAGTGTGGAGAAAATCCCTTCCCTGTCCTTAATCCACCTGTTGCAATTATAATTATGCAACAAAACAAAAAAACTTACAAGTGAACAGTGTTAGTTTACAAATTGAGTTTTTATACACTTTAAGTACAATCAAGCGTCTTTTGTTTCATCTATGTTTTTCAATCCATAGAAATCGAGCAAGGTTTTTGCAACTTTCAATGCCGATTTCAAGTCCCCTTTGGACTCATAGTATTCAATAATAAGCGTGTTGGTGTAGTAGTGGATATAAATGGTTTTGATCTCGTAAGGATGGGCGAGCACTGTATCTATGGCTTTTTCAACCTGATCTTCATCGATGGCCATCCCAGCATTGTGCGCCTGGATAATTCCAATGGATTGATATATCGGGACGCTGTCACTTTCAGCTTCAATCAGCAAATCGAGACTTTCTCTTGTCTTTTCCATATCGTCCATTTTGGTATAAATCAATGCACGAATCATATATTTCACAAGAAGATAGTGATTATTAACCTGATTGATATACTCCATAGCCTTGCCGTAATCTTTTTCCATGAAAGAAAGGTAGGTATGCAAGACTGTCAACCATTCCCTGTCGCTCTCCATCGACTTGAAATTCACAATGGCATAGTGAATACTGTTGAGGTAGTCCGAGGCTTCTTTGTAATTCCCAAGTTCGATCATGTTTTTGGCTTGAAGAAAGTCTATGTCGATTTTCCTTTTGAAGTTGTTATTCTCAGAATAATGCTCAGAAACGACAAACGCATAATAAAGCGACAGCTCTTTTTTAAAAAGCTTGTCCGCCGTAAATGCCAGGTAGTAACGTGCCAATACGGTGAGATCATGAAACTCGTCCATTTTTTCCGCTTTGCTCAGAAGGGTGAAGGCAGCATTAAGACGGTTATTATTGAATGCGTTGATCCCTTTTAGAAGGTTGAAACTCTGAACCTGAATCGGGATGAAGAATTCCTTGAAATGTTCGAGTTCCTCTATGTATTTTGTAGCGTCTTCAGCCTTGAATTCCAAGTGGTACATGGTTTTGGCGAAAAGGTAATGGGGTTTCAAGGCAGAATGTGTCAGATATTTCTCACCTTTTTTAAGACTGTCATAAAACATGTCCGCTTTTTCAAATTCCTTGTGATGGAAGGCCTGAAAAAATTCGGTGATAACGTCTCTGAGTGGCCACAAAACATCCGGATCATCATAAAATGGAATACCAAGCACGTCATATAATTCAGCAAGAGTCACTGGATTCGGTGTCATTTTCCCCTGTTCTATGTCAAAAACGATGGTGTGTGAGATGTTGGCGGTTCTCGCAACATCCCGTATGGAGTACCCTGATTCCTTTCGATGATCCCTGAAGTTTTTCCCAAGGCATTTGAGGTGCTCTTTTGGATAAAGTTGCGTGTCTGGGTTGTCTGACATGCTTGCGCCTCCCCTAAGGTGCTAATTGGTGTTCAAAGTATCGGTAATCCATTTTAAAATCTTATCGAACGTTTCCTGTCGGTTGCCTTCATTGAGTACTTCATGTCTGGCATTCGGTATTGCCATGAGGGTTGCATCAAGTCCTTCAATCAGGGATTCATGAAGACTTTTCAGTTCCTTGATGGCTTTCATATTGTTTGAAAGCGGATCGTCGGTCCCCGAGATGAAAAGGAGCGGTATGTTTGGTGTCTTTTTTATATTTTCTGCTTTATTGACTTCTATGAGCGCTTTGAAGAATGTATTGTAAAACTGCTTATTGTAGACAAACCCGGATTTCGGATCCTTGTTGTAGTCTTTTACAACGGTGTCGTCATGGGCTATCCAGGCGGTTGATGGTTCGCTTTTCTTAAGTGATTTCTTCATGGATTTGTTAAGCATTTTGTAGATAAATTCATTTCTAGTATCGTTTTTTTTGAATAGCCCACTAAGTCGTGCAGTTACATATGCACCACTACCATTGACTTTGTTGTATCTTTGAAGCGTACCCATCAAAATGGCCGCATCCGGTATCTGCACAGCTCTTTGAAGGTAGCGTCTCAAAATGATGGATCCCATGCTGTGACCGAGAATAACCATTGGAGCCTTAAGCTGTGAACGAATGTGTGATTGAACAGTCATCACATCGTTAACCATGGTTTCAAAGGTCTCGTTTTTTTCGAAGATTCCTATTTCCTTTGAGTTCTTAACGCTTCTTCCGTGATTTCGATGATCGTGGGTTACTACTGTAAATCCGTTAGCTGCAAGATATTTGGCAAATGATTCATACCTTTTCGAGTGTTCACCCATACCATGCAATATATGAACAATGCCTTTCGGCTTTTTCACATGGTACCAATCAACAGCCAGACTTTTGCGATCAGGCGTTGAAATATGATAGGATTCAATATTCATAACCAACCTCCAATTCAATGTAAGTTTATTATAACATACAATCACCCTTCATCAGTATCTCAAGATACCGATTTCATTGAACTTACAATTGTGTATTCGGAGTGTATAGGCTATTTATTCGGGGTTCCAAATGATAAATTATATTACCATTAACAACGATTTATTAACATGGCACATTTGTCTAATTGATATAATTATAATTATACAGGAGGGTTGTCCTTTCTCAAAGTAAAAAACACTTTAGAAAAAGCCGTCATAAGCCCTTTTTCTAAAGTGTTTATCTTTTAGCTGTTCTGTTTGTGTTTTCGTATGTGACTAAAGACTTTTTCATAAATGGGACGCATTCTTTCTTCATCAATGATATCAAGGACTTCGTCAATTTTAAACCAGCGGACACCAGAATTCTCATCTGCTTTGACCTGAAGTGTATCCTTCTCATCGGCGATAAGATGATAGGTTACATTGAAATGAAGATGATCAGGTACAAATTCACCGTTTTTGTAATGATTTGTCACATGCACGACATCCAAAGCGAGAATGTCTTCGCTTTTCGGATACACGTTTTGAACGCCGGTTTCTTCCTTGGTTTCCTTGATGGCCACTTTCAGAAGATCAGGATCCCCATCATTGTGACCTCCTACCCAGGACCATGAATCGTAGATGTTGTGGTAAGCAAAAAGCACTTTGTCTTCAGCTTCATTTGTAACAATAGCTGAAGAAGTCAGATGTCCAGCAAGATTGGTACGATTGAGCACATCGTCATTTTTCTCCATGAACTGAAGCATGGCTTCCTTGTCTCTTTTCTCCTGTTCTGTTTTAGGAGTATAGTTTTTAATCGCTTCTTTGAACATGATATCTCCTTATGGATAAGTAGTTTAATAAAAAGTCCTTTCACAAGGCTTCCTCTCAAGGGGAAGGCCCGAACAGACTTGTCTAATATAATTTTGTGTCTTTATTACGGAGTTTTACCCGATTTTGATGTATACATGATGTAGTTTTACCCTAAAAATATTGTGTGTTGCTTTTTTCAGTTAGTTATCTTCTCCCATTTGCCACTGACCATTAAGCCTCAATTTCATCAATCTAAGGTAATAGTCATTGGGTCTAGAAATATTATAGTTATATTCTTTTGTAATATCATATTCGCTGATTGCAGCTAAGTTATATAATCCTGATATATAATCTAATTGCATATCATCTCTAACATGAGATTGATAAATATCTTTAACTAGTTCTGATTTATTAAGAAGATCATGGACTGAGTAAATAGTGTTAATTTTTCCAACAACACCATATAAGAAATCACACATCATATACTTACCATCGACATATGCTTCTACAACTTGGTGACCGTTATATGCGACATCTTTATTAACTATCACAACAATTCGACTTGGAATATTTAAACACTGTAAAAGTGCAACGCCAACTCTAGAGATATCTACGCACCAATCTGTACCTCTTTCAATGATTTCTTTTTCTGTACCACCAAACACCATTTCTTCAAATGGCGGATCAAAGCTCTCAACAATTTTATAAAGATATTTTGAAATATTTTTGATAGTATTTAGATTATCGCTTCCTTTAAATTGTTTTGAGAATTCATGGAGTTCATGAAATTTTATGTCATCGGATATTGGCTTTGCCTTTTGATATAATAAACTCACTGATTCTTTATTTAAAAGAATCATGTTTCTTAGAACATTATGATCAACAGAATACTCATCATGTAGATCATTACGAAACATGACTTCATATGCCTTACCAAAAACACTATATCCTTTTTTCATAGGCCATCCCACCGAGTTTACGCTTAGTCTTTTACAAGATTTAGTAATTGGATATTCTTATAAATAACTTCTTTACCTACTTGTTCTGAGACAATAAAGCCTTCTTTTTCAAGTAGTTTTAAATATTTTGTTGCTGTCGCTCTTGAAATACCTATATCGTCTTTAAAGAATTCATTCTTTGTATACATATGAGAAAATAAATGTTCTACAATCTCATATCTGTAAATGTCAGGAAGTCTCTTTCTCATTTCTTCTTTTGTAAGTTCAATAGATTGATTAATTCTTAAGATAAGATTAACAGTATATTGAGATGTCTCAGAAATACCTTCTAATATGTACATAACGAAATCTTCGATATAAATAAGATTTTCATTACATTTTCTCAATAGTTCATAATACTTATCTTTATGCTCAATAATATACTTGCTTAAGTATAAAATAGGTTGGTGAATTTTTTCTTTTAAAACTAAATATAAAATATTTAATATTCTTCCAGTTCTCCCATTACCATCATAAAATGGATGGATACTTTCAAACTGAAAATGAATGAGCGCTAATTGAATAAGTGGATCATAGTCTTCATTATCATTAATAAATATTTCTAAATTTTGCATTAAGTCTCGAATCTCGGTTTCTTCTTGAGGTGGTGTATGTACAATTTCATTGTTTTTATCGTTCATAATTACAGTTCCTGGTAATTTTCTAATACCACCTTTGTTTGGCTCAATGATATTTTGAATCTCTACGAGGAAATTCGTGTTTATAAATCCTTTTTGTTTAATAAGTTCTAAACCATAATCTATTGCTTTATTATAATTAATGACCTCTTTTGGTTTACCACCTAATGGAGTCTTAGTAACGATTTCTTTGAAAATTTCATCATACGTTGTAATAATGTTTTCAATTGCGGATGAATCTTTTGATTCACTTAAATTAATCAAGCTTAAAACCACATTTGGATTAGGCAACAATTTTAAGATACCTTTTAGCTCACCAATATGATGATTCGCTATATTTAATTGTTTTAGTATTTCAACTTTGTTTAGATCAATACTAAAAGGTAATTTATTCATAAAAACACCTCGTGACTAATTTATTATAATTTTTATCCACGAATAAATCATACCACAGGTATTTAGTCACGTCAAGAAAACAGGGATAGTTTTCCCTCTTTTTTATCCTCGTTGTGTCATTTATGCAAAATTAGAGTTGATGTTTGACTATACTGTTAATGATAAGAAAAAAGATGCCTTTAAAAAAGCATCTCTATAATTTATACATTGGAGGTCCCGACCGGATTCGAACCGGTGATCACGGAGTTGCAGTCCATTGCCTTAGCCACTTGGCTACGGGACCCTAAGACAGCTATTTTATATTACCACATTTTTTTAATGTGTCAAGACTTCTTCGGGACCTCATCGGCAGGCACTTCTTCAGAAGACATATTCGCCTTGTTTTCAAAATGTTCCAAGAGTTTTCGTTGTATGAACATCATGATAAGGGCACCACCCACACCAACAATGGCCAACCAGAAAATCACATTGGCCTGTGAACCGAGATAGACCACCGCATAGGATGTAATGAGAAACCGTGTGCCTCTGGATAAAAATGCGGCAATGATGTATTGACCGAATTTCATCTTTGCAATCGAGGCTGTGAAGAGGATGACAAAAAAAGGAAGCGGCGTCATCGCGAAGATGAAAATCGCCCAGAAACCATACCGGTCAAATAGCTTTTTAGCACGTTCCTGATTACGCTTGTTTACGACTTTGTTATACATCTTGTTTTCACCTTTGGACATGAAGAAGAAAACAATGAACGCGCCAATGGTGTTTGCAACGGTAATATTCAAAGCGATGAACCACCAGCGTTCCGCTGGACTCGACAAAAGGACCGGAATCAGGATGAATTCAACGCCGGCCATGGGGGTAATGGTTTCAATGATCGAATAAAGGAAAAGACCGAGTTCGCCATACTCAAGGAAAAATTCCAAAACTGGTTGAAGCAGTCTGCTAATGGTATCAAGCAGTGTTCTTTCATTGCTTGCAAGCAGATTATATCCCAATGTCATATGGCCACCCCCTTATGGTTTCCAACTTTGTAAAAAAACATTAAAACTTTCTTGATTATTATAGCACAATAATAGGTTTCAGACAATTTTAAATACGCTAATAGTTGGATTAAATCACTGTCTTTTTTCATCCGGTAACGGGCGTTGTGCTTCGTGATTGGGTAAATAAAAAATCACTTCCTGAGAAGTGATATCAAGTTTGGAAAATTCTTATACCTTGCAGATAAGAATAATTAAAATGGTCGGGAAGACAGGATTTGAACCTGCGACCTCTTGGTCCCAAACCAAGCGCTCTACCAAGCTAAGCTACTTCCCGATGATGGCACGCCCAAGAGGAGTCGAACCTCCAACCTTTTGATCCGTAGTCAAACGCTCTATCCAATTGAGCTATGGGCGCATAAGGTGGTTATCTTTTGATTAGCAAAAAGATTATAACACATTGTTTCGATAAGTGCAATATTGAGACAACCGAGAATAATAATACCAAAAACAAGGGCATAACGCAAGTAAAAATTGAAACATTTTCATAAGTTTTCTCGGTGTGTCTCAAATGCATGAACAAAGGGTGATATAACCTGGTTTAAACATCAGTTTCACATGGACTCACCTATATGTGAACTTTCCACTAGTCCTGATTAAAAAGAAATCTTATGACTTCAGGAAATCTTTTGGCCCAATCGGTTTCATGATGTTTGCCGTTCTTGATTTCTTTGTATTGAAGCTTGTCTTTATCAAGTTTCTTCTTGAGATCCGCATGAACCGCCTGATTTGAAAGCAGGTAGTCCCTGGGTTCGCCGCCAGCCACTTCGCTGTCCCCCGTATCAATGTAGACCTTTTCAAGGTGAGACAGATGGGATTTGTCTATGAGCTCGTTCAACGATTCCATCGAAACGAAGAAAGCGCCTGAAAGAGAGGCTACGCGAGTAAAGTAATCTCCGTGTGCGATACCTGCATACAAGGAAATGAGTCCTCCAAGAGAACTTCCCATTATCGCGGTGTTCTTTGCACTTGGATCAGTAGGATAGCGCTCATCCACAAACGGCTTGATCTGAGTGATGATATCCTGCATGTAGGCTTCTCCAAGACCACCGGGTGTTTTACCACCCTCCATTGTCAGACGGTCGGTTTCAAATTCGAACTCAAATGGATTGTATTCATCCAGTCGTCTTGAATCCGCAGCACTCGAAATGCCCACGACGACGACTTCAGGCATGTCTCTCAGTGATTCAAAACTCTCTTTGATTTTCCATGTACTGCCAGAATAACTTCTTTTAGGGTCCACAATATTTTGTCCGTCGTGCATGTAGAGTACCGGGAATCTTTGTGTTTTTGTGCTTTCAGGTACGCACACCGTGATTTCCACCGTACGATTGATTTCTTTTAAATGCAATGAATGAAATTCGCATCTCATACAATCACCTTCCCATTAATTGTGTTCTAGGTTCACTATGACACATCAGTCTAAAACATTCAATAACCATTTGACTCTTAGGAACCCCTCAAAACTTTCAATGAACTATAAAGCGTTTTAATTGAAAAAAGTATAATTTGTTGAGACAATACAATTGAAGATAAAAACAAGGAGGAATTTTTAATGAATTTTGAACTTCCAAAACTTAACTATGATTACGATGCGCTCGAGCCGCATATCGATGCTCGCACGATGGAAATCCATCACACGAAACACCATCAAGGGTACATCAACAAGCTAAAAGCGGCACTTGAAGGCCACGAAGACCTGAAAAAACAACCGCTCGATCAAGTACTCAGAAATCTCGACACGGTACCTGAAGACATCCGGACCAAAGTCAGAAACGTGGGTGGCGGTACTTACAACCACACTATTTTCTGGAAAGTCATGAGCCCGAATGGTGGCGGAAAACCTAGCGGTAAGCTCCTCAAGGCAATCGAAGACGAATTCGGTTCTTTCGAAGCTTTCCAAGAAACTTTTGAAAACGCCGCAAAAGGCCGTTTCGGAAGTGGATGGGCATGGCTGCTCGTCGACAACGGAAAACTCAAAGTAACCTCTTCTCCAAACCAAGATGTTCCGTTTGAAGAAGGCGAGCCAATCCTTAACTTGGACGTATGGGAACACGCTTACTATCTCAATTATCAGAACCGTCGTCCAGATTACGTCAGCGCATTTTGGAATGTCGTGAACTGGGACCAAGTCGAAGCATACTACGAAGAATTAGCCTAAAACGCCTCCATTATTATGAAGAATCCTGCAAATGGCTTGCAGGATTCTTTTTTATTTGGTGGTGGCGTTGGTGTTGAACCCCTTGCGTTTTTGTGCACCCCACTGGCCGCTTTCCTTAATGGCACTGAAGGTGCTGAACACGCGATGAAGACTGATCAGCTGTCTATAACCGAAGTTTTCAAGGATTGCATAAAGTATCAAAACAAAGGTTTCCCTGTTGCTTAACATGAAGTTTTCCTTTTCGACCATGAGAATCGACGCAAGCGATACAAGCACACCAAATCCGATGGAGGCGGTGAATATGCCAAGGACGATGGTCGGTGTTAAAAGCCCCATTACAAGGGCCGCAAATAGCATCAGGTACCCTTGGGCTTCAAAGAACGGGCCCATGAACTCGAAGATGAAAAAGTAGGGGTATCCTATAAAGCCAATCTGTTTGAATCTTGGCTTCAGTGCGAGTTTTCGGTGGTATGAAAGAATGTCCACAAGACCTCTTTGCCATCTGTTTCGTTGTTTCATGAGTGTCTTCATGTCCGAAGGCAGTTCCGTATAACAAAGCGCATTGTAGACATACATGACTCTGAAACGCTTGTTTTTCTCCATGGCTTGTCTAGTGAGCCTTACCACGAGTTCCATATCCTCTCCTACAGTATCTTTCTTGTAGACTGAACTGGATGTGAGATATCCCCCTGATTCTATCAGATCGGTTTTCTTGAACACACCAAATGCGCCGGATACTATCATGAGACTTCGAAGTGTACTCCACCCGATACGCCCACTTGTGAAGGCTCTCAGATACTCAATGGTTTGAAAGCGTACGACGTGCTTCTCAGACAAACCCCGAGAAGCGACATCGCCGTTTTTGAAAGTGAAGCCGTTGGCGGGATAGATGTTGCCGCCGAGTGCAAGAAACGGTGTGGTGGTTTCCAGTGTCTTGGAAGCGATTTTCAAAAGTGCATCATCTTCAAGGACGCTGTCTGCATCAATACCACAGACAAGTGGATACTTGGATACGTTGACCCCCATGTTTAGGGCATCGGCCTTACCGCCATTCGCCTTGTCAACTACAATCAGATTGGGGATGTCATCGGATACATAGACGCCGCGCAAAGATTTCGTAGAAAGGGGTGACTTGAAAAACGGATGCTTTCTTTCAAGCTCAAAATAGTCAATCAAGGTCTCAATGGTCTTGTCTTTGGAACCGTCGTTCACCACGATCACTTCATATTCGGGATATTTGAGATTCAAAAGGCTGGTCACGCTGTCAATGATTGATAGTTCTTCGTTGTATGCCGGCGCAATGATTGAAATCCCCGGCAACATCTTCCGCTTGAACAGTTCGGAATATTTTCTGTTTCTATGCTGTTCTACTTGTCTTTTCGAATGATAGAGCGCAAGAAAAAGAAGTATAAGATAAATAGAATTGACTGTCATGAAGTAATAGATTAACAGTTCGTTGATTTCAAGGGCGTACTGAGCGAACAATTCAATGGCATTCCAATTACTGAGTGGCTGGTTTCTTATGATGAATAATGCGGGAAAAAAAGAAAGATTGACAAATATCCAAAAAAGCACCCACCGTATCTTTTTAAGTTCGAGCGGTTGCTTGTCTTTTTTTGTGGCGGTTTGCTTCTTGCCTTCGATGGAGAGTTTTTTAAGAAGCCTCTCTTTTCCGTAGTAAGCGAAATCGCTGATGACTTCGGGATGATTTTGAAGATCTTCTCTTATGGAATCAAGGATTCTATCTTCCAGCGAAATGTCTTCATTTTTGTTGAGGAAATCCAAAAGGGGTTCAGCGAGTTCAGCTGCCACCATGTATCTCAGAAGGGTACGCATTTTCTCGCTGCTTAGCGTTTCCACTTTGAGAAGAATGTAATCAATGCGGTGTGAGAAAACTCTGATAAGGCGTTTCTTACGGTACTCATCGACTTCAAAGAATCTCTCTATGAGATCGTTGAGCCAATCTCTGTAGTCATAGACCATTCGGGAGAGTGCCTGCACGCGTGTGCCATCAAGAGGACCCTTGTCAAGCGTGTTGACAAGCGTATGCATTGAGGTTTTTTTAGGACTTTTTGCAAGGGCTAAAATGGCATGTTTTCTCACTGGCTGCGAGGCTTCGTTCAAGTGCCAGGTGTCCATGAGAATTTCGGGGTGATGTTCAAGCAAAGCTTTGAGTATTTCATTTTTCAGCAACTGGTTCATCTTTTCGCCGTAAGTGACTGAGCCTTCTTCCAATTTCGCTAGCAATGAGTCCAGATAGAGAGCATATTCTATATTCGTGTGAAAAGAAGCGAATTTAACGATGAGTTGGTTGACTCTGTAATTTTTTGTGCCGAACCATTTTTTAAGATACGGCTCTACCTGGTCGTAGGCATTCCCCATGAGAATCGCGAGGCGAATCGCATAATTGAGAGAATGTTTATCAATGCTTTCAATGAGATTCGTAATGATGACTTCATCCAGATCATTCAATAGTATGCGTGCGATTTCAAGTTTGACGGACTCGTTCTTCTCTCTTTTGAATCTTTCGAACAAAGCTCTTTTCGCAAACGGTTCATGAATGAGTGCCAAGGTACTGATGGCCCGCTTTCTGTTTGTCACAAAAAACGAATTCAGAAGGTTTGAATACTTTTTAAGCACTTTGACCGTAAAAATTTGGTCAATGATTCTTTGTCTGAAAGGTTCTTCAAACACTATCTGTTCCTCAGCATCTATGAATGCCTCGATCAAGAAGCGATAGGATTCATTGGGTTTTGAAGTGTCTTTCCCTTCGTACAAATCCAAAATGTAATTTCTGGCTTTCAGCGTTTTTTTGGCAGACAGCCTGTGTCTTCGTTTTTGAAGAAGTATGAGAACGATCAGTATACCATCAAGAACAAGAAATGTTAAAAGGATGCCAAGAATTATATCAACTGTCATCATAAGGCATTTCTTTTCCTGAGTCTTTGCACAATCCCTGTAATTTCTTCAGTAATCAAGGGCTTTCTGAGAACATAGTCGACACTCAGGGCGTTGCATCGCTTGATGATGTCCGCATTTTTGTGATGTGAAGCGATTATGAAAGGAATGGACTGGTATGTATGTGACTCATTCAACCATCTTTTGAACTGCAAGCCATCAAGTTTTGAGAGGTTGATCTCCGATATGATAGCGTCGACTGGGGTTGACTTGACTGTCTCAAAGGCTTCATAGATGTCCTTGGCAATGAGTACTTCAAAGTGAAGGCGGTTGAAGATAAGCATCAAAAGATTCTGCATGGTTTCATCTTCGTCCACGACGAGAATATAGCCTTCCTTGTAGGTATCGCCGACTGTTTTTACGTCCAATATCAAGTCACTGCCAGCAGTCTGGGCTCTTTCAAGTTTCAACCGGCTTTCGCTGATCAACTTCAAGGCCAGTGCCTGCTTGGAGTCATAATCGGTTATATCGTCTGAAGTCGCTACATATTCGGATACGCTGATAGGTTCTATGAAGAGGTCTGAATCCTTGACGGCATTCGAAATCTTCTTGGCAATTTCTTTCATTTTCTTTATGGAAGAGAATCCAAAATAAAGAAAGAAACCCGGTCCGTTCTGTCTGAATAGAAGGGTGTTTTCCGGTTTAACCCGTTCAATGATATAGGATAGATTTCTTATGGTTTCATCTCCGGCAGCTTTTCCATATTGACGGTTCAGTCTCTTGAAACGATCGACCCTGATCAAGAGAAAGCCCAGCCGTTCGCTATCAAGGTCGTAATCATTCAGTTCATTTGAGAGATGCTTGCGAAAGAACTGTTCATTGTACAGCGCTGTCAAATCATCTCTTAAAAGCTGATCCGATGTCTTGGTAAGCTGTTCAGTCAATCGGTCGACCTGCTCTTCAAGCGCGGTTTTCTCTTCGTGGACCCTGGAAAGCGCCTTTTGGCGCTTCATGAGTTCGGATTTGTATATGGAGGGCTTTAATATATTGTAAAGTCTTGAGTATTTTCTAACCAGTGGCTCTAAAATAACAAGCCAGCCAATCCCCTTTTTCTTGTAAATTTGTTCGAAAAAGCCATTCCATAGTTTATAACCCTTCAAGCTGGTCTTGTCAATTTCAAGGTCACCGTTTTTCACAAGGACAATGGATGAGTCCTTGAATACCTTGGCAATTTCCTTGTTGTCATAGTGTGAAGAGAGACGCTTGAGCATGTGATTGAGAATTTCCATGTAGTCGTATTTATTGTATTTTTTGCGTCTGCTTACGACATTGTGATTGTTGTAAAATTCTAGATTTCTCAGTCTGTTCACCACTTCCTTTACGGACGCGCTTTGGATTGTACGGCCTTTCAAGGGATGGATTTCGCTGATAGTTAGGGCACTGAGCTCTTTCATAACAGGCTTGAGAAAATCACTGCTTGGCATGATGGATTCGTGGTAGTAGATAAGGGAACCAAAAGACTGCTCCTCTTCTCCATCGGTATCCACCTGAGAGAAAAGGTGTGAAGAAAAAAGCCGTTCTTCCTCTACGAAATAAGTACAAAAGGAATCGGGGAACGGCAAGAAGGGTGCAGGATAAAATCTCAAGGTCAACTCATCGTTCAAAGACCATTCATTGCCAATCTCATCAAGGGTTTTGATGGTCAAGGTCTCAAAGGTTTCGGGCAACCTCGCATTGACAATGACCGTCGAGCTCAGCCCATTGTCAGAAAGTTCAGCCAAACCCGAGAGGTTCGAACAGTGGGCGGATTGAACCACTACAGTTTCAAACTTTGAAATGGAGAGATCATGCTCTTTCAAAACATGGAGAATTGCACTTGCGCTCTCACGGTTGCCAGGATCTATGATAATACCAGTATAATCATTAAAAAGTACATAAGCATTTCGCGTTTCATGTTTTCCGTAAGGTATGGTTTTTATAGTCATATCCATGTCATCACTCCATTTTAGCCACTTTAACTACACCTATATAGTATCATAAGCAGCACAATGTTAAAACAAATGGTTTGGTGAAGCAGGCTTCAAAACCGGCTGAAAAAAAGGCATAAAAAAAACTTACCCAGAGGTAAGTTTGAATAATCTAATGGTGACCCGTACGGGATTTGAACCCGTGAATGCTAGCGTGAAAGGCTAGTGAGTTGAACCGCTTCTCCAACGGGCCATTTGGCGCCTCAACTAGGATTCGAACCTAGGACCCCTTGATTAACAGTCAAGTGCTCTAACCAGCTGAGCTACTGAGGCCGTTAGACAACTATATATGTATGTCGCATTTTCATAAAAAATAAAGAAAGAAAGCCTGGCGACGTCTTACTCTCGCACAATGTACTACCATCAGCGCTGAAGTGCTTAACTTCTGTGTTCGGCATGGGAACAGGTGTGACCACTTCGCCATCGTCACCAGGCTCATTCTTTCAAAAC
>JBNJEC010000003.1:0-35384 GCA_051745505.1 Bacillota bacterium
GGAACTCATGGAAGTCTCCTGTGAAGAACTTGACTACCTTACCCATGATTTAAATACTTTGCACGCCCTCGGCGCCAAGATGACAGGCCTTGGCTTTGGGGGATGTGTCATCGCGCTATTTGAGAAAAGCGCCATCCCGGATGAAGCAACGCAGAAAGATCTTAAAAAACGCTACAACAAGCGATTCCATAAAACACTCTCCATAAAGACGATTGCGTAAGCCTTCGTCAATAAAAAAAGTCCTGACAGGACTTTTTTTATTTTCTAAAGGCATAGTCGATGGTGTTTACAGGACAGTTTCTTATGCATTCACCACACGTTAGGCATTCCTTCGTTTCAATGAAATAGCGTTTACCTTCATGGTGCACCGCTTCTGTTGGGCATACGCTTTCACATTTACCACAACTGACACACTTTGACGCATCAATTTCAACCGTCTTTTTAGGATTTCTTGCAGTAAAAGAAAGAATGGTTCCATACGGACACATGTGTCTGTGAAAAAACGATTCATCAAATATAAGCGCAACCAGGATGCCCACAAGAAAGAGACCGGGAAGAACGGGAAGCTGAGTACCCGTAATCTGTGTTAAGATGAACCCTCCGATAAAAAGGGCGAAGATGAAGGTTCGAAACCACCTCTTTTTGAAGAATGCGGGAACGGAAACCCCCTTGATTTTCAATTTCTTCTTGGCATAACTGATGGGCTTCATCCCAGTATTGATGGGACACATGTATCCGCAGTAGATACGCGAGAAGAAAGGGGAAATCAATACCCCAATCAAAAATACCAGCATCCAAAGCTGGATGCGTCCGATTACGAATAACACCGCGAATAGAATCAGGAATAGAATCTGAATGATTATTTGAATTGTTTTGTTCATTGTGTTCACCTCTTCATTTATTCGTAGTATACTATGAGTAGCTAAAATATTCTGTTACTTAAGTCACACTTTTGAGGGATTGTCATGAACGTTGTATCAATATTACATAAGACCTGCCCACTTTTTAAATCCATAGACAGAAGTCTATTGGAAAAACAATTTGAAAATGGCCGGATTATGGAAAAGACTTATCCATATAAGGCTTTTTTGGAAATCAATGATACACAGGGGCTTATTTGTATCATAGAAGGTTCACTCGATATCATGGAAATAGCTGAATCAGGCAAACTCATGCTGGTGGAGCATTTTGAAGAACATAGGTGCATCGGAGCCAACAGACTTTTTTCAAATGAAAATGAATCAAATGTGATTGGCAGAACATTGGCCCCTTTGAAAGTGGTGATTGTTCACAAGGATGCCATGCTTGATTTGTTGAGCAACAACAAATTGTTTCTCAAGGAATTCCTGGTACTTGTTTCAAATAGAAGCACCATGCTGAGTGAAAAAATCAACAGTCTTTCCTTCAGAAGTCTTGAAGAAAAAATCATTGGATTTCTCTATGAGCGCCATATGAATCAGAAAACCACCAAGGTTAAACTTTACCTTAGTAAAAAGCGTCTTGCAGAACTTTTTGGGGTGGCCAGAACCTCACTTAGCAGAAGGCTCACGGATATGGAAAAAAGAGGGCTTCTTGAAGTGAAAGGGACACACATTCAATTAAAAAATCCATTTTTTGACGCATACAAAAAGGCCTTTGTCATTCGCTGACAAAGGCCTTTTGAATTTAAAGTTGACTAATGACCGGTAGGATCATAGGGTTTCTTTCCGTTTTAGCATGAATGAGCTTGTTGAGGGTCTTGACGGTTTCTTTCTTGATGGCGCCTTCGTTGATTGGGCCGTCTTTTTTGAGCAGATCCTTGATGCGTTTGCTTACAAGGGTGCTCATTTCATTGGTAAGCGCGATGTTGTCCTTCATGTAGATGAAGCCGCGCGAAACGATGACGGGCTTGTCAATCAGACGCTTGTTGTTCTTGTCGATGGTGATGATGGCGCTTAGTACGCCGTCTTCACTCAGGATGCGTCTGTCTTTCAAGACGACGCTTCCAATGTCGCCGATGCCTTTACCGTCGATGTAGACGTTTCCAGCCTGGACTTTACCGGCTTTGCGGCAGTCTTTCTCACTCACTGCGACAACTTCTCCATTGTCACAAATGAATGAATTTTCTCTTGGTACTCCACATTCCGCAGCGGTTTCCGCGTGCACTTTGAGCATGCGGTGTTCACCGTGAATCGGCATGAAGTATTTCGGTTTCATGAGTTTGAGCATGAGACGCAGTTCCTGATTTCCGGCATGGCCACTTGCGTGGGTGTCAGTGAGAGGCGAATGGGTGATGACGTTTGCGCCTTGTTTGAAGAGATTGTTGATGGTGTTGTTGATGCTTGATTGGTTCCCCGGAATGGCGCTTGAAGAGAAGATGACGGTGTCGCCTTCCTGAATCTTGATTTGTCTGTGGGTTCCATTTGCGATGCGTGAAAGCGCCGCGAACGGTTCACCCTGACTTCCCGTTGAGAGGATGGTGATCTCTTCGGGTTTGAAATGCTTGAGCGCTCTTGAAGACACGAACGTTCCGTGTGGTGCTTTGATGTGGCCCATTTCCTGGCCGACTTCGACGGTGCGTTCCATCGAACGCCCGAATACGGCGATTTTCCTCTTGCTTGCGATGCTCGCTTCAACGATTTGCTGGACCCTGTGAAGGTTTGAGGCAAATGTCGCGACCACGGCGCGTCCCTTGATGCGGGAGAAGATGTCTTTGATGTTTTCACTGACGGTGGTTTCACTTTTTGTGAACTTGTTGACTTCCGAGTTTGTGGAGTCAGATAGCAGCAAAAGCACACCGCTTGAACCGAGTTTTGCCATTTTGGCGTAATCGGCGTCAGGGCCTGTAGGGGTAAAGTCAAATTTGAAGTCCCCTGTGTGAACGATTTTGCCCTGTGGTGTTTTCACGACAACCCCGAATGAATCCGGAATCGAGTGATTGGTTCTGAAGAATCCCACGCTCAAGTGTTTGAAACGCAGAATGTCATTTTCGAAGAATTCCATGAGATTGTAAGCAATCCCCTTGTGTTCTTCCATTTTTTTCTTGATGAGACCGGCCGCCAGGCCTGTCGCATAGATTTTCGGTATTTTCACATGACGCAAAAGCCAAGGGATGCCACCGATATGGTCTTCATGACCATGGGTGATAACCAATGCTTTGATTTTATCTTGATTTTCTTGTAGATATGTATAATCGGGAATAACGTAATCAATGCCGGGAAGGTGCTCATCTGGGAACATGACCCCTGAATCGATGATCACAATCTCGTCCTGATATTCCACGCAATACATATTCTTTCCAACTTCACCAAGACCGCCTAATGCAAAAACACCGACTTCGTGCTTTTTAAAAAGTTGATTTTGCATTGTCGAGTCCTCCTAGTAGAATCGAGTGTTTCTTTCTCTTTATTATAGCTTATTTTATAGAATAAACCAATTCTTATGTGTTATAATTTTCATAAAGGTGATACAAATGAAAAAGCGTCGTATTTTCTTCTTCGATGTGGATGGAACACTTTATGATTCTTTGAACAAACAAGTCCACCCATCAACCCTGTCCGCTCTAAAAACCCTTCACAAGCAAGACGACACTGTCATCGCGGTTGCGACAGGTCGTGCTTTTTATATGCTTGACATCATAGAGTCCTTGAAACCTTACATTGATGTCTATATTACCATAAACGGACGCATTATTTATAATAAAAACACAATAATTTATGATTCGCCCATGCCAAGTGAAGACATTGTTCGCTTCAAAAGGCAGTTTATGGATCAAACCCTCAATTTCGGGTTCATCGGAAAACACAAGCAAGCCATTCATACCATGGATGACTACGCACGCTCCATGTTTGAAAAGGCGAGTCTGCCCTGTCCCACAGAAGATCCGCTTTTCAATCTTGAACATGACGTATACCAGATGTGGGCCTTCGGTCCTGAAGAAGTCATGAAGGCTTTTGAAAACAGTCACGAAGACTATGATGTCGTCCCCTGGCTCAAAGACGGATTTGACATCATCCACAAAGATACACATAAGGGCAGCGGTGTCATGAGGGTTTTAAAGGCACTCGCCTTTGCACCTGAAGACGCTTACGCCTTTGGAGATGCCGACAATGACATCCCGATGTTCAAAGTCATCAAAAACAGTGTTGCCATGGGCAATGCGACCAAGAATCTGAAACGCCATGCGAGCATGGTGACAGCCAGTGAAGACGAAAGAGGCATCGAAGACGCCTTGAGACGCCTAAAATTCATAAAGTGAGTGGTATCATGTATGCAGAAGTTCTAGTAGACATCGCCCATCAGGCAGTCGACCAGGTATTTGACTACGAAGTGCCTGAAACCTTGCAAGAAAACATCATCATAGGTCAACGCGTGAAAGTCCCTTTCGCAGGGCGTACTCTCACGGGTTTTGTGGTGCGTACGAAAGACAATACCACGCTTGAAAAAGTAAAGCCCATCACGTCGATCATGGACCTCGTTCCTTATTTCAACCCCGAAAGACTGGCCCTTTCAAAAGACCTTTCCTTCGTCCATGCTTATCCTCGGGTAAGTTATCTCAACGCCATGATTCCAAGTGCGCTCAAGATGCGTTATGACACACTTTATGAAGTTTTGAATGAAGAAAGCCTTCCAAAAAGCCTTGCGTCCTTCCAAACGGAGGGCGTCATCCATAAAAAGGACTTGGACGCAGAGCATATGCCCCATGTGAAACAGGCGCTTGAGAAAAACATTCTGAAAGAAACCGTCAAAGTTTCCAACAAAGCTCGCATAAAAACCGTAGAGTTCATCATACTAGAAGAAGACGGTGAAGTCAAAGGCAAAAAACAGCGCGCCATCTTGGACGTCCTCAAAGAAAAAGGCGGTGCCTGTGAAAAACAGTCGTTGCTAAAAAGCGCTGACTCGACCTCCGCCCCATTGCGTTCACTCAAGGACAAGGGACTCATCACTACGATGTCACGTGAACGCTACAGGGAAATCAAAAGCCTTTATGCCCTAAAAGATGCGCCGGTCACCCTGAACGATGAACAGAAAACCGCCAAAGACACCATTGCCGCCTCCTTCAATCGCTACCACCCGTTTTTGCTTCACGGGGTGACATCAAGTGGAAAAACAGAAATCTACATCAAGCTCGTCAAAGACGTCCTCGCCATGCAAAAAAGCGCCATTGTGCTTCTGCCTGAAATCAGTCTCACACCCAAAATCACAGCCCGCTTCAAAAGCGTCTTTGAAAGGGAAGTGGCCGTCCTTCACAGCCGCCTTTCCATCAATGAACACTACGATGAATGGCGCCGAATACTAAGGGATGAAGCCCATGTCGTCATAGGGGCCAGAAGCGCCATCTTCGCGCCCCTTAAGGATATCGGCATCATCATCGTCGATGAATCACACAGCGGCACCTACGTACAAAGGGACGCGCCCAGATACGACGCCCTGAACGTTGCCAAGTGGCGCGCAAGTTTTCACCAGGCACCACTAGTGCTCGGAAGTGCCACGCCTTCTGTCGAACAGATGTACGAAGCGAGAATGGGGGATATGACCCTCCTTGAACTGAACAAACGCGCCCTTAAAAGCAAGATGCCCCGTATCAGCTTAGTAGATATGCGTGAAGCGTTTTTAAAAGGGAATACCTCAATCTTCTCAGATGAACTTGCGCGCGCCATTGAAACTCGGCTTGAAAAAGGCGAACAGACACTCCTTCTCATCAACCGCAGGGGCTTTTCTCAGTTTGTGCTGTGCCGCAGTTGTGGTGAAACCATGCGCTGCAAGCAGTGCGGCATATCCCTTACCTATCACAAGGAAAATGACACCTTAATGTGTCATCACTGTGGCCACAAGGAACCCATGCCTTCAACCTGCCCAAGCTGCGGAAGCCGCTATATTCGCTATATGGGCCTTGGCAGCGAAAAGGTCGAATCCGCCGTCAGAGAAACCTTCAAAGACGCTTCAGTGAACCGTCTTGACAGAGATAGCGCGACGCGCAAGAACGCCCACGAAGAAATTCTCGTGGACTTTGAAAACAACGGTGACATCCTGGTAGGCACGCAGATGATCGCCAAAGGGCTCGATTTTGAAAACGTTACGCTTGTCGGGGTCCTGAGTGCCGACATGAGTTTTCATGTTCCTGACTTCTTCGCCGAAAGCGAAACCTTCGCGCTTCTTACACAGATTGCGGGGCGCGCTGGGCGAAGAGACAAGCGAGGCGACGTTATCATTCAGGCCTACGACGTCGAACACCCGGTCCTCGAGGACGTGGTCCACGGGGATTATGAAAACTTCTACAAACGTGAAATCGCCTACAGACAAGGGGTGGGCGTTCCGCCTTTCAAAGAAATCACTCAGCTTACCATCGGACACACCAAATACAACGAAGCCTACAAAAGAGCCCTTTCAGTGATACGCATGCTTAAAAACAGTCTGCGCTACAAGGTGCTCGGGCCCATCAAGCCCACCATCTACCAAACCAAGGACAAGGCCTTTGTACAAATACTCATCAAGCACGACGGAAAACGCGCGCTTTATGAAACCCTCAATGAAGTCATGCAGTCTTTCAACCTGAGAAACTACCAGGTAACCATCGAACACAATCCGAGAACCATGTAAACCAGGAGGCAAATCATGAATATCGTATTTATGGGCACCCCCCATTTCAGCGTCCCAATCTTGACAGCGCTCGCTGAAGCGTACAACGTAGTCGCAGTTGTCACCCAACCCGACAAGCCAAAAGGCAGAAAGAAAACACTGACCCCTTCCCCTGTCAAAATCGCCGCACAGGCTCTTGACATCGATATTTTGCAACCGAAAAAAATCAAGCACCATGAAGACGAGGTCCTGGCCTATGAACCCGACGCCATCGTAACCGCGGCCTACGGACAAATCATTGGCGAGAAACTTCTGAACACGCCAAAATACGGCGCAATAAACGTCCACGCCAGCCTGCTTCCGAAATTAAGAGGCGGTGCTCCGATACAACGCGCCATTGAACGCGGTCACGAAAAAACCGGCGTCACCATCATGATCATGGGCAAGGGCATGGATACAGGGCCTGTTCTCAGTAAAAGAAGCGTGCCAATCAAAAAAGAAGAAACCTCAGGAACCCTTTTTGAAAGACTTTCGCTTCTTGGCCGTGACTTGTTGCTTGAGACACTTCCCCTTTATTTCAACGGATCCATTACTCCAGACCCTCAAGAAGACAGTGAAGCGACCTATGCCTACGCCATCAAGCGAAAAGAGGAAAAACTTGATTTGACTAAAGACGCTGTTACACTCGAGCGTAAAATAAGAGCCTTTCACCCTGAACCGAACACCTATATCGATACCGACATGGGACGCCTTAAGGTCATCGTGGCTTCAATCAGGGAAAATGACGGGTCATTTGAACCAGGAGAAGTCATTGGTTTTGATAAAAAAGGGCTTGAAATAGCGACCGGGAAAGATTCACTCGTACTGAAGACCGTGCAGCCCTCAGGCAAGAAACCGATGGACGCGTTTGCGTTCATGAACGGTGCTGGGAAAAAATGGTTTGAAAAGGGCCAGAAACTTTCGTGAAAAGGTTTTAGTTTCTATTTTCATTTTCGGCTGAATAATGCTATAATACTTTATTAAGAAAGCCATTACACCAAAGGAGATTTTTATGGAAAAAAGAACTTTGTTCTCACGAGATGAGATGTTACAAATGAACACAGAACGTTTGGAAGAACGCGGTGTCAAAATTGATGAAATCGCTGAAGTTGCTTACGTGCAACAATCAAAGTGGACCGATGTCATTTCCAGACAGGACTGCATTGACAGCGTAGAGAAGATTCTTTCCCTTCGTGATACCTTTCACATTCTTCAACTCGGTGCGGAAATCGACCGTTTGACTGAAACAGGCGAAATCAAAGGCCCTATCCGCGATGTGCTAAACGCCGATCTCGGACTTTTCGGGATTGATGAACTCTTCGGACTTGAACTCGCAGGCATCTATGGCACCATCGGCAAAACAAACTTCGGGGATATCGATGTCAACAAACCTGAAGTCATCGAACGCCTCAATACGGCAGGCAAAGGCGATCAGAAGGAATGCCATACATTCATGGACGATATCGTCGGCGCCATTGCGGCTGCCGCAAGTACACGCGTCGCACAAATCATCAATGAAACCGAAGCACGCAAAGACCCACGCTACAAGGAAATCAAATTGGATTTTGACGTTTAGACCATAGAGCTTATGTTGATGCGGGGGGTGGGAAAACATGGCCAATCAGAAAAAAAGTCTTGATGATTTCTTCAAGAAAGCCGATCAGGATCCGGATGAACTGAAATCCTATGTCGATGAAATGGGCAAGGGCGTCGATCCAAACAAGACGACCAGGCTTGACAGAATCGCCATGTTTTTTAAACATACCGTCGACCGCATCAAAATCGGATCAAAGACAGAATCCAAAAAAACCACCAAGAAAAAGAAAACCGGACATTTTTCAAGACGTCTCAAAATCGTCTTTAAAAAACTTTTCAACAAAGCGTCCAAACGGTTCAATTTCGAATCCGGCGTGGATATTCTTGATGAAACAAGTGTTCTCTACAGAAGAAACCGGGTCATCAAGAACATCCTTATCATTACCAACATCGTGTTTTTGATCTTTACACTCATCGGAAACAAGAACCCGAACTACATCGTCATCTTCGGATTCGGGATCATCATGTTCGCCACCAACACGACGCTTAAGAGAATCATCAAAGAAGAACCCCGCACGCTTATCAAGCAGAAAATGGCGATGTATATCGCGAGTGTCTATATCCTGCTTGCCTCGTTTGGTGTTTACATCAAACTGCGCGTAGGCGTAGAAGCGGACGTCCTCGCAGGGTTCTCGATCACCCAGGCCGGCTACGTCCTCATCTATTTCGCCCTGGTCGTGATTGCGCTTTATCAGGATGCGACGCTGCTTAGAATCCTTTTCAAATGGATACTGGTCCTGATGACGGTAATCCACGTGACCATCATGTACCCGCTTTATGAATACGCAACGTCCATCGAAGCGCTTTATCAATACCTTGTGATTGACAATCCGAGTGTCGCGATTGATATCGTACTCCGTACGTTGGTGCTTATTATTTTCAACATCGCGCTTTATTCTTCTGTCGCAATCGGTGAGATGATGAACAACAAGCGTAAAGAAGAACTCATCAAGCGCCGTGACATGGAATCCGACTTCAAAGCGGTTGTCGGAGACGTCTTTGACGTCATCGGTGTTTTCAACGTTCATTCCGATTCACAGGACAAGACCGCTGCGCACAGGGTTGCGGAAATCGCTTCGCGTCTTGGAAACGTCTTGGGGCTTTCGCCAAGCATCTGCAGTGAAATCTATGATTATTCCAAGATTCACGTGGACCGTGTCAAGGATCTCTCCATCATCGAATACGAAGACAAGGACGTCCTGAACGAAGAAGACTACCAGGTTATCCGTGAGAAGACAATCCTTGGAAGTGTCATCATCAAGCGTCTTCAGCTCAACCAGAAAAGCGAAGACATTGTGCGCGCCCATTTTGAAAAGACCGCGGACAAGAGCTTTACTGAGAAAATGAAGAGAATTCAGCGTTCGCAGGAAGGTCAGATCATCTTGCTGGCGGAAATCTATGAGGTTCTGCGCCAGTCAAGAAACTACAAGACAGCCCTCAACCACAAACGTGCGATTGAGCTTTTGGAACTTGAATTCAAGGAATACTTCGAACCCTACATTCTAGACAGATTCATCAAATACGGTTCTGAATTCGAGAACTATTATGAGCGATTCAAAACAAGAACCGCCTAAGGAGGATTGAGAGCATGAGCGATTATCTATGGCTAGATTCCATTTTGATTCTTGTCCTGGTTTTTTTGATTGTGCTCTCAATCCTGGTCATGAGAAACAGACTCTTAAAACTCTGGCATACGGTCAGTCGTCTGGAAGTCTCTTTCCATTCGACCTTTGAACAGTGCATAGCGACATTCATCAAATATGAAGGCGCACTTGAGCCTTACGATCCGGGACACTTTCTGAGCAGACTCAAAAGCGCAGAAGACAAGCATCTGAGAAACCTTGATCTTGATGAGAAACAGTCCTTGCACCGGGCAGTGCAGACATTGATTGTGGCCGTTGATGAATCAGACGTCTCAGTTTATACCACACTCAGAGACAGTTTTGACGCCCTTCAGCACGCAAGACTCAAATACAATTCCGCAGTACTTCACTACAACCATCTGATCCGTGCTTTTCCGATTCGTTTCCTTGCGAACCGTATCGGACTCTCGCCCAAGGATTATTTTGGATGACACGCGCTCAAAAAGGGCGCGTTTTTATTTGAAAAAGCCCTTATAATTAGTGTACAAACAAACAGTTTGCAAAAACGCTCGTTTAGCTGTTGATTTCCTTTTAAAGATGAGTATAATAAATGTGTAAGTCAAATGCAGTAAGCGTTTACAGATTCTTTTTAGCGAGGGTTTAACAATGGACAGACAATGCTTGTCACAAGCCAATCGCCCTACAAATCCAACACTCTGGTCCCAAGTGGAATCAGACCTTTTAACCAACACCATAATTCGCACACAAAGGGTACCGGTCTTCTAGATCTGTACCCTTTTTCTAGTGCCATACCGGAGGGAAAACAATGCACACAGTCGTCATAGGCGTCATCGGAGCCGATGTCCACGCCGTAGGCAACAAAATCATCGAACACGTACTCACCGACCACGGATTCAACGTGGTGAACATTGGTGTGCTCAGTTCACAGGAAGACTTTATCAACGCGGCCATCGAAACCGATGCCGATGCCATGCTCATATCTTCACTTTACGGTCATGGTGAAATGGATTGCAAATACATGAGAGAGAACTGTGAAGAAGCAGGACTCGACGACATGCTTCTTTATGTCGGTGGCAACATCGTGGTGGGCAAACAGGACTTCAAAGAAGTCGAACAGCGGTTCAAGAAGATGGGCTTCAACCGAGTCTACCCACCCGGAAGCGATATTGAAAAAGCGTGCGAAGACCTTATGGAGGATCTGAAGCAATAATGGGCACCCACCTTTTAGTGGATTTCGGGTCCACCTACACCAAACTGACCGCTGTCGATTTGGAAATGGAAACCCTCATTGGTGTTTCCAAAGCCATGACCACCGTGAAAACCGATGTGAATGAAGGATTTGATATCGCCCTTGAAAAATTGAAAAACGCCCATCCTGACATGCCTGAAATCGTTCAGATTTCTGCGTGCTCTTCTGCGGCAGGAGGCCTCAAGATGGCAGCCATAGGTCTTGTTGAAGAATTGACTGCGGAAGCGGCCAAACGCGCCTGCCTTGGTGCGGGTGCGCTTGTCAATGATGTTTTTTCCCATCACTTGTCCAAAAAGGAAATCAAAACCCTCAAAAGCGCGGACATTGACATCATCTTGCTTGCAGGTGGCACGGATGGTGGCAACAGTGAATGCATCATTCACAATGCCAGGAAACTCAAGGATGCTGATCTCGGAGTGCCCATCATCGTCGCCGGCAACAAGGATGCGGCGGACACCATTGATGAACTCTATCAGGATTCCAACGTGGAATACTACATCGTTGAAAATGTCATGCCCAAACTCAAGAAACTCAATGTGAAAGATGCCAAACACATCATCCGAAAAATATTCATCAACAAGATCATTGAAGGCAAGGGCATCAAGAAGGCCGAACAGAAAACCGGTGAAATCATCATGCCGACCCCTGAAGCGGTGCTTCAGGCTTCAGAGTTGCTTGCAAGAGGCCACGAGGAAGAAGAAGGTCTGGGCGAGCTCATGGTCATCGATATCGGCGGGGCGACCACCGATGTCCACACCATTGGCGAAGGGACCCCAAAGCGTACGGAAGTCATCCTCAAAGGCCTCCAGGAGCCGTTTGCGAAACGCACCGTCGAAGGAGACCTCGGCATGCGTTACAGTGCCAATGCGCTTGTGAGTCTGGTCAGTCCCTTTGAATTCAAGCAATACTACGATACCGAACACAACGGCTTCAACAACGACACATTCAAAGAACACGCGCAAAGACTTCATGATAACGTGGAGTATCTCCCGGATTCTTCTGAAGATGAAGCTTATGATGAAGCACTCGCGAGAATCTGTACGGACTATTCTGTTTCAAGACACGTAGGAAGCGTCGAAGTGGTTTATACGCCCCTTGGCAACATGTACTACCAGACTGGCAAGGACCTTACCGATGTGCAGTACGTCATAGGAACTGGCGGTGTGCTCATCAACCATCCTGACGCCAAACGCATCCTCAAGGAAGTCGAACAGAAAAGCAACAGAAAACTGGAACTGAGACCGAAACATTCCCAATTTCTCATAGACAACGAATACATCATGGCATCCATGGGACTTCTCGGACAGAAAAACCCGAGGCTGGCCCTCAAACTACTCAAGCGCCATTTGACATAAGGAGACGATTGTATGCTCAAAAACAAGAAAATGCCCTTGGAAACCTTTCTTTCCATCAGAGAAGAAATTCTGAAAGGCTGGCCCACGGGTAGCGACGAAGCTTTGGACCTTGAAGAGAGTGTCAAGACGCTCAAAGCCGTACCCGATCACAAGAACTTTGCCAAAAAACTAAGACGCGCCAAAGAAGAAGGCGTGACCCTCATTCAACCCAGAGCAGGCGTCGCTTTGATCGATGAACACATCAAATTGCTTGATCACCTGCACAAGAAAGGTGGCGCGGACTTTCTGCCTTCGACCATCGATTCCTATACAAGACAAAACCGCTATTCGAACGCGGAAGACGCCATCAAGCAATCCAAAAAAGCCAAACGGTCGATGCTGAATGGGTTCCCCGCTGTCAACCACGGTGTGAAGGGCTGCAAGGAAGTCGCGGACGCACTTGATCTGCCTCTTCAGGCAAGGCATGGCACCCCTGATGCAAGACTCCTCAGTGAAATCATCCACGCAGCCGGCTGGACTTCAAATGAAGGCGGGGGCATTTCTTACAACATTCCCTACGCGAAAAACATCGCGCTTGAAGATACTTTGAAGTACTGGCAGTACTGCGACAGACTTGTCGGGTATTATGCAGAACAAGGCATCGAAATCAACCGCGAACCCTTTGGTCCGCTCACAGGCACCCTCGTACCGCCCTCAATCTCACACACCGTTGCAATCATCGAAGCCATACTCGCCGCTGAGCAAGGGGTGAAAAACATCACCGTAGGCTATGGACAAAGCGGCAATGTCAATCAGGATATCGCAGCCTTGGAAACCCTTGATAGTCTCACCAACTACTATTTGAAACTCTTCGGCTATGACGATGTATTCGTCACCACCGTCTTCCATCAGTGGATGGGTGGATTTCCTGCTGATGAGGCTGAATCAATGGGCATCATCTCCATGGCGTCCGCGGTAGCGACACTCGGTGGGGCTACGAAAATGATCACGAAGTCCTCCCATGAATCCCAGGGCATTCCCACCGCTGAAGCGAACGCCGAGGGCTTAAGGGCTTCAAAAATCGTCACAAGGCTTCTAAAAGGTCAGGGTTTTTCCTCATCGAAAGCCTTGAAAGCTGAAAAGACACTCATCAAAAGAGAAGTGAACGAACTCATATACGCCACTTTGAATGTCGGCAAGGGTGATTTCGCCCAGGGCATCATCAAGGCATTCAAGAATGGCATATTGGACGTCCCCTTCGCCCCGAGTGAGATGAACGCCGGGAAAGTGCTGCCTGCTCGCGACAAGGACGGCAACATCCGTATCCTCGAGTTTGGCAATCTCGCACTTTCAGACGAATCCAGAGATGTCCACAAGAAAGCTTTGAAAGCACGTGCCAAACACGAAAACCGAGAAGTGTCCTTCAAGATGACCGTCGACGACATCTACGCTGTAAGTAGAGGCCAGCTTGTGGGTATCCCAAAAGACATGAAGGAGTCCTTGCTATGATAATCACCGATGCCATTGCAACAGTCGGTCTGACCGGCTTTTATTTCGACGACCAGGCGGCCATCAAAAAAGGCGCAACTCTGGACCGGTTCACCTACGAAGGCGACGTGATGACCAAAAACTTCAAAACCATCCGCCAGGCGGGCGAAGCCCTATCGATCATGCTTGTGCTGGAAGACGGTCAAATCGCTTACGGCGATGCGGCCGCCGTTCAGTATTCGGGCGCGGGAGGCCGCGATGAACTTTTCTATGCCGAAAAGGCATTGAAGGTTTTCAATGACCACCTGAAAGACGCGCTCATTGGGATGGACATTGAAACCTTCAAGGATAACGCCCAAACATTCGATCACTACACCATTGACGGTGCACGCATTCATACCGCACTTCGCTACGGCATCACGCAGGCTCTCCTAGATGCGACGGCCAAGGCGAACCGCTTGACCATGAGCGAAATCGTCAGAAAGGAATACGACATCAAGGGAGATTACCACAAAATTCCCATTTTTGCCCAAAGCGGGGACGACCGATACGACCACGCCGACAAGATGATCATCAAAGAAGCGGACGTGCTTCCCCATGCCCTCATCAACAACGTGAAAACAAAGCTTGGCGAGAATGGCGAACTCTTGAGTGAATACGTGGAATGGCTCTCAAAACGAATCATGAGCAAACGAAAACGGCCCGATTATCATCCCATTCTTCATATTGATGTCTATGGCACCATCGGCATCATCTTTGATGGGGATACGAACAGAATATTCGAATATCTGAAAAAGCTCGCCGACAAAGCCAAGCCCTTCATCCTTAGAATCGAAGGCCCCATCGATACCGGCGATAAGGCGGGAACCATCCAGGCACTCGCCCTGCTCAAGAAAAAAATAGACAAGGAAAAGCTGAACGTTGAAATCGTCGCAGATGAATGGTGCAACACCTTAGAAGACGTCAAAGATTTCGCTGAAAGCGACGCGGCGCACATGCTTCAGGTGAAAACACCGGATCTGGGCGGCGTCAACAACACCATTGACGCACTTATCTACTGCAGGGAAAAAGGCGTTGGCGCTTACAGTGGCGGCTCTTGCAACGAAACCAACATCAGTGCCGAAGTCACTACCTCAATCGCCATTGCCTGTGAGGCCAAGCAGTGTCTGGCCAAACCCGGCATGGGGACCGACGAAGGGTTCATGATTGTCAAAAATCATATGGCCAGAACCTTGGCCTTAATAGAAAGCAGGCGATCTCATGAGTAAAAGAATCATCACGGGTTCTTTGGAGTCAAGCGACTGCATGGTCACACTCTATGAAACGGACAAGCCCATCATAGAAGTGGATACCATTGTCCACGAAGCCTTTCACGACCATATCTTAAAACTTGTCAACGATACTTTGAAAGAAGAGGACGCCCAACACCTGAGCGTGCGTATCCAGGACAAGGGTGCGCTTGATTACGCCATCAAGGCCCGTCTTCTTTCAGCCATCGAACAATACAGGGATGATTCCAATGGCTAGAAGCTATCTTTTCATTCCCGCCAATGAACCGAGAATGCTTCAAAACGCCTACGTATTCGAAGCCGATGCCATCATTTTGGACCTTGAAGACAGTGTGGCGATTGAAGAAAAAACGGAAGCCCGGTGGCTTGCGAAAGAATTTCTGAGCAATCACCCGAAAGGAAGCAGTGCGACGTACGTTAGAATCAATACTGAAATGGACTGGATGGAACGGGATTTGCGCATGCTCAAAAGCGTACCGCTTGATGGCGTCGTGCTTCCGAAACTTACCTTGGACATGTGGCATACATTCAAAAAGCACGCAGACGCCACTCAATTTGACAAAAACGTTTATGGCATCGTGGAAACACCGGCGGCTTTTTTCGAACTGGATGCGCTCGCAGGCAAGGAGGCCATCAAAGGCCTTATTCTCGGTGGCGAAGACCTTGTTAGCAGCATGAACACGAAAAGGACGCTCAATGGCGATGAACTTCTCCATGCCAGAAGCCTGGTGAGAATGGCGTGCGCCAAACACGGCATTCAAGCCATCGACACCCCCTGGACCACATTGGATGAAGCCCACCTTGAAAAAGACATCACCCACGCGCTTACGCTTGGGTATGATGGCAAATGCGCAATTCATCCGAATCAGGTGCCGCTCATCAACAAGGCGTTCTCGCCTGAAAAAGAGAGCATCGACTTCGCAAGAAGGGTCGTCGAACAATACGAAAAGACAAAAAGCATGCGGTTCTCACTCGATGGTCAGATGATTGACAAACCCGTGCTTGCCCGTGCACAAGCGACACTCAAAAAGGCTCGACACTACGGTCTTTTGAAGGAGGGGTCGCATGACAATTCATGAAACGCTTGACGCCCTGCTTGATACGCTTCCCTTGAAAGACGGCATGGGGATTTCATTCCATCACCATCTTCGTGATGGCGACAGAGTCATCAACCCCGTATTGAATGCCCTCAAAAAAAGAAACATCAAAGGCATGCATCTATATGCCTCATCCATATTTCCAAGCTACACCGCGATCAAGGACCTTCTCACTACAGGCCACATCACAGACATCACCACCAACTACATGAACGGCCCGGTCGCAGAGTTCATAAGCGCACACGGTCTTGAAGGCCGCCTCACCATGCAGTCACACGGTGGGCGCGCACGAGCCTTCACAGAAGGCGAAAACAAAGTCGATATCGCCTTCATCGCCGCTTCTACCGCTTCCAAGAAAGGCGCTATCACGGGAACCACAGGACAAAACGCCTTTGGAAGCATCGGCTACGCCGTATCCGATGCGCATCATGCCAAAATCAAAGTGGCGATTACCGATACCATAAGCCCCGTTGATGCCCCTCAGATTGAAGGCAAGCACATCGATCACCTGCTCAAGGTGGAGTCAATCGGGGATATCTCACGCATGCAATCGGGCACACTCAAAATCACAAAGGACCCCGTCGGACTCAAAATCGCGCGCGAAACCATGCACCTTCTTGACGCCGTAGGCGCCATCAAAAACGGTGTGAGTTTTCAAAGCGGAGCGGGGGGCGTGAGTCTTTCAATCACGAAGATGTTCAACGATCACCTGAGGCGCAGTGGCTTGAAGGCTTCCTTTTACTCAGGCGGCATCACGGGTCTGCACGTTGAAGCCTTGAAAGAAGGCCTGGTCGGAGATCTTTACGACGTGCAGTGTTTTGACAGAGCGGCTGCGCTCAGTCTCTTTCAAAATGCGCGTCACCACTTCATGAGCGCAAGTGATTACGCAAACCCGAACAATGAACGCCGCATCATCAAGGATCTTGACATCGTCATTCTCGGAGCGAGTGAAATCGACCTTGATTTCAACGTTAACGTGACCACCGATTCCTACAACACCCTAATCGGGGGAAGCGGCGGACACAGCGATACTGCAGAAGACGCTAAATTGAGCGTTATCGTCTCACCACTACTAAGAGCCCGCACGGTGCTCATCAAGGACAGAGTCAACACGATTACGACCAAAGGCGACCACATCGATGTGCTTGTCACTGAGAGAGGCATCGCCATCAATCCCAGGCGCAAAGACCTCATTGAGGCATTGGAAAAGACCACACTCAACGTGATGACGATTGAACAATTGCAGCATATGGCGTATAATCTAACTGGGATTCCGGGTAAGAAAGATCACAAGAAACACCCTGTTGGCATTGTCGAGGACCGCCATGGCAATGTGCAGGATACGCTTTACAAAAAGGAGTGATTCCATGCAGATCAAGGATATTTTGCTGGAAGAGGAAAAAGACTCGATCAGGACGTTTTTAAACCGTTTCAACCTCGTCTATGAAGACGACATCGATTTGACGCTCGCACTCAAGGAGGGTGAAACAATCATCGCAACGGTGTCTGCGGCCAAAAACATCGTCAAATGCGTGGCGATTGATGAAACCTATCAGGGCGAAGGGCTTCTCAACCGTCTTATGAGCGCGCTTATCAAGCGACTCAACCAGCGCGGACACACCCACCTTTTTCTCTACACCCAGCCTGAACACGTGGAACTTTTTGAAACCCTCGGATTCAGAAAAATCGTTGAATCGATGAACCTTTCCTTCATGGAAATGGGTGGAGACATCGAACGCACCCTTACGGATTTGAAAAACGCCCACGATCTGGGCAAAAGCCCCAAAGGCGCCGTCATTATCAATGCGAACCCGCTTACGAACGGACACATGCATCTCATTCGTGAAGCGAAGAAAAACCACGACCACCTTCTCGTGTTCGTGGTAAGCGAAGACCGCTCCTTTTTCCCTTTCGACGCCCGCTTCAAGATCATCGAAGAAACCCTGCAGGATGAAAAAGGCATCACGGTCCTTCCAACCAAGGACTATCTCGTAAGCTATGCGACCTTCCCAAAATACTTTTTGAAACACGAAAGCACCATCAAAAAAGAACACGCCCTCATCGACGTGCTCGTATTCAAACAGTACTATATGAAAATCTTCAACATCACCGACCGTTACGTCGGTGAAGAACCTTACAGTCCCATGACAAGCACCTACAACCTCACGATGAAACAGTATCTGAATGGAGAACTTCACATCATCAAGCGCAAAAGCATCGGAGACGTTCCAATCAGCGCCTCAACCGTGCGCAAGCTCTTGAAACAAAAACCCGTCGAATCCGTTGAGAAATACGTCCCGAAAGCGACGCTCAGGTTTTTAAGAAGCCCGCAGGGCGAAGCCATCATTCAGGAGATAAAACACCGTGAAAAAAGACACTGAGACTTTGCTTGAAGCGCGCGAAAGACGCCATGCGCATGCTGTGAATCTCAGTCTTGATCTCGACTGTGTGGTCCTGGTTGCAAGAGTGAATATGCCGGGTATGAGAAAAAACACCCCAGAATCACGCGTGGTGCTCAATACAATGACTACGCTTGCAGAGGGTCTTTTTGACGCGCAGTTCAAAGCCCGCGTACCAAGCGCAGACGGAGATTATCACATCTTCGTACTCAAGGAAGACGCCTCAAAGATCAAGCGGGTCATGATTTATCTTGAAAAGACCCATCCTCTTGGAAGACTCATGGATCTGGATGTCTACGTCAAAGGCAAAGGCTTCTCGCGAAGCGCGTTGGGTATGAAACAAAGACGCTGTTTTCTATGCGACAAAGACGCCGCTTTGTGTGCGCGAGAAAAGACCCACTCCCTAAAAGAGATGAACGCCCATATTGTGTCTAAAGTCCACGGCTTCTTGCTGGATGCGCTCAGTGATGAAACCGAACATGCGCTTCTCAAGGAACTCTACTTGAATCCCTGTCTCTCACTGGTGGGTCCCTGGGGGTCAGGCATTCACAAGGACATGAACATATCGCATTTTCTGGCCTCGATCGAGGCGCTCAAACCCTACTTCAGACATTACCTCGCCCTCGGCATGGATCTGGACAAGCACTATCATGCCCTGAGAAAAGCAGGCCTTAAAGGCGAAAAGGCCATGTTTGAGGCTACAGGTGGCGTAAACACCCACAAAGGCGCCCATTTCATATTTGGTCTCACACTCCCGGTATTCATGGACAGTGTACTCAGTGGAGCCACGTTTGAAACCTTCAAAGAAACCCTGAAAGCCATGGCGAACTTCCTTTTAGATGGAGATTTCAAAACCATGAAAACGCCCTCTACCACCGGAGAAAAACTTTATTTCGACCAAGGTGTCGAAGGCATAAGAGGCGAAGCGACAAGAGGGTTTCCAGGCATATTCGAGTGGTATCCGAAAAAAGAAGAAAGCGGCTTTACAAAACTCATTCGTATCATGGCGCGCATCGACGACACCACGCTTTTAAAACGGGAAATCGATGTAGAAGCCATGAAAAAAGCCCTGAAATCCTGTGAAGCGAAAGGATTCAAGGCGCTTGATGAGGTAAAAGACACCTACCGACACGCATCGCCTGGAGGCGCTGCGGATCTTCTGGCGCTTGTGTATTTTTTGGAAGCGACGGATCACTTGTTGAAATAGACGCCCTGCTGGGTGTCTTTTTTTCTGAGTGATTTGTCGATTTCGTTCATGACGACGAATTTCTTGAGTGTCCACTCTGGGGCAATCAGCGTATCTCTTGGCGCGTCTCCGCTCAATCTGTGGATGACGACGCCTGGTTTCAAATGTTCAATCTGCGAGGTCACGATATCGGTATACTCTTCAAGCGTGAGCAGATGAAAAGGGGTCTTGCGATATACTAAAGCGAGGGCCGTCTTTTCCATCACGTGAAGCATGTGGATCTTGAGGCCCTGGATATCGAGTGTGTTGAGATGCTCAATGGTTTTCAGCATGTCTTTTTTGGTCTCGCCGGGAAGTCCGTTGATGATGTGCACCACCACTTCGATGTCTCGTTCTCTCAAAGCCTTGACTGCATCATCGAAACACGCAAGGTCGTGGCCGCGATTGATGAAACGGGCACTTTCTTCATGAATGGACTGAAGGCCGATTTCAAGCTGAACGGGTTTGATTTTGTTGATGGAATGAAGCAAGTCGATAACGTCTTCACCAAGCGCGTCGCACCTGGTCGCGATGGCGATGCCCACTACCGACTCATCGAAATGCAAAGCCTGTTCAAACATGGGTCTTAAAGTCTCCACGGGTGCATAGGTGTTCGTATTCGCCTGAAAATAAGGCATGGTGTAGGCACCCGGCCATTTTTCCTCCATGCGTCTTTTGATGGTGAAAAATTGCTTTTCAAGGTCAATATCCTTGCCTGCGGTGAAGTCTCCGCTTCCGCTTGGTGAACAGTAGATGCATCCACCTGTCCCTTTCGATCCGTCTTTGTTCGGGCAGGTGAATCCTGCGTCAAGAGGCACTTTGAATACCTTTTTTCCAAACCGATTCTTGAACGCATCGCTCAGTGTCAAGTATCGTTTTTCTGGCTTGTTTTGACTCATCGAATCACCTCGTGGGTATTTTATCATAATTCATTTCAAACTGGGGCGAATGTGTTATAATGTTTTTTAGGTGATACTATGCTAGATAGAGTGAAAACAGCGATTGTCTCTCCGGGCAGTCTCATAAAATACAGAAACGACCGCCTTTACAAGGTGTTTTTATATATGATCTTCTTTGGCGTGCTCATGACCACAAGCACGATCATCATGCTCTTGAGCTTCAACGGCATCGACGGTCAGACCAAACGCGCCATCGAAGAGAACTACAAAGCCCCTGAAAGTGCCTGCGTGATTGAAGACAGTACCTTGTCGTGTGATGAGTCTTCTCAACACGTGGCTTATGAAGGACAGGGCGCACAGTTCGTCATTGACTCCACAGAGAGTCTCAACACTGGCGACTACGGAGGGTTTAGCTATACGTTCGTCCTTCACGAAGACAGTGTACATGCGATTGTGATGGGCGTGTCGGTTCAGGAAATGGCCATCAGTTCACTGCATCCCGATCTTCACAACCTGAATCTCAATCCAAACGCAGAAGAGGAAGACGCTTTCTTCCAGGCCATCTACAACACGGTTGATGAAACCATTGAAGAAACCAAGCCCTTGTGGGGGACGACGATGATCATCACCAATTTCTTATCGGCCCTTTTGCTTTTCAACATGTTCGTGCTGATCAATACGTTCTTCATTCAAAGACGCCTTCAGAAAGTCCCGTTCCGTCAGATGTATACCATGATGACCTACGCATCGACGCTTCTGTTTGTCGTGCTTGTGTTTGATTCGATGTGGCAGCTCAATCTTTTCGTGTTCATCATTCTCCTGCTCGTTGCGTTCCGTCAGACATCAAAACTCACCTTTGAAATCCAAAGGCGCCTTTATAAGCGATGAGCCTTGTACTAAGCATTTTTCTGTGATAAACTAAATACACTTAAATATTAAAAATTCTGATTTGGAAACAGTAGCGAAGCGCTTCATTCAAAGAGACCCGGTGGGGCTGTGAACCGGGAGTGAGGATTCGTGAACTCGTCCAATGAATTCCACAGGCAAAACCTGTGGCGTCCCCCGCGTTAAGGGATTGAGTGCCTTCAAGGCAGTCAAGGTGGTACCGCGGAAAATTTCGTCCTTGCATTTCATGCAGGGACTTTTTTATTAAAAGGAGGCAAAACCCATGAAATACAATCCAAAAGCCATTGAGAAAAAATGGCAGGCCCATTGGTACGAAGGCGGGCTATTCAGTGCTGAAGACTTCAATGAATTACCAAAATACTACGCCCTTGTGGAATTCCCTTATCCTTCTGGTTCAGGGATGCATGTGGGGCACATCAGAGCGTATACGAGTCTTGAAATCGTTGCGAGAAAACGCCGTATGGAAGGGTACAACGTGCTCTTTCCTATCGGGTTCGACGCGTTTGGACTTCCTACTGAGAACTACGCGATGAAAGAACAGGTGCACCCTCGCAAGGTGACCGATCAAAACATCGCGACGTTTACCAACCAGCTAAAAAGAGCCGGATTCAGCTTCGACTTTGACCGCATGGTTGATACTACGGATCCATCTTATTACAAGTGGACTCAGTGGATTTTCCTTCAAATGTTCAAAAAGGGCCTTGCCTACAGAAACAAGACCCATGTGAACTACTGTCCTTCTTGCAAGGTCGTCCTTTCCAACGAGGAAAGCCAGGGCGGCGTGTGTGACCGTTGCGGAACGCCGGTGCTTCAAAAGGAAAAAGACGTCTGGTTCTTGAAAATCACAGACTACGCCGACAGATTGTTAGAAGGCCTCAAGGATCTTGAAACCCTTCCAAGAATCAAGCGGGAACAACAAAACTGGATTGGGAAGTCCGTTGGTGCGGAAATTCTTTTTGACGTCCCAGGCGCAAAAGAACCGCTCAAGGTCTTTACCACCCGTCCAGACACCCTCTTTGGCGCAACCTTCATGGTCGTCGCCCCTGAACATCCGCTCCTGGGTGAAATGAAAGACACCATCGAGAACTTTGATTCCATTGAGGACTACCGCGAAAAAGCCGCGCAGAAAACGGATTTTGAAAGAACCGAACTTCAAAAGGACAAAACCGGGGTCGAAGTGAAGGGGCTTAGTGCCATCAACCCTGTCACTGAAGAAAACATACCTCTGTTCGTAGCGGACTATGTCATGATGGATTACGGAACCGGCGCGATCATGGCCGTTCCGGCACATGATGATCGCGACTACGAATTCGCAAAAACCCATGATCTTTCGATTGTCCAGGTCATTGATGGTGGGGATATAGAAGAAGAAGCTTACACTGACGTGAGTGAAGGCACCATGATGAACAGTGGCTTCTTAAACGGCATGAATGTCCAAGACGCCATCGAAGCCATGATCGAATACCTCATGCAAAACGGCGTCGGGGAAAAAGCCGTCAACTTCAAGATGAAGGACTGGGCCTTCAACCGCCAGCGTTACTGGGGTGAGCCGATTCCAATCGTTCACTGCGATAAATGCGGTATGGTCCCAGTCGATGAAAAGGATTTGCCCGTTACCTTGCCTGACCTTGAAAAGTTTGAACCGGGTGAAGACGGTGAAAGTCCGCTTTCAAAAGCGGAAGACTTTGTCAATACCACGTGTCCTAAGTGCGGTGGCCCTGCCAAAAGGGAAACCGACACCATGCCACAGTGGGCCGGGTCTAGTTGGTACTTCCTAAGATACATCGATCCGCACAACGACGAAGAACTCGCAAACTACCACAAACTAAAATACTGGCTTCCTGTAGACTGGTACAACGGCGGCATGGAACACGTCACGCGCCACGTAATCTATTCACGCTTCTGGCATCAGTTCCTCTATGATATCGGCGTCGTACCAACCAAGGAACCTTACAAGAAAAGAACCGCTCAAGGCCTCATTTTGGGTCCTGATGGCGACAAGATGAGCAAGTCCAAAGGCAACGTCGTTGATCCGATTGAGACGATTGACCGTTATGGTGCGGATACGCTTAGAGTCTATACACTCTTCATCGGGGATTATGAACAGGCCACACCGTGGAGTGAAGACGGTGTCAAGGGCGCCAGACGTTTCCTTGACAAAGTATGGCGTCTTCAGGAAAAAGTGAGTGAAGACACTGAAGATGACAAAGCATTCATCACGCTTCTGCACAAAACCATCAAGGCCGTGGATGAAGACATTGAAAACGTCAAGTTCAACACCGCAATCGCGAAACTGATGACTTTCGTCAATGAAGCGGGCAAACAGGATTCCATCAGCAAACACACCTACATCACGTTCTTGAAACTCCTCAATCCGTTTGCGCCGCACATCGCAGAGGAGTTGAACAGTATTGCGGGAGGCGAAACTTTGAGCCTCGTGCACGCTGAGTATCCGAAAGCCGATCCTGAGAAACTCGTTGAGGCTACGGTCACAATCGTGCTCCAGGTCAATGGAAAAGTTCGTGATAAAATCGAAGTTGAAAAAGGGGCTTCCAAAGACAGCCTTGAAGCGCTTGCCAAAGACAACGAACGCGTACAGAAATTCACTGAGGGAAAAGCGATTGTCAAAGTCATCGTCATCCCTGACAAACTCGTCAATATTGTGGCGAAATAAACCTTTAAAGCCCTCGAACGAGGGCTTTTTTGTTTGATTAGAAATATTATGAAAACGGTTTGAGGGTAGGCGTTGCAACCATTTGAAAAAAATGTTATAATCTCATTGTAAAAACGCTTTCATGTATTGCGTTTGACCGATCCCAAAAATCAAGGAGGATTTTTTTATGAAGAAGTTTGAATACATGGAAAAGCACGGGTATGAACAGCTTGTGTTTTTTTATGACAAGACCACGGGTCTCAAAGGCATCACCTGTATCCACAACACGACGCTCGGCCCAGCTCTTGGTGGCACCAGGCTATGGAATTACGAGGATGAAGAAGCAGCAACACTCGACGTACTTCGCCTTGCACGCGGCATGACCTACAAGGCCGCCGCCGCCGGACTCAATCTCGGTGGGGGAAAAACCGTGCTCTTCGGAGACGCATCAAAAGTCAAAAGTGAAGCCTATTTCAGAGCACTCGGACGGTATGTACAGACCCTTCAGGGGCGCTATATCACCGCTGAGGATGTCAACACTTCCACGAAGGACATGGACTATGTCCATATGGAAACCGATCATGTTGTCGGTCTTGAAGGCAAAAGCGGTAACCCATCCCCCGTCACAGCCTTGGGCGCATACCACGGTATTCGCGCAGCACTTCAGAAGAAGTACGGCGATGATTCCATCGAAGGCAAGACCTTCTCCGTTCAAGGGGCAGGCCAAACAGGGTATTACCTGATTGGGTACCTGCTTGAAGCCAAAGCGAAGAAAATATATTTCACAGAAATCAATGAAGACCATATCAAGAAGGTTCAGGAAAAATATCCTGAAGCTGAATTCGTAAAACCAGACGATATCTATGCGCTTGATGTTGACGTGTTCGCCCCATGTGCACTCGGTGGCATGCTCAATGATGACACCATTCCGAAACTGAAAGCACCCATCGTTGCAGGAACCGCCAACAATATTTTGGAAGATGAAGACAAACACGGTGAAATGCTCAAAGACAGAGACATCCTGTATGCACCTGATTTCGTCATCAACGCCGGTGGCCTCATCAATGTATACAACGAACTCTCACCATCAGGCTACATCAAGGAAAAAGCCATCAGGGAAGTCGAGCGCATCTATGATCGTCTCCTTGAAATCTTCGATATCGCTGAAAAAGAAAACAAACATACGCAAAGAGCAGCCAAGATATTCGCCAAGAAACGCATTGAAACCATCAACCATCTGCGCGCAAACTACGTCAAGCGCTGATGAAGCGAATCACAATCATCACAGGTCATTATGGATCTGGGAAATCGGAGATTGCCATCAACTTGGCAATCTCCCATTCGCTTGATATGCTCGTGGATCTTGATGTTGTCAACCCATACTTCAGAAGCAGAAGCGCAAAAGCCATTCTGAAGCATCATGGCGTCGAACTGATTGATTCCACACTTGAACATTCAAGCGGAAGCGATTTGCCTTATATCTCCCAAAAGGCTCGCATTCCTTTTGTGAACAGGGAAAAGACCGCCATATACGATTTGGCGGGTAGCATGGCGGGCGGCAAAGTGATGATGCAATACACCGATTATGTTGGCAAGGTGGACTACGACATGTTGCTTGCTGTCAACGTCTACAGACCCGAAACGGCTACCAAGGAAGCCATACTCAATACAGTCGCCCTGATTGAAGGCGCCTCGCAGATGAAGATTACGGGTCTCATCAACAATTCAAATCTCATGAATGAAACAGAAGAAGATCACCTGCTTCACGGTCAAAGTGTCTTGAAAAAAGTCAGTGAAGCGCTCAATATTCCAATCGTACTTACATGCCACGATATTTCGTGGACACCGACTGGCACTTACGCCGGTGAACTTTTCCCGCTTACGCGTTATGTGAAAAGCGGTTAGGAGGCTCTCATGAAAGCAAAAGGTAGAATCATCATAGAACAAGACAAGTGCAAAGGCTGCGACCTTTGCACGCATTACTGCCCGGTCAACATTTTGGAACTCGACACGTCGACGACCAATGCACTGGGCTATACCCCCCTCAAGGTCACCGACCCTGACAAATGCATTGCATGCTCATTCTGCGCGATGATGTGCCCGGATGGCGTCATCACCGTCGAACGGTTCAATAAGTAAAGGAGGCCCAAAATGGCTAAAGTTCTCATGAAAGGCAATGAGGCCATGGCGCTTGCCGCCATCAAGGGAGGCTGTGATGCATTTTTCGGTTACCCCATCACGCCTCAGAACGAATTGCCTGAATATCTAAGCAAACACATGAAAGAAAACGGACGTGTCTTCGTGCAGGCTGAAAGCGAAGTCGCGGCCATCAACATGGTCTATGGAGCAGGAGGAAGCGGCGCACGCGTGCTAACCTCATCCTCTTCACCCGGTATTGCCCTGAAACAAGAAGGCATCAGTTATCTTGCAGGCAGTGAAGTGCCGTGTGTCATCATCAACGTCATGCGCGGAGGGCCTGGACTCGGAGGCATTCAACCGGCTCAAAGTGACTACATGCAAATTACGCGTGGTGGTGGAAACGGAGATTACCATACCCTCGCCTTCGCCCCTGAAAACCTTCAGGAAACCGTGGATATCATCAAGGAAAGCTTTACGCTTGCCGATGACTTCAGAAACCCCGTCATGATTGCGGCGGACGGCTTGCTTGGTCAAATGATGGAACCCGTTGACATGGACCGAGAATCAAACGTCAAGGAAGCCCCGGAAAAACCATGGGCAGCATCCGGTGAATCAGGAAAAAGAGGCCATCGCAACAAAATCGTCTCGCTTTTCCTCGATCCGAATGATTTAGAAGATCACAACCTGAAACTTCAAAAGAAGTACAACCGCATGAAAGAAGAACAGCAACGCTATGAACTCATCAAGACTGAAGACGCGGAAATCGTCTTCGTCGCTTACGGCTCCATGGCACGCATTGCCAGAAGTGCCATTGAAACGCTTCGGAAGCAAGGCATCAAAGTCGGCATGATCCGACCCATCTCCATCTGGCCTTTTCCTGAAAAAGCGTTTGAGAATCTTCCTGATAGCGTGCATACGCTTCTCACCCTTGAGATGAGTCTCGGTCAGATGATTGAAGATGTGAAAATCGTCAATCAGGGCCGCTATACCATTGATTTCTTCGGACGCACCGGTGGCGTCGTTCCTGAACCTGAGGAAATCGTCAACAAAGTGCAATCCATGAAAGAAGGTGCAAAGTAATGGATGCAACCACAGTATACAAACCAGGCAAAGGCCTGACAGATAGAAAACTTTCTTATTGCCCGGGCTGCACACACGGCATCATCCACAAACTCGTGGGTGAAGTGCTTGAAGAGAAAAACCTCATTGACAACGCCATTGGCGTTGCGAGTGTAGGCTGCTCGGTCATGAGCTATGAATTCTTCAATTGCGACATGCACCAGGCTGCACACGGACGCGCCCCTGCGGTTGCGACCGGTGCGAAACGCGTGAAGCCCGACAAAACCGTCTTTACCTACCAGGGAGATGGCGACCTCGCGTCCATTGGACTCGCGGAAATCGTTCACGCCGCTCACCGCGGTGAAAACATCACGGTCATCTTCGTGAACAATGCGATTTACGGCATGACCGGCGGACAGATGGCTCCAACTACGCTTATTGGTCAAAAAACCACCACGTCTCCTTTCGGACGTGAAAAATCCCAAGCCGGTGAGCCGCTTCGCATGAGCGAACTGCTTGCGACCGTCCCGGGTGCGACCTACCTTGAACGTGTAAGCGTCCATGACCCGAAACATGTCAAAAAGGCCAAGAAAGCCATAGAAAAAGCCTTTGACGTTCAAGAGAAAAAACAGGGTTTCTCCCTGATTGAATTCATCTCAACCTGCCCGGTTCAATGGGGCATTCAACCCTACGACGCCACACGCTGGGCCGTTGACAACATGATTCCTTACTATCCTCTGGGCGTCTTCAAAGACAACACCGGAGGTGAGAGTGATGAATGATAGCGAACGTTTGGTCATTGCAGGGTTTGGCGGCCAGGGCGTCATGCTCATGGGTCAGATTCTCTCCCAGGCCGCAACCGATGAAGGCCTTGAAACCGTATGGATTCCATCTTATGGTCCGGAATCCAGAGGCGGAACGGCGAACTGTTTCGTCACCATCTCGAAAAGTCCAATCAACGCACCGGTCGTCACTGAAAGCGACACCTTGATCGCAATGAATCAACCGTCTCTTGAAAAGTTTGAAAAAAAGGTCAAAAAAGACGGACGCATCCTCGTGAACGCATCCCTTGTAAGTGACCACGAATACAGAGACGACTTGGACGTGATGAAAATTCCTGTCAATGATATCGCCCTTGAACTCGGGAATCTCAAAGTCGCGAACATGATCATGCTTGGGGCTTATATCGGCGCAAGCGGCGTATTCAAGCCCGAAGCGCTTGAAAAAGTCTTCAAACAGAAATTCACTGGGAAAAAAGCCGCGCTTTTGGATCTCAACAAAAAAGCGCTACTCCGCGGTATGAAAGAAGTTTCATAACCATGATTTATAGGAGGTACCCATGAGAATACTGACGATCAATCCAGGGTCCACCAGCACAAAAGTCGCGGTCTTTGAGAAATCAAAACGCATCGCAAAGGCCACTATCAGACATAATGGAAGCGAGATGCTCAAATATGAAAGTCTCGCCGATCAGCTGCCTGTACGCCAGAAACTCATCGTGGAATTCTTGCACGAATACGATATAGAACTCTCGACCATCGATGGGTTCATCGGTCGCGGAGGGCTCGTAAGACCCCTTGAAAGCGGCCTTTACAGAGTCAATGAATCTCTTGAAGAAACCCTTAGAAACAACGAATACGGTCACCATGCCTCAAACCTTGGTGGCCTGATAGCCAAATCTCTTGCAAGCGAAGTGGGAAAAGAAGCTTACATCGCTGACCCTGTCGTGGTTGATGAACTCGAGGACGTCGCTCGTTTCACGGGGCTTAACGGCATTGAGCGCAGAAGCATCTTTCATGCGCTCAACCAAAAGGCCGTTGCCAGACGCTACAGCAAGGAAAAGAATCTCGAATACGAAAAACTCAACCTGATTGTCGCACATCTAGGTGGGGGCATCAGTGTAGGACTTCACAAAAACGGCCGCGTCGTTGATGTCAACAACGCACTTGACGGAGACGGGCCGATGTCACCTGAACGTAGCGGAACCCTGCCAGTTGCAGGCGTGGTTGACCTTATGAGCGATGGGGCCGACAGCGACAGTATGAAACGCATGGTCAGCAGTTACGGCGGCATGTTTTCCTACCTCAACACGAAAGACTGTGAAGAGGTTTCTGACATGATCGCAGAAGGCCGCGTTGAAGCCACTAGGGTCATGAACGCCATGGTGTATCAGATTGCCAAGGAAATCGGCGCACTGTATGCGACCACCAAGGGCGATCTTGACGCAATTTTGCTGACGGGCGGACTTGCTTACAATCAGGACGTGATTGAACCGCTCATTGAAATGATTGATCACCTTGGTGACATTCATCTATACCCCGGTGAAAACGAACTTGAAGCATTGGCTTTTAACATGCAGGCTTATCTCGAAGGCAAAATCGAAGTGAAAGAATACTGAAAAAAGGTCCTTCGGGACCTTTTTGCGTTTTCAGACAAAGGAGAGGTTCCATGAGACACGCCACCCCCCTGAGATCGGCCGCTATCATCATACTCATGATCATAACGGCCATGTCACTGACAAATATCCTGAGCAACAGACTTGCGACCCCGCTTATTTTGCTTGCGATGAGTCTGCTTTTCTTCGTCATGGCCTATGAACTCATCAAAACCAATCACTATAAAAAATCAAGGAAACACATCATCATAGGCCTCATACTGTTTGTCAGTGCCATCGCTCTTTTCATCATCGGTATCAACATGTGAAGAAAAACACGCGTTTCACCCCTATTATGAGGTGAGGTGATAAAATGCCAAACTGCGATATCTGCCATGAATCCTTTATCCCAAGACAGACATTTGAAACGCTTTTTACCCCTGAGACAACTTGTCAGTCATGCAGACTCGATATGAAAAGATCTGTGAGAGAAAACCATGTGCCACTTCTTGGAAACAGTTTAGTCGTACTTACGTTTGATGCCCCTATGAAACCCGCTTTTTTTCACACGCTCATGCACAAGATTGTTCATGAAAGTATCGAGGGTCTTTTTTACGAGAACATTCAGACACACGATAGGGAAACTTACAGACTTCTTGGGGCCCTCATGCGGCCAGTCATGCTTTTTCACGGAGACTTCATGACGCTTGACAAGCTTCAAAGCATCGAAACCATGCTTGAAGGAAATTAAAAATTTAAATGGTTTCATTGGAATACACCCGTGTCAACTGTGTTATAATATGGGTACAATAGATTAAGGAGATGATTATCATGAATGTAGAAGTACGTGGTAAGAACAACTTCACAGTCACAGACGCAATCGACAACTATGCGAAGGACAAACTTTCGAAACTCGAAAAGTTCTTCAAAGAGGAACTCGATGCCGTCGTAGTATGCAAGACCTACAATGACCACCACAAAGTGGAAGTCACCATCCCAACCAAGTACTACACCATGCGCGCCGAAGTCGGAGAAGAAGACATGTACGCCGCTATTGACCTTGCAATTGATAAATTGGAGCGCCAAATTCGCAAAAATAAAACGAAAATCAACCGCAGTCTTCGCAAAAAAGAAGGGGTCGCCGATCTCTTCGATGAAGAAATCGATCTTGAAGCGCTTGAAAGAGAACTCGTCGGCAAGCCGGTTCGCAAGAAAGAACTTGAACCCGATGAAATGACAACCGATGAAGCCATTACCGCAATGGAAATGCTCGGACATGATTTTTACATCTTCAAGGATTCAGAAACCAAGAAACTCCATGTTCTGTATCTTAGAAATGATGGCGATTACGCGGTTATTGAAACCAAATAAGTTTTAAAAAATGCGCGCAAGCGCATTTTTTTTGCATACGGGCTCTTAACGTTTTTATAAAAGGGTCCTTTATGGTATTATGTTTATGAGAAAAATGAGGTGAACAATGTGCTAAAAAAACTATTTGATCCTACGAGAAGACAGCTCAAACCGCTAAGAAAATTCGCGGATACAGTCGCTGCTTTGCAAGAGGAAATGAAAAGCCTCACCGATGAGGCACTGAAAGCAAAAACCGAAGAATTCAAAAAGCGTTACCAAAACGGTGAAACCCTTGAAGACTTGAAAACCGAAGCGTTCGCCGTTGTAAGAGAAGCCTCCACCCGTGTAACCGGCATGACGCCTTTCAAAGTACAAATCATGGGGGCGTCCGTCATTGAAGAGGGCAATATTGCGGAGATGAAAACCGGTGAAGGGAAGACCCTGACCGCGGTCATGCCCGCTTATCTCAATACCCTTTCTGGGGAAGGCGTGCACATCGTTACAGTCAACGAATACCTGGCAAGCCGTGAGCTTGAAAGTGAAATCGGAGACCTGTTCAGATTCCTGGGTCTCACAGTCGGTGTCAACACACGCGATCTCACAAAACAGGAGAAAAAAGAAGCCTATAACTGTGATATTCTTTATTCAACCAACAACGAACTCGGCTTTGACTACTTGAGAGACCACATGGTCGTCCACAAGGAAGACATGGTCCAAAGAAAACTTTCATACGCCATCATCGACGAGGTCGACAGCATTTTGATCGATGAAGCGAGAACGCCCTTGATCATTTCAGGCGGCGCAAAACAGACTGCGAATCTGTACTTACAGGCGCAGGCTTTTGCGCGTACCTTGAGTGAAGACGATTATGAAATCGACATCAAGAGCAAACACGTGACTTTGACTGAAGACGGCATCAAAAAAGCGGAACGGCACTTCGGTGTCACAAACCTTTATGACCTTCAACACGTATCCTTGGTCCACCACATCAACAACGCCATCAAGGCGAACTACACGATGGAGCGCGACGTGGATTACGTCGTTGAGGACAATGCGGTCGTTATCGTTGACCAGTTTACCGGGCGACTCATGCACGGAAGACAGTTCTCTGAAGGCCTTCACCAGGCACTTGAAGCCAAGGAAGGCGTCACCATCAAAAAAGAAACATCGACCCTTGCGACCATTACCTTCCAGAACTTCTTTCGCATGTATGAAAAACTCGCCGGGATGACCGGGACTGCGAAAACCGAAGAAGAGGAATTCAAAAACATCTACAACATGCTCGTCTACCAGATTCCGACCAACGAACCCGTCATCCGAATTGACGACAGTGACGTAATCTACGCGACGATGCAGGACAAATACAAGGCGCTCGCAGACGAGATCGAAGCGCGCTACGAAAAAGGACAGCCGATGCTCGTAGGAACCGTCGCGATTGAAAGCAGTGAACGTCTGAGCGATCTCCTCAAAAAACGCGGTGTCAAACATAACGTATTGAACGCTAAACAGCATGAAAGAGAAGCTGAAATCATTGAAAACGCCGGTAAGAAACACGCCGTCACCATCGCAACCAACATGGCCGGACGGGGAACCGACATCAAACTGGGTGAAGGCGTCACGGAACTCGGGGGCTTGGCGGTCATCGGGACTGAACGCCATGAAGCGAGAAGGATCGACAACCAGTTAAGAGGGCGTAGTGGACGCCAGGGAGACCCCGGCTATTCCAAGTTCTTCTTATCAGGCGACGACGAACTCGTCAGACGCTTTGGCGGAGACAGATTCAAAAGTCAGCTTGAATCCCTCATGAAAGCCCGCGGCGAAGATGACAACCGACCTGTCAACTACAAGATTTTCTCACGGTTCATCAAACGTGCGCAACGCCAGATAGAAGGGAACAACTACGACCGACGTAAAACGGTCCTTCAATATGACGAAGTGCTTAGAAAACAACGTGAAGTCATCTACGGACAACGCCGTGACGTGCTTCTAAAGGACAATATCGAAGACGTGGTCAAGCCGATTGCGAAGCGTCATCTTGACCGCTCGGTTGACGAGCACGTTGATCCGGAAAAGAAAAACAATCCCGTCGACACCGATGCGCTTTTTGAATCGGTGGACGGACGCATACTGAGTCCGGGACTTCTTAAAAAGAGTGAACTCTCAGAGGACCCAGAAAAAAGCAAGACGGTCCTTAAAACCCTGCTTGAGAAAACGTTCAGTGAAAAAAGAGAAGAATATGGTGAAAAGAATTTCAACGAATTCCTCAAAGTCGTCGTACTACGCGTCGTCGATACCTACTGGGTTCAGCACATCGATCAGATGAGCGAACTAAGACAATCGATTGGCCTTAGAAGCTATGGACAGCAAAACCCGCTGCATGACTACCAGGAAATCGGATTCAACATGTTCGAGGACATGATCGCGACCATCGAGCACGACGTCACCCGCTACATCTTCCGTGCCCGCATTCGTGAAAACCTGAAACGCGTCCAGGTCGCCAAACCGACCAAGACCTCTTCGGGCAAAGAAGAGACGAAAAAGAAAAAACCCGTCCGGGTCAAGAAAGTCGGACGCAACGATCCTTGCCCTTGTGGAAGCGGCAAGAAATACAAGCACTGTCATGGTCGCTAAAAAATGAGGTGAAACAATGGAACTCCATGAATTAAAGACAAGAAGAGAATCGATTGAATCCAAAATCGCCGAGTTGCGTGACATGCTTGGCATCGATGCACTCAAAAAGCAGATTGATTCAATTGAAAACGAAACCTATAAAAACGATTTTTGGGATGACCATGACCAGGCTCAAAAGACCATCCGGAAACTCAAAAGACTCAGAAACAAATACAACGCCTACAAGGACTTGGAAGACAAACTTGAAAACATCGATTTAGGCATCGAACTCATCGAAATGGGGGAGGACACCCCGTCGATTGAAGAGGACCTCAAATCCCTTGAAAAAAGCCTCGAAGCCTTCGAAACCATGGTGTATCTATCCGACAAGAATGACGACCTCAATGCCATCATAGAAATCCATCCCGGTGCGGGTGGGACCGAGTCTCACGACTGGGCGGAAATGCTTTATCGCATGTATTACCGCTATGGTGAGGCCAAAGGCTTCACCGTCATAGTCAACGATTACCAACCAGGGGGCGAAGCCGGCATCAAAAGCGCAACACTCTCCATTACAGGCGAAAACGCCTTTGGCCTTTTGAAAGCCGAAAGAGGCGTCCACAGACTCGTGCGCATCTCGCCGTTTGATTCATCAGGAAGACGCCATACGAGCTTTGCGAGTGTGAACGTGGTCCCTGAAGTGGACGAAACGATTGAAATCGAACTCAAGGACAACGAATTGAAAATCGATACGTTCCGTTCGAGCGGAGCGGGTGGACAAAGCGTCAACACCACCGACTCGGCCGTACGCATCACCCACCTTCCGACCAACATGGTCGTAAGCTGTCAAAACGAACGTTCCCAGATCAAAAACCGCGAACAGGCCTTGAAGATTCTCAAAGGGAAACTCTACCAAAGAGAACTCGAGAAACAACAGGAAGCCTTGAGCGCTGAGAGAAACACCGATACCTCAAACGCATTCGGTTCGCAAATTCGCTCCTATGTACTACACCCTTATACGATGGTCAAGGATCACCGTACGAATGAAGAGATGGGCAACGCACAAAAAGTCCTCGATGGCGACATCGATCCGTTCATTCGTGCGTATCTGAGATACCGTGCGAAGGAGGCTTCGTCCGATGAAAGCCTCGCTTAATACCCATACCCTGCTAGAGCGCTACATCTACATATCGATAGGCATCCTTCTGATGGTCGTGGGTTTTTATTATTTCATCATGCCCGCTTCACTCGTTATTGGTGGCGTGAGTGGTGTCGGGGTGCTTTTCAGCGAACTCTTCGACATCCAGGTATCGCTCGTGGTGCTCATACTGAATATCATTTTGCTTGGTCTGGGCTGGCTCATGCTCGGGCGCAAGTCATTTATCAGAAGCATCTACGGATCGCTTCTGTTTCCGTTTTTCATATTTTTGTTCGAAACCTTCTCACCACAACTCTCGATGCCGCACGACTTTTTGCTTTATGTGACTTTTGGCGGATTCTTTTTGGGACTCGGGTT
>JBNJEC010000004.1:0-34641 GCA_051745505.1 Bacillota bacterium
CTCATGCGAAGCCTCCTAAATTAAAAACACCTAAAAAGGGAATCTTTTCAGGTGTTTGCAGGTTTTTAAGATTTGTTTAGGATTATTCGCTTGTTATGCCGTGAGACGTTTGCGGTTTTTGCGGCGTCTCCTGGCGAGGATTTTGCGGCCGTCCGGAGAAGACATTCTAGCACGGAAGCCATGTTTTTTCGCTTTTTTGCGTGTGTTCGGTTGATATGTGCGTTTCACCATCAACACCTCCTAAGGCGTTCTAAAACTACGCTTATAAATTATATATAAATTGTTTGGCTGTGTCAACCATTATTTTTATTTTGCTCATATTGAATAAATTTCAATCTAGTTTTCCACACTTGAATAGCCTTTGTTTGCGTGCTTTGCACATTTTTGAATGTGGAAATGTTAATATGTGGATAAGGGGGTATTGTGGAAACTTAGAAAACTCTTGAAACGTTACTGTGGTGCGATTATACTATACATCCTCCATGTAGACAAAGGGGTGTGCATAAAAAAGTTTTCCACATTTTATGTTGATAAGATTTTGTTTTTTTATACATTTTCCTATGCTAAAATATCGTTGAATATCGAGGTGATGAAAACGATGGAACAACAAGCAGAAATCTGGCATGAAGTAAAAAGCCAACTGGCATCTCAGCTGGAGAGCAATACCTTTGAAGAAATATTCGAATCCGTTGATTCGGTTTTTAAAGTCAGAAACAACTATATCTATCTCCTCGTTGATAACGACTTTATCAAAAAACGTATAGAAATGCTCTATCTGAAACGCATGAACCGTATTCTTGAAAATTACGTAAGCGAGAGGCACGAATACCGCCTCCTAACAAAGGAAGAAGCCGAAGAGGAACTGCACCACGAAAAATCATTGGAAATCAACCAACCTGATCACGAAGCCTATGATGAGGCTTATTTGAATAGCAACCTGAATTCTTCATACACATTTAGAAATTTCGTCGTGGGAAATTCCAACCGTCTCGCGTACACGTCCTCTTTGAAAGTGGCCGATCAGCCTGGCGTGGTCGCAAACCCGCTTTACATCTTTGGGGACGTAGGTCTTGGTAAAACACATCTCATGCAAGGTGTGGGCAACTACATCCTTGAAGGCGACATCAACACGCGCGTACTTTATGTAAAGGCCGACAAGTTCGTCGAGGACTATGTTAAATACTCAAGCAAAAAGAAGTACACTGAATTCAACGACATCTACAGAAATGTCGACGTGCTTCTTGTCGATGACATACAATTCCTGGCCAAAAAAGAGAAAAGCCAGGAAGAATTCTTCAAACTCTTCGAAGTGCTTCACGACCAGCAAAAACAGATTGTCATCACTTCAGACAGAAAAGCGTCTGACCTTAGAGACATCATGGCACGACTCACCTCCAGGTTCGCCTGGGGCGTCACCGTGGACATCAATCGCCCTGATCTCGAACACCGGATCAAAATCCTTGAAAAGAAACTCATGGCGGAAACCAACGACCCATCCTTGTTCCCTGGAAAGGTCATCGAATACATCGCGAGTGTCTTTGACAACAACGTCCGTGAACTCGAAGGCGCGCTCAAACGTGTCCTTTTCTACTGTACGGCATTTGACTATGACTTTACCATCAAGAACGCTGAAATCGCACTTGAAAATCTTATTCAACCGAAGAAAAACACCAAAAACTTCATCAAGGACAAGCTCCAGAATCTTTTAAGTGTCGTGAGTGATTATTATAACATATCGACAAGTGACCTGATTTCCAAAAAACGCAAACGCATGTACCTTTATCCAAGACAAATCGCCATGTATCTCATTAAGGACCTCTATGACCTTCCCTACAAGAAAATCGGAAGTTATTTCATGAACCGTGATCACTCCACTGTCATGCATTCCGTTGAAAAGATTCACAATGATCTCCAGATTGACAAGGACCTTAAAATCGATGTAGAGAAGTTAAAGCACAAATGTGGAGAAAATGCGTAAAAAAGACTGCCAAAACCGCTAAAATATGCTATAATAAATTAGATATCCACATCTCCACAGTCCCTAATAACAATAATCAATAAAAAATAAAATAATTAACAGAAGGTGGTTCCATGCGATTTGAAATTAATAAAGACAAACTGCTCTACCATTTGTTGATTGCTCAAAAGGCCCTTTCTAACAAAACGCCGAACCCTGCACTTCAAGGGGTCAAGCTTGAAGTTGAGAAAGATGCCTTGGCTATCACAACCAGCAATTCTGATATTTCCATCAACATCGCCATTGAAGATGGAGGTCTTGATGTAGAGGAAACAGGCTCAGCGCTGATTCCCGGGAAATATTTCATTGAAATCATTCGCAAGCTTGATGGACAGACTGTTACTTTTTCAAAATCCGAAGACAATCTTTTAAGGATTGAAGCGGATCATTCGGATATTACCTTGAACACGCTTGATTTGGAAGACTATCCGAACATCGTCTTTGCCAAAAAAGACTCTTTCATCAAAATCAATGTAAGAACGTTGAAGACGCTTATCAGACAGACGGCGTTTGCGACCTCTTCAATTGAGAATCGGCCGATTTTGACTGGGGTCAATCTCACCATTGACGGAGACAGACTGAACGGGGTTGCAACGGATTCATACCGTCTCAGCCAGAAAACCATTTCTCTTGAAGATACCTACGACAAGATGAATGTCATCATTCCAGGCAGAAGCCTTGAAGAGCTCATGAGAATTCTAGAAGACAATCAAAGTGATGTGGAATTGCACTTCGACCAGTCTCAGGTTCTCTTCAAGTACAAAAACATTCTGTTCCAGACTCGGTTGCTTGAAGGCAACTACCCTGAAACGTCCAAACTGATCCCTCAGGAATACCCTGTGCAGATCAAGTTCAACAAGGAACAATTGATCACTTCCGTGGAACGCGCCAGTCTTCTTTCAAGCCGCGACGGACAGAATGCAATTGTCAAATTGAACATGCGTCAGGACGACACGGTTGAAATATCTTCTAATTCACCTGAAATCGGCCGTGTGCTCGAAGAAGTCTATCCGGTTGATGAAGTGGTGGGCTCACCCATAAAAATCGCATTCAGCTCAAAATACTTCCTTGAAGCGTTGAAGGTTTTCAACTCCAGCGAAGTCACTGTGAAGTTCACCGGCGAAATTCGTCCGTTTGTGATTGAAGGCGAGTTTGACGACGATATGCTTCAACTCATTCTACCCGTCAAAACAGACTAAAAGAAAATACAATGCAAACCCGCATTCTTAACATAGAAGAATGCGGGTTTTTTTAGTCTGAATCCTTGCTTATTTACCATTATTTATATATAATAATAATAGTATATATATTATATATAAGAAAGAGTGATGGTTTTGAAGGATATTGAAATCAGTACGACATTCATCAAGTTGGGACAGTTCTTGAAATTCGCGAATATTGCGGCCGGTGGTGGCGATATAAAAGCGATTTTGGAAGCTGGCAAGGTCAAGGTCGATGGTGAAGTCGAAACGCGCCGTGGCAGGAAATTATACCCGATGATGGTCGTTGAAGTTGAAGGAGAAGGAACGTTTACCGTCAAACATGTCTGCGCTTAAAAGTCTGACACTCAAAAACTTCCGACTCTACGACTCTCTGCAAGCGTCCTTCAGCCCGCTTGTGAATATCATTCTCGGGGACAACGCCCAGGGCAAGACAACCCTTCTTGAAGCGATTCATGCTCTGGCGCTCACAAAGTCCCATAAAACATCCGCAGACAAGGAACTCATTACCCATAATGCCCCATTTACCGTAATCAAGGGGACGTTCAAAGACCCTTCAAGTGATACTGTTTTGGAGATGATACTTTCCAAGGAAGGTAAAAAAGTAAGACATAACCATATTGAATACCGAAGGCTTTCTGATTATGTAGGGATCATCAACATTGTCATGTTTGCGCCTGAGGATTTGAACCTTGTGAAGGGTGGCCCATCTGAGCGAAGACGTTTCTTTGACATGGAAATCGGTCAGCTCAACAGACATTACGTCCATAACCTGACCCAATATAGAAAACTGCTCAAGGAAAGAAACGAGCAGCTCAAAATCATGCAAAGAAAAAAAGAGAAGGAAAACCCGCTTCTCGATGTTCTCTCTGAACAGCTTGTTCACTACAGCACACGCATCACAAGAGACAGAGCAAAGTTTATTGACTCGCTCAAAAGCAAAGTGAAAACCATCTATCAGGCACTGAGTTCAGAACCCATGGACATCGATATCCACTACAGTCCATCGGCCAAAGGTGATATGCTCAGCGCACTCAAGAAAAAACAGGCTTATGATCTCATGACAGGCAGCACGTCGATCGGGCCACATCGAGATGATTGTGGTTTTTATTATGGCGATATTCCAGTCATGAAAGTCGCTTCACAAGGGCAGATTCGCACCTTGGCACTCTCACTGAAACTCGCAGTTGTGGATATGATCAAGGAAACCAGAAATACGGCGCCAATCGTCTTGCTTGATGATGTCTTCAGCGAACTGGATGATACAAGGCAGAAAAATCTTCTCAAAAAATTCGACAAGGATTCACAAATATTCATCACGAGCACCTCGCTTGATACCATGCACCTCGAATCTCTCACGGATTACAAGGTCTTTGAGGTCACAGCGGGAAAAATCGAAGGAGTGAAAACGCATGGAAGCACATTATGATTCCAGCAACATACAGATTCTAGAAGGCTTGGAAGCCGTCAAACGTCGTCCAGGCATGTACATTGGGTCAACCGGCCCCAAAGGGCTGCATCACCTGGTATGGGAAATTGTCGACAACGGCGTCGATGAAGCCCTTGCAGGCTATGCCAGCGGAATTACCATTGAACTTCAGGAAGGGGAAATCGTCGAAGTCATCGATGATGGACGCGGAATTCCCGTGGACACCCATCCGAAAACGAATCTGCCTGCGGTTGAAACAATCCTCACCACACTTCACGCAGGGGGCAAATTCGACAACGATTCCTACAAGGTCTCAGGTGGACTGCATGGTGTCGGTGCGAGTGTTGTCAACGCGCTTAGTGAATGGTTTGAAGTGGAAATCCATCGCGATGGTGTCAAGTATTATCAACGCTATGAAAAAGGCATTACAAAATCCGCACTCGAGGAACGTGGTCCCACAGAGAAAACCGGTACACGCATTCGGTTCAAAGCGGATACCAACGTCTTCTCTGAAAGCAGCATTTACGACTATGAAACTCTGCGCATCCGCATCCAGCAAATGGCGTTTTTGAACAAAGGCATCCGCTTCACGCTCAAAGATACACGAGGAGAAGAGCCTGTTCAAAACGAATACCTATATGAAGGCGGCATCAAGGAATACGTCGCCTACCTCAACAAGAACAAGGCCACCCTTCACGAAAACATCATTTACGCAGAAGGCGAAAAAGAAGGCGTAAGCGTCGAAGTCGCGATGCAGTATAACAACTCCTTCTCTCAGAACATCTTCCCCTTCGCAAACACCATCCATAACCCTGAAGGGGGCACCCATGAAGAGGGCTTCAAGATGACCCTTACCCGTGTGCTCAACAACTACGGAAGGGAACAGAACTTCTTCAAAAAAGACGAATCCCTTCTCGGTGACGACACCCGCGAAGGCCTGACCGCGATTGTAAGCATCAAACACCCCGACCCACAATTTGAAGGCCAGACCAAGGCGAAACTAGGAAATACCGAAGCGCGTCGCGCCGTTGCGAGCGTACTCGCTGAAGGGCTCGAACGCTTCTTGCTTGAAAATCCAAAAGACGCGAAAATCATCATCGAAAAGGCGTTGCTCGCATCACGTGCTCGCCTGGCGGCGAAAAAGGCGCGCGAAGCCACAAGAAGAAAAAGTCCGCTAGACGGACTGGGCTTCGCCTCAAAACTCGCAGACTGCCGTGAAAAAGACCCCAAAAAAGCGGAAATATACATCGTTGAGGGTGACAGTGCGGGCGGTAGCGCAAAACAGGGTCGCGATTCAGGATTTCAGGCGATTCTTCCCTTGCGCGGTAAAGTGCTCAATGTGGAGAAGGCCCGTCTTGACAAAATCCTTGCCAACAAGGAGATTCTCTCCATGATTCAAGCCTTTGGCACGGGCATTGGCGATGAGTTCAACGTGGACATGGCCCGTTATCACAAAATCGTCATCATGACCGATGCCGACGTGGATGGTGCCCATATCAGAATACTGATGCTCACCTTCTTGTTCCGCTATATGCGTCCGCTCATCGAACGTGGATTCGTGTACGTGGCACAACCCCCTCTGTACAAACTTCAGCAAGGAAAATATGTCGATTACGCCTTCAGTGAAGAAGAGATGGAAGAAAAACAGGCAAAACTGTCACAAAGAGCGAAAATCCAACGGTACAAAGGGCTTGGTGAAATGAATCCCGGTCAGCTTTGGGAAACCACGATGGATCCGAACTTCCGAACGCTTCTCAAAGTCACCATGGACGACGCCATGGAAGCCGACAGCGTCTTCAGCAAACTCATGGGCGATGACGTAGCGGAACGCAAGGAATTCATTCAGGAAAATGCTCAATACGTTGAAAATCTTGACATTTAGGAGAGTTACTTATGGACGACACTATGAACCCAACCACGTTTGATAGAATCACCGACTTGCAAATCACCAGTGAAATGAAGAAATCATTTCTGAGTTATGCCATGAGCGTCATCGTATCCAGGGCCCTTCCCGATGTGCGAGACGGTCTCAAGCCCGTACACAGAAGAATCCTTTACGGCATGGAGGAATTGGGCGTTTTTCCAAACTCCGCTTTCAAGAAAAGTGCGAGAATCGTCGGGGACGTCATGGGTAAGTATCACCCCCACGGAGACAGCGCAATTTATGACGCGATGGTCCGTATGGCCCAGGAGTTTTCATACCGCTATCCGCTAGTAAACGGACACGGAAACTTCGGCTCCATCGACGGAGACGCCGCTGCGGCGATGCGTTACACCGAAGCGAAGATGACCAAACTGACTCAGGAAATGCTCAAGGACATCAAGAAGAACACGATTGATTTCGCAGACAACTACGACGGCACGGAAAGAGAACCTGTCGTGCTGCCTTCTAAGTTTCCAAACCTTCTTGTGAATGGTTCAACCGGGATTGCAGTTGGAATGGCTACCAATATTCCTCCACACAATCTGAGTGAAGTCATTGACGGTGTGATTGCCATGATGGACAATCCCGATATTGATGTCGACGGCCTCATGCACCATATCAAAGGCCCGGATTTTCCAACTGGCGGCATCATCATGGGCCTATCGGGTCTCCGCCAGGCCTATGAGACCGGTAACGGCTCCATCAAGGTGCGTGCACAAGCCCACATTGATCATCTCGCAAGCGGTAAAAGCGTCATCACCGTCACGGAAATTCCCTACCAGGTCAACAAGACCCGTCTGATTGAAAAAATCGCGGAGCTGGCCAAGGAAAAACGGATTGAAGGCATTACCGATTTGCGTGATGAATCCAACCGCGAAGGCATCAAAATCATCATCGAACTCAGAAAGAGCGCCAATCCGGAAGTCACGCTCAACAATCTTTACAAGTTCACACCGCTTCAGACCTCTTTTGGTATCAACATGCTTGCGCTGGTGAACCAAAGACCCATCGTGCTTCCACTCAAGGATTCCTTGTATCACTACATCAACCATCAAATCGAAGTGCTTGTAAGAAGGACCCAGTTTGATCTCGACAAAGCCAAGGCAAGAGCCCATATTCTGAACGGTCTTTTGAAGGCGCTTGACAATATCGATGAAATCATCGCCATCATCCGAAAAGCCTACGACGATGCTCAGGAACAGCTCATGGAAGCTTTTGGGTTCTCAGAAGAGCAGGCCAAGGCGATTCTTGAGATGCGTCTTAGAAAACTCAGTGGCCTTGAACGTGAAAAAATCACCAATGAACTCGAGGACCTAAAAGGCAAAATAACCGAATATGAAGAAATTCTTGCCAGCGAAGACAAGCAAAAGGAAGTCATCAAGGAAGACCTTCTCACGCTCAAGGACACTTACCACAGTGACAGACAAAGTGAAATCTCGCTTTCTCTTGATCTTGATCTTGAGGATGAAGACCTCATTCCTGAAGAAGACGTGCTCATCACAATCACCCAGGGCGGCTACTGCAAACGCATGAAAGCCGACACCTACAAGATTCAAAATCGTGGTGGAAAAGGCATGACCGGCATCAAGATGCACGACGACGACGCCGTTGAACATCTGCTTTTCACCTCCACGCATGACTACGTATTGTTCTTCACCAATCTGGGACGCGTCTACAAGATCAAAGGCTACAAGATTCCACAGTTCGGAAGAACCTCAAAAGGCCTTCCGGTCGTCAACTTCCTGAACCTTGAAGAAGGCGAAACCCTTCAGGCCGTGACCACCATCAGGGACTTTGAAAGCGAAGAGCACCTGTTCTTCACCACGGAACACGGTGTCGTCAAACGAACCCCTGTGAGTGCGTATCAAAACATCCGCACCTCGGGAATCCGAGCCATTACGCTCAAAGAAGGCGACGAATTGCATGACGTCAAGCTCACCCAGGGGGACCAGGACATCATCCTTGGGGCCTCAAACGGAAAAGCCATCCGTTTCAATGAAACCACCGTACGTCCAATGGGACGGACCGCAAGCGGTGTGAGAGGCATCCTGCTCAGTGAAGGCGAAAAAGTCGTCGGCACGGCGCTTGTTGGAGAAGAGAAATCACAAATTCTCGTTGTCAGTGAAAAAGGCTATGGAAAACGCACGGATATCGAGGAATACCGCCAGCAAAACCGCGGTGGCAAAGGGGTCAAAACCCTTAATGTCACCGAGAAAAACGGTCCGCTTGTCCGCTTGATCGGTGTCAACGGAGATGAAGACCTCATCATCCTGAGTGACAAAGGCACCATGATCCGCATGGCGGTCGACCAGATTTCCACCAGTTCAAGAGCCACACAAGGCGTGCGCCTGATCCGACTCAGTGAAGGGCATCACGTCGCAAGTACCACGCTCGTGCCCCATGACGAAGACGAGGAACTGGAAGTACCCGAAGAAGAAAGTACCAATGAAGACACACCGGGCGAAGCGTCGTCTGGTGAAGAAACAGCGCAGGACAATTCAGAAGAATAAAGGATTTATTCAATTGACAACCTGGCGAAGGTTTGCTAATGTTAGATTAACAACAAAGCGTTGATGGGACTTAGTAGTTTCTCAGTGTTTCAAGAGAGCCGGTGGTTGGTGCAAACCGGTAACACAGGAAACGAATTCCACCCTGGAGCGAAAACTAACCATTTTCCGGTACCTGCCGTTATCAGGCTTGAGTGGATGTGCAATGCATCAATCAGGGTGGCAACACGGGTTATCAGGCTCGTCCCTTCAGAGGGACGGGCTTTTTTATTTCATTCATCAACCATTATATAGGAGGTTTAGACCATGTTGGATATCAAAATGCTTAGAGACAACACAGATGATATTATCAAAAGACTTGAACTAAGAGGTGGAAGCTTCTCTCACCTTAGAGATGTTGTTGCGAAAGACGAGCAGCGAAGATCAATCATACAGGAAGTCGAACGTCTCAAAAAAGAGCGCAACGAAACAAGCAAACTGATTGGACAGTATAAACGCGAGGGGAAGGATACGGCGGAGATATTCAAAAAAATCGAAAACAACAAGGATGAAATCAGCAATCTTGAACTCCAAAGGCAAACCCTTGAAACGGAAATCAATGATACATTGCTGAGAACACCGAATCTGCCACACAAGGGCATACCGGTAGGCAAGGATGACACTGAAAATCCTGTCATCAGAACCGAGGGTGAAATCCCGACGTTTGATTTCGAAGTGAAAGCACACTGGGATCTCGGCACGGATCTCGACATCCTCGATTTCAAACGCGCATCCAAAGTGGCTGCGAGCCGTTTCACGATCTATAAAGGCCTAGGCTCACGTCTTGAACGCGGACTCATCAACTTCATGCTTGACATGCACGTCGATGAACACGGCTACCAAGAACTCATGCTTCCCTACATCGTCAACAAGGAAAGCATGACCGCAACCGGTCAGCTTCCGAAATTCGAAGACGATGCTTTCAAACTGACTGACGAACGAGAACTTTACCTTAATCCGACTGCGGAAGTGCCGGGTATCAACATGCACCGTGGCGAGATTCTTGAAGCCGACGAGCTTCCTAAAAGATATGTCGCTTTCACAACCGCCTTCAGACAGGAAGCCGGAAGCGCGGGACGCGATACACGTGGCATCATAAGACAACATCAGTTCAACAAGGTAGAATTGATCAAGTTCGCGAAACCCGAGGAATCTTACGCAGAACTTGAAAAGATGCTTGCGAACAGCGAAAACATCCTGAAGGCATTGAATTTGCCTTACAGAGTCGTGGAAATCTGCAGCGGGGACTTGGGCTTCTCTATGGCAAAAACCTATGACATAGAAGTCTACCTGCCTTCTTACGGTACCTATCGAGAGATCGGAAGCATCTCAAATGCGGAAGATTATCAGGCCAGGCGCGGCAATATCAAGTACCGTCCCACAAAGGATTCAAAACCGGAATTCCTTCACACATTGAACGGATCGGGCCTTGCGGTCGGCAGAACCGTGGTCGCCATCATGGAAAACTACCAGCAAGCGGACGGGTCCATCAAGGTCCCTGAAGCACTAAGAGGCATACTCAGAACCGATATCATCAAAAATTAAGGAGGAGGATACGATGTTCAAACTTCAAAAAAGACTCGAACTCACCAGCGAAACAAAACCACTCATTATCAGTGACACCCTCGAAAGCTACTGGGTCAAAACCCTGGACGAGGCTTTGAAAGGTGAAATAAAAGCCCTTGAAGAAGACACCTATGCCTGCATCAAGACGCTTGGAACACTTGAGATGGACAGAGTGTATGTCGTAAGTGAAAGCGCACTTGAATCGCCTGAGAAAGCTGAAAAAGCACTAAGCTTTGTCAAAGAGCTCAAGCAGGAACCGCTCATCATTGCCGAATCTTTTGACGATGCGCTTGTACCCATGCTTTTTGAGATGGTTTCCAGAAATCAGTATGCATTCAGCACTTTTAAAAATGAAAAACCCAAACGACTCGACATTCACTATCTCGATCACCCTGAGCGTTCAGACCTCGTCAAAAAAGGCATCGCACTTGGCGATGCCGTGAACTTTACCCGTGACTTGGTCAACACCCCCTACAACCACCTTAATGCGGAAGACCTGGCAGCGATTGCGAAAGATCTCGCGAAAGACGAGCGGACTTCGCTTTCGGTCCATGACAAAAAGGCCTGTGAAAAAATGGGGATGGGGGCCTTCCTCGGAGTAAATGCCGGTAGCAAGGACGAACCTCAGTTCATTCATCTTTTCTACCAGGGCAATCCCGATGCGGAAGATCACGTGGCGCTCGTAGGCAAGGGCGTCATGTATGATACCGGAGGGTATTCCCTCAAGACACCTACAGGCATGCCGTCCATGAAAATGGACATGGGTGGTGCGGCCACAGTACTTGGTGCGCTCAAAGCGCTTCAGGCGCTTGATTCTAAAGCGAACGTGAGTGTCATCATCGCCGCAACCGACAACCGCATCGGGGACGACGCAATCGTACCTGATGATATTTTAAGAAGTGCCAAAGGCACCACCATCGAAGTCATTTCAACCGACGCTGAAGGACGCTTGACCCTTGCGGATGCGCTTTGGTATGCACAGGAAGAAGGTGCCAGGAAACTCATCGATGTCGCCACCCTTACAGGCAACGTCGTGGGTGCGCTTGGTGATGAAGTGACGGGCGTATTTACCAACGACGAGCAATTCCTGAATGCCTTCACAGACAGCGCAAAAAGGTCAAAGGAACTCGTGTGGCATCTGCCCATCATGGACCCACATAGAAGCCAGCTTGAAAGTTTCAGTGCGGACATGAAAAACAAAGGCTCGCGCATGGGTGGCGCAAGCATTGCAGGGGCCTTTTTGGAACACTTCGTCAATGAAGATGTGCCTTGGCTCCATCTGGATATTGCCGGGACGGCCTACAAGGAAAAAAGCGGTGCGACCGGTACCATGGTGCGAACCCTTGTCAACATGTTTGAATAAGGCATCATTGAATATAAAAAAATACGGGAATGCTAAAATGAGCATTCCCGTATTTTTTATGGCAGGCTTCATAGGTTTTCAATAATCGCTTTTTGGACGTCCTTGAAGGCCTGTTCGGTGTAATCATTGCTGTGGTCGATGCTTGAGATGACCGTGCCGTCGTCTTCATACCTAGGAATGAGGTGTACATGGAAATGGTAGACGCTTTGAAGTGGACGGTCGTTGTTGTTCAAGATGTTCAGCCCAATAGGGTTGAACGCCTTTTTGAGAGCTTTGGCCACTTTTGGGACGGCTGTAAACACATTATACGCAGTGTCCTCGTCAAGCTCATAGACATTCGGGACATGATTTTTGGGTATTAAAAGCGTATGGCCTTTCGTTCCCTGGGTGATGTCCAAAAATGCGTAGACATGCTCGTCTTCATAGACCTTGTAAGACGGAATGTCTCCTTCGATGATTTTACAGAAAATGCAGTCGCTCATAATTAGCCTCCTAAAAGTCTGTATCGATGATCCAGAACAAATCATCCATAGTGTTTAGAATATAGTCCGGATCAACGTCATTCAATACTTTCATGTCTTTAATGGTCCAAGTGACTCCGGCACTGAATATGCCAGCATTCTTGGCACAAAGGATATCACTTGCATTATCGCCAATCATGATGGCTTTGTCAACATTGTCGAACTGGCTTAACGCTACTTCTATGGGCTCTTTGTCAGGCTTTGGGGTGTCTACATCGTCGAGGGTCACTATCACATCAAAGATGGCATCAAGGTTGAAATGCTCAATGCTTGGTTGAGCGGAAACGAGGAACTTGCTGGTCACAATCCCCATGTTATACCCCATGGTTTTGAGTTTTTTTAAGGTCTCATAGACATTGTCGTAAAGATAAAAATAGTCATGTTCATGGGCCTTGTAATACATTCGGTAGGTATCAATCATCTTTTTGACTTTGAAAGGACTCTTGGTGTATTTTGAAAATATTTCATCAAGGGGCGGACCAATCATGTCTATGATGGTTTCTCTTGTAAAGGTTTTGTCTGGTATGTGCTCGTTGAAGGCATGTTTGTAACTTTCGATGATGATTTCATTCGTGTTGACAAGCGTACCATCCAAATCGAACAGCAAAGTATTGATTTTGTTCATCTTTTCACCGCTTTCATGTACTTACAGTGTAACATGAAATATGTGAAATGACGTCTATTTGATTGTAAAAATGCGCCCAATCTTCTATAATGTATGGTGATAGGAGTGGTTATATGGCGAATATTATCGATACGCTAAAAGAAAAAATCAAAGGGAAGAACATTTCAATCGTCTTTCCTGAATCAAAAGATTCACGTGTCATTGAAGCAGCTCAGAAATTGGGACGCGAAGGCATCGTAAAACCGATATTGATCGGAAATCCCGATGACATCGTGGAAGATGTCTCCATGTGTGAAGTGATTAATCCGAACACTTTCTCACAATACAATGAATTTGTACAGGCGCTCGTTGAAAGACGAGCAGGCAAATGCACCTACGAGCAGGCTCAGGAAATGCTCAAACAAGGCAATTACTTTGGTACCATGCTCGTCTACATGAATCAGGCAGCTGGACTTGTAAGCGGAGCGGCCCATTCGACTGCGGACACAGTGCGCCCTGCCCTGCAGATCATCAAGACAAAACCTGGAATCAGCCGTACGTTCGGGTATTTCCTCATGGTTCGAGGGGAAGAGAAATATGTGTTTGCGGACTGCGCCATCAATCCGAATCCAGATGCCGAGGCATTGGCTGAAATGGCCGTTGAATCAGCGAAAGCCGCTGAAATGTTCGGCATTGATCCACGCGTTGCAATGCTTTCGTTTTCAACCAACGGAAGTGCGGAAAACGAACTGAGTGACAAAGTCATCAAAGCGACAAAACTTGCTAGAGACAAAAATTCCGGTTACATGATTGACGGAGAGATGCAGTTTGATGCTGCGTTCGTCCCGTCTGTTGGAGAAAAGAAATTCAAGGGAAGCAAAGTCGCAGGACACGCCAATACGTTCATCTTCCCAGATCTCAATTCCGGAAACATTGGCTACAAGATTGCGCAACGCCTTGGTAACTTTGAAGCCATGGGACCAGTGCTCGCAGGTCTTAACAAGCCTGTCAATGACCTCTCACGTGGCTGTTCTGCAGAAGATGCCTATAATACGGCTATCATTACCGCTGCACAAAGCGTATTAGACTAAATTCATAATCCATTGAATAGATGCCCGAAGCGTTTCCCTTTGGGCATCTTTTTTTCTTCTCTCGGGTGCGGTTTGGACGATGAGATGCTATAATACAATAAAGAAGGGGGAGTGAATCAATGACCGACAAAAATAAGAAAGCCTTGATAGTGTACAATCCCTTCAGTGGTCGAGGAACCATTCGTAAAAAAATCCCAATGATCAAAAACCGCCTTTCAAGGTTAGGTTTCACGTGTAACATAGCAGAAACCGATTATCCTGGTCATGCCAAGGAACTTGTTAAAAACGCGCCGGACGAGCGCGAGGGTATGCTTGTTGTCATTGGGGGTGATGGAACATTCAACGAATGCATGAATGGCATCATGGAAGCACAAATAACGCCCATAATCGGTTATTTGCCCGCAGGAACCTCATGTGATATCGCCAGGAGCCTTGGAATTCCCAAAAACTTTAAAAAAGCATTGGACATTATCGAAGAGGACTTGCGTGTAAGCATGGATGTTGGAAGAAGCACTCAGGGGTATTTCACCTACGTTTCTGCCCTTGGAAACTATGTCGATGTCAGTTATACGACGTCATCGTTTTTGAAAAAAAGGTTTGGCTACCTTGCCTATATCATCAAGGGTGTAAAAGAGTTTTTTACCATCAAGCGCATGCGGATCAATGTGAAGATTGACGGAAAGCGAACCAAACTCAGGCATTACTCACTTGTGCTTGTATTGAACACCCGTCAGGTTGCGGGCTTTAAAATTGTTTCCTATCCGGAGCTGGACGATGGTAAGATGGATGTCATTCTATTCAGATATATTCCATTCATCAACAACCTGCTTTTTTTATTAAGTTTTATATTCAAAATCAGAAATTTTCCTGGAATCAAACATCATAGAGTCAGTAAAGTCGAATTTTCCACGTTGACTTCAAACCGTTGGAATCTCGATGGTGAGGGGCGTAAAAACGGCCATCAGTTCATTGAAGTGGAGCCCAAGGCAGTGCGCATCATCATCAACAAACAAAGAAAGTACCTTTTCCCAAATCAAGGAGTTCATAATGAGTGAAGAAAGCCCCATCATTGTAGTAGAAGGCAACCACGATAAAGCCAGAATAAAACAGGTCTTCCCCAATGCGGATGTCATGATTACCAATGGCAGGGAGATATCAGTTGAGACGCTCGAAGCCTTGAAACACGCCAATGAACAACGGGGTCTGCTTCTGTTTTTGGATCCAGACAGTCCTGGAGAGATGATCCGCAAGAGAATCAATGAATATGTAGGAGAGACCAGGCATGCCTTTCTTGACAAGAAACTGTGCATCGACCACCAAAAAGGCAAGGTCGGCATTGAACATGCTCCCCTCGACGCCATACGTGACGCTTTGAAGAATCAATCCTATGAACCAACTGAGACAAGCACCGATGTGACCCATAATGACTTGTTGAAGTATGGACTCGTGGGCAAAAAGGATGCCAAGCGCAAAAGAGAAGCCTTGTGCAATCATTTCTCGATAGGCCTTGCAAACGGCAAGACACTCCTAAAAAAACTTGATATGTTCGGGATTTCAAAAAAAGACATAGAGAAGGTGATTAAATGAGAAAATCCACACAGAACCATGTAAGGGATTTGCTAAGAAGCAGCAAGCTTCATGCCAAGAAACGCTTTGGTCAGAATTATCTTCTTGACGACAATATACTTGAAAACATTGTCGGGGCTGCGAAAATATCTACGGAGTCCAATGTGATAGAAATCGGTCCGGGATTAGGCAGTCTTACACGGTATCTCGTAGAATCTTCAAAATCATTACTTGCCTATGAAATTGATACGGATCTCTCTGAAATTCTGTTGGACATGTTTCAGGACCGTCAGGACTTCTTCCTGAAATCAACCGATTTTCTCAAAGTGGATATTGCAAAGGATATCGTTGAAACGTTCGGGGATGTCTATGGCGTAACAATCGTGGCCAATCTCCCATACTATATTACTACACCCATCATCATGAAGTGTCTGGAAAGTTCAGAACGCCTTTCTCGAATGGTCTTCATGATGCAAAACGAAGTGGCGAAAAGATTGAGTGCAAAGCCCAATACGAAAGCCTACAATGCACTCAGTGTAATGATTCAGTACAAAACGAATACAAAATACGAGTTCAAGGTTCCAAGAACAGTGTTTTTACCTGCACCTGATGTGGATAGTGCCATCATAAGCATGGATATCATTCCAAGAAAAGATCGACCGGCAAAAGATGAGACGTTTCTGTTTGATTTCGTCAAACAATCTTTCAAACAAAAACGAAAGACCCTTATCAACAATCTACATGCGGCTTACCAAATTCCAAAAGAAGATATCAGATACTTTTTGGTTGAACAAGGCTACAAGGAAACCTTGCGTGCCGAGGGCATCACAGTGAATGAATTTGTGAAACTGAGCGAAACATTCAGAGAGGCTTTGCTTTAAGTTTCACGTGTAACATTATACGAGGAGGGATACTTTGTCAATCAAGGAAAGAGGCTTTGCAAAGATCAATTTATACCTGGATATTCTAGGCAAAAGACCGGATGATTATCATGATCTTGAAATGGTCATGGTTCCTGTAAAACTTCATGATACGCTGAAATTCTCCAAGCGTGACGATGAGGCAATCATGCTTTTTACAAACCTTGAAATCACTGAAAAGCCTGAAGACAATATCGTCTACGAGGTAGCGGCTTATATCAAGAAGGAATTTGACATCAAACAGGGTGTCGACATTCATATTGAGAAACGCATTCCCATAGCGGCAGGCCTTGCAGGTGGCAGTGCCGATGCGGCTGCGACGTTCAGAGCAATGAACAAACTCTTCAAATTGAAACTGAAGAATGATCAAATGGCCCGACTCGCAGAACCATTCGGAGCGGACATCCCTTTTTGCATTCATAACAAGCCGTGCATTGCCAGAGGAAAAGGCGAACAGCTTTTCTTTCTTGACAGGAAACTCAAACTCCCAGTTCTCCTCGTCACACCGAATCTCGAAGTGCCTACGAAAAAGGTCTATCAAGCCGTGGACGTTTCCAAGGTGCCCAATGTCAAAATCACGTCCATGACCAATGCCATCTACAATAACAACTACGAGCTTTTCACCAAGGAAGCACACAACGCATTGGAACAATTCGCCTTCAAGCTTTATCCTGAAATCAAGGATTTGAAGACCTCCCTGAAAGCCTATGATCCCGATCTTGTATTGATGAGTGGATCAGGCCCTACCATGATGGTTTTTGACAAGGATAACAAACTTCTTGAAACGATAGCCCAGGAGTACTTGGAAAACTATCGGGTAAATCTTACAAAAACCCTTTGACAATGCGCTTTATTAAATTTCTAATTTATTTGAAAACGTTTTAATCATGTGGTATAATCCAAATTATAAGTGGAATAGACACAAATTGCGGGGTGGAGACTGATGGAAATCACCGATGTGAGAGTCAAAAAGTTCAATAGCGATAACCGTTTGAAAGCTATTGCGGCTATTACCATTGACGATTGTTTCGTGGTTCACGAGTTGCGCATCATCGATGGCAAGGATGGCTTGTTTGTAGCAATGCCAAGCCGTAAAATGCCTAACGGTGAGTTCAAGGATGTTGCGCATCCAATCAACCAGGAAACCAGAAATCGCATTGAAACGGTAGTGATTGAAGCGTACGAAAATCTTGAAGTAGAAGAGTAGAATCATGCAAGGGATGAGTGCAACTTGAAAAAGTTGCACTTTATTTTGGTTAAAGGTTTAAAATTTTTTAAAATGCAGTATACTAGAAGTGAAGAAAATAATAGGTGTAAATAATAGTGGAGGCTATAACAAAAAATGGCGATATTTGACGGTCAAAAAGTTAAGCTTTTTTCTTTGAGTGCCAACAAAAAGCTTGCAAAAGAAATTTCAGAATTCACTCAGATTCCTTTGAGCAAATGCGAAGTCAAACGCTTCGCTGATGGTGAAATCGGTGTAAACATCGAAGAAACCGTTCGTGGACATCACGTTTTCATCATTCAACCGACCCATCCCCCTGTCAATGAAAATCTTATGGAACTTCTCATCATGATCGATGCAGTGAAACGCGCATCTTCCAAAAGCGTCCAGGTCGTAATGCCTTATTACGGGTATTCCAGACAGGACAGAAAGTCTTCTTCAAGACAACCGATTTCCGCAAAACTAGTAGCGAATCTAATCGTGACCGCCGGCGCTGACCGGGTTGTATCGATGGACTTGCACGCAGGCCAGATTCAAGGGTTCTTCGATATTCCAATCGACAACTTCAGAGGCATGCCGATCCTTGTGGATTACTTCCGTGGGATTCTCAAAAACGAAGACATCGTTATTGTCTCACCTGACCACGGTGGAGCCGTCAGGGCCAGACAAATGGGGAATGCACTGCATGCGCCCATTGCCATCATCGACAAGAGTCGCCCCAAAGACAATGAAGTCGAAGTCATGGGCATTGTCGGAGACGTCAAAGGCAAGACCGCCATCATCATCGATGACTTGATTGACACTGCGGGTACGATCACCCGCGCTTCAGAAGCTTTGAAAGATGCAGGTGCACTTGAAGTGTACGCAGCATGTACGCATCCGATTTTTTCCCACCCGGCAGTAGAAAGACTCGAAAAAAGCGCCATCAAGGAAATCGTTACACTCAATACCATTGAACTCACCAAAGACAAGCAATCTTCCAAAATCAAACAACTGAGCATTGCGCCACTTCTTGGCCAGGGTATCATGAACATCATTCTTGATAAGCCTCTTAGCGCCCTGTTTGACGCAAAAAAAGAGTAAATTAAAAGCCCGACACCTTCTGTGAGGTGTCGGGTTATTTATTTTATTCGTCTTCCAAGGTGTCGTAGTCGAATTCGAAGGGGTCTTCTTTTTTGGTTGAAGAGCCATCATCATTATAGACGGTTTCCGATTCTTCAAACACCACATGGGTTCTTGCCAAGAGATCGTGCAAGCCTCTTCGATCGTTTCTTGCAAGAATCATGATAAGTGAAACGAATACAATAAGGCTTGCAAGATAACTGAAAGGCGCATTTAGGGACTCGTAGGCGGAGAAGTCATCGATGAGAATGGCAAGTGAGAAAAGTGCACTGAAGTACGTGCCATAAAGCATCACGGCTCTAAGCAAATGAGCGCCGAGGGATGGTGGGGTTCCATCAGCCTTGAGTGCCTTGATGTTGAACATTTTCTTTCCGATGGTCTGACCCTGTGTCAGGGTAGGGACGATTCCGTAATAGATGAATCCCGATACGACTGCGCTTACAATCGATATCACCTGATAGGTGATATAGGTCTCACTGACAACGCCTTCCAAGGCGTAATCCATGATGCTTTCAAAGGCATTTTCGTATCCCGTGAATGCCCAAACGATAGCAACAAGCACTGCGATTGTAATTCCGTGAATGATGTAGTCAACAAGTGCGGCGAGAATTCTTGGGCCTGCAGGTGCTGTAGTTGGTTGGTTTTTAATTTGATTCATGTATGTGCCTCCAAAGTTGTGAATTATCCGGTACATATCAAGTATATATGAATTTGTTTGTATTGACAAATACAGTCTAGCGTATATAATGAATTTATAAAACGTTGAACGGAGAAGTAGTCTGTTTTCCTCTTTATAGCGAATCTGGGACGGTGGAAGCCAGTGAAAGACAGATGGATGAACAACACCGGGAGTGATGGAAGAACGAAGTAGACCCATCCGTATGCCTGCGTTAAAGGCCTTGAGTGCACAGTGTGAATTAAGGTGGTACCGCGATTATTCGTCCTTATACAAGGGACGTTTTTTTATTTTAGGGAGGTTTTATCATGGCAACAGTCAAAGCTATTTTCAACGAATATGAATCTATGGACGGCAAGCAGGTCAGTTTGTCCGGATGGGTTAGAAACCATCGTCCGCAAAAAGCGTTTGGGTTCATCAATCTGAATGATGGAAGTTTTTTTGAAACCATTCAGGTGGTGTATGAAGAAGCGCTTGAGAATTTCGACGCCATCAAGAAAATCAATATCGGATCAGCGCTCACCATCACGGGAAAAGTCGTGCTGACGCCCAAGCGTAACCAGCCCTTTGAAATCAAGGCCGACAGTATTGACATCGAGGGTGAATCGAGCGAAGACTATCCGATGCAACCGAAAAGGCACAGTCGTGAATTCCTGCGAAAGAACGCCCATCTAAGACCCAGAACAAACCTTTTTACGGCCGTTTTCCGCGTCAGAAGCATTCTCACCCACGCCATTCATACCTTCTTTGAAGAAAGAGAGTTCATCCATCTAGCAAGCCCAATCATCACCGCGAGTGATGCCGAGGGTGCAGGGGAGATGTTCAAGGTGACAACGCTCAAACCCGAAGACTTCAAAAAGGAAGAACCGTTCAAAGAAGATTTCTTCGGCAAGCCGGCAAACCTGACGGTATCAGGCCAGCTTCAAGCGGAAATTTTCGCCCAGGCGTTCAGAAATGTCTATACCTTCGGGCCTACCTTCAGAGCCGAAGCGTCCCATACATCGACCCATGCGTCTGAATTCTGGATGGTCGAGCCTGAAATGGCGTTTTGTGACCTTGAAGAGGATATGGATAACGCCGAAGCGTTCGTGCGTTTCCTTGTCAAAAGGGTTTTGGAAAAAGCCCCCCATGAAATAGACTTTCTAAACAAGTTTGTCGACAAGGGTCTAAGGGCCAAGCTTGAAAAGGTTGTGGATGCGGACTTTGAAAGAATCACCCACGAAAAAGCCGTATCAATCTTAAAAGAGGCCAAGGTTTCGTTTGAAAACACGCCGGATCCAATGGGTGATCTCGCAAGTGAACACGAGAAATATCTCGTGAAACACTTCGGGGGCCCTGTGTTCGTTACGGACTGGCCCAAAGACACAAAAGCGTTCTACATGCGCCTCAATGATGATGAGAAGACCGTTGCGGCGATGGACCTGATCGTTCCCGGGTCAGGTGAGCTCATTGGTGGATCTCAGCGTGAAGAGCGTCTCGATGTTCTGAAGCAACGCATGAAAGAGATGGATGTAAGCGAAGACGAGCTTTGGTGGTATCTTGATCTCAGAAAATACGGCACGACGAAACACGCGGGGTATGGCCTTGGATTTGACCGTATGCTCATGTATGTGACCGGTGTAAGCAATATTCGAGATGTCATTCCGTTTCCAAGAACGCCGAACAATTGTGAATTCTAATATATGCAAAACCGGCCAGGATATTGAAATCCTGGCCGGTTTTTTTTAAGGGTAAAGGGTTATGATTCGTTTTTGCCTGATTCGTTCTTGGTGTAGGAAGAAGCCTTGGATTTGTTCTTCTTCGCGTTGGACTCAGTATTGAGTTTCTTGCTTTCTTCACTAGGCAGTGATGCTTCTGATTTGAAAGATTCCGCCAGAGTGGATGTAAGCCCCACGATGCCTTGGAGTTCTGATGGGATGATGAGTTTGGTTGATTGACCATCCGCAACTTTTTCCATAGCTTTGTAGGCTTCAAGACGCAAGAAGGCTTCGTCGGCACCGGCGTTTTTGATGTATTCGATACCTTTCGCAGTCGCTTCTTGGACGCTTCTGATTGCTTTGGCTTGACCTTCGGCTTCAAGAATACGGGTTTGTTTCTCACCGTCGGCTCTTAGGATACGGGCTTCTTTTTCACCTTCTGCGTTAAGGATTGAAGAACGTTTGTTACCTTCTGCGATAAGGATGGATTGACGTTTTTCACGTTCTGCACGCATTTGTTTTTCCATCGCGTCGCGAATATCCTTGGGTGGAATGATGTTTTTGACTTCGACACGGTTGATTTTGATACCCCATGGGTCGGTCGCTTCATCGAGGATGTTACGCATCTTGCCGTTGATGTAGTCCCTAGAAGTCAGGGATTCATCGAGCTCAAGATCACCGATGATGTTACGAAGCGTGGTCGCGGTGATGTTTTCGATCGCTTTGATTGGGTAGTTGACACCATAAGTGTAGAGCTTCGGATCCGTGATCTGAAAGAATACGACGGTATCGATTTGCATCGTGACGTTGTCTTTCGTGATGACCGGTTGTGGATCGAAGTCCACGACTTTTTCCTTGATGGAAACTTTCAGTTTTGTTCTGTCGATGAACGGGATTAGGAAATGGATTCCGACGTCCCATGTTGCGTAGTAGCCACCGAGGCGTTCAATGATGTAGCGGTTCGCCTGTGTGACGATGGTAAAACGTGTACCGAGATAAACTAGTATGACGACAACAATGACTATGGTGAGAATGACTCCAAATGATCCTGGCATAACTTAATTCCTCCTTGAATTATTTATTATTATCAGAAAGGATAAACGATATCCTTTAAGAGTATTCTGGTACCGGATACATGGTCTCTGATGGTTTTTCTGTTGCGGGTGAAGCTGATGAGCAAGAAATCAATCCATATTCCGATGGTCGCTGTAAAGACCCAGAAGAATGATTTCCAGAGGACCTCTCTTATGAAGAGTGTCCACCAGCTGATACGGCCTGACATGTAGATTTTCATAGCACGTCTACCGAGTGTCTGGCCTTTTGTAAAGCCATTATACAAATAGTTGAAGAGTGTAGCAAGGCCCCAGTGGATGACCACTGACCAGTAAATGAAGGTCATGGCTGAATCAAAGCGTTCGTTGTATTCTTCTTCCAAGGCCGTGTAATCACTGTCGAAGTCGCTTTGTGTGTAATTATCGTCGGTTTCAAGTCTCTCTTCCAGGGCATCCACTTCATTGTTGAAGTCTTCGGCTTGGTTGACCATTTCATTCATGGAGCCAGGCTCGTAATCCGTGGTGGCTTCCAAAAAAGGAGAGATGAACAGAGAAAAGATGGTGAATACTACAAGCAGAATCATGGTGATGTCGATGATGAATGCGGTGAAACGTTTGAAAGGGCCTGCGTGTGCGGTCATGATTTCACCACGATCAGCTTATTCCCTTCAATTGCTAGGATTTCAACTTTATCGCCTTCTTCGATTACTTCGCTTTCACTGGTGATGGCCGACCAATACTGTCCGTCAACCTTGACTTCACCACGTTCGCTTTGTCTGATGGGTTTTGTACATGTGGCGACTTTGCCGACCAATGCATCGGCATTGGTGCCGACGATATTCGTTCTGAAGTAGTTTTTGACAAGAGGGCGTACGCTCAATAGCAAAATGGTTGAAAGCACGACGAATGCAGCAATTTGCCAACCGACGGCAACGTTCATGATGGCGAGTAGAAATGAAAGTACGGCGCCGATTGAAAACCACACACTGGTCAAATCCATGGTCGTGATTTCAATGAAAGCTGCAATAAGGATGACAGCGAACCAAATGAGTATCATGATTTCATTCATTTTAAAGTCTCTCCTTCTTGATTGAGATCGATGATCAGGGCATCTTCATCATCGTTCCAGGTAGTTTTGAATTTAAGGGCATTGTTCTCATGGAGTGAAAGGTTCGCCACTTTGGCGGCCTTTTCAATGAAACGCTTGTTCGATACGCGTGCATAGCTTGATCTTACGGTTATCTTGTGTATTTTTTCTTCTGGGATGGTGCCTCTTTCAAATTCCTGTTTGGTTACGGGTTTGATAGCGATTCTGTTGTGTTCCTTGTCCATGCCGAGCAGGACACTGTATGCGTGTTCAAAATGAGCGCTGGCACTCTTGTTGAGTGTGATATTCGATTCGTAGATTGTGGCAACGCCTTCGTTAGGTTTTCTCGATGTCCATTCAAAACCCACAACGTTCACCTCCATATTATATATTGAATTGTGTTGATATGTTAATAATATACGATAATTCATTGTAATTCAATATATTTACATTAAATTCTAAAAAATTATTTTTAATTATTTTATAAAAGTTTGCGCGAATGAGGTTTTTTGATATAGTATGAGTGGTTTGGAGGAGAAAAACCATGAGTATAGAACAAACATTTCAAAAAGATATGATTAAGAAATACAGGAAGGAACTCTGGTCGAGATTCATAAAAGGCATCAAGGAGTTCAATCTGATTGAAGACGGCGACAAGGTCGCGGTCGCAGTAAGTGGGGGCAAGGATTCCTTGCTTCTTGCAAGAATGTTAAAGGAACTGACGAGACATCCTTTGGTGGATTTCGAAGTGGTCTTCATTGTAATGGATCCTGGGTATTCGAGCTGGAATAGAAACAAGATTGAAGAAAATGCTAAACTGCTCGGTCTTGATCTCATCATAGAGGACAAGGCTGTTTTCGATGTGGTAGCGAAGAAGGCCCCTGATTATCCTTGTTACTTGTGTGCGCGCATGCGTAGAGGCATCTTGTATTCATTGGCGGAGAAATACGGCTGCAACAAGCTCGCACTTGGCCATCATTACGACGATGTCATAGAAACGACATTGCTTAACTTGTTTTATTCGGGAACGTTCAAGACGATGCTTCCGAAAGTGGCTTCTGAGAACTTTGAAGGCATTGATTTGATTCGTCCGCTTTATTTCGTCCGTGAAAAGGACGTATCCAGAATCATGAAACGCGCGGGCATTGCCCCGATGGACTGTGGCTGCACGGTGGCTGCAGGCGAGACTGCCTCAAAAAGAAAAGAAATGAAAGAGTTGATCGAGACCCTTAAAAACGACCACAAAGACATTGACAAGTCCATTTTCAGAGCGGCTGCCAATGTCAATCTGGATAATATTCTAGGCTGGGAAAAAGACGGTAAGAAATACCGTTTTGACGACTGATTATTTACCGAGACAAAACCGGCTGAAGAGTTCGTCAAGCAGTTCGGTGTGTTTGCTTTCGCCGATGATTTCACCAAGTGTGCTCCAAGCGGTGCGCAAATCGATTTCAACGATGTCCACAGGCATCAGATTTTCCGCTGAATCCTGTGCATCTCTAAGCATGTCGCTTACCTGGCGCATTTTTGCGATGTGTCTTGTGTTCGAAAGATAGGTGCTGTCCTTGAAGGCGATTTCTCCTTCCAAGAACAAGTCCTTGATTTTGTCTTCCAGGACGTTGATGTTTTTGTTTTTGAGCGCGCTTATCGATACACTGTTTTCAAATGTGCGACCAATCTTGCTTTCAAGATCAATCTTGTTGATGATGATAATGCGTTTTTTATGCTTGGTGAGTTCGAGCAGTTTTTGGTCGTCTTCACTCAATGACTCGTTATTGTTGAGAACATAAAGAATGAGGTCGGCCTTTTCAATCAGTTGCTTGGACTTGTCGATGCCTATTCTCTCAATCATGTCTTCAGAATCCCGAATGCCTGCGGTATCCATGAGATTGAGTACGAGGCCGCCGATGTTGATCTCGCCTTCCACAACGTCGCGTGTGGTCCCCTGAATTTCAGTGACAATGGCCTTTTCTTCACGGAGGAGTGCATTGAGGACACTGGATTTACCGACGTTTGGTCTTCCGATGATGACAGTTTCTATGCCTTCACGGATGATTTTGCCTACGCGTGCTGTTCCAAGCACTTCATCGACCCGTGTTTTGAGATCCCTGATTTTGGGAAGGACGACCTCGGTCGTAAGGGTTTCGACGTCGTCGTACTCAGGATAGTCGATGTTGACTTCAATCTGTCCGACGATTTCTATGAGGTCTTCACGCAGGTTCTGCACGAGTTTGTATATTTCACCATCAAGCCCTTTGTTGGCAAGCGTAAGGGAATAGTCGCTTCTCGCTTCGATGATGTCGAGTACGCTTTCGGCCTGTGTCAGATCAATCCTTCCGTTTAGGAAGGCTCTTTCGGTGAATTCACCCTTCTCTGCAAGGCGAGCGCCTTTTGCAAGGAGAAGTTCAAGAACTCTTTGTGCAACGAACGATCCGCCATGGCAGTTGATTTCGATCATGTCTTCCTTGGTAAAGGTTCTCGGTGATCTGAAGATGCTTACAAGAACTTCATCGACGGGTTTATCGCCATCCATGATGCGCCCGTAATGAATGGTATGGCTTTCTTTAGCGTTTAAATTTGGTCCTTTGAACAGTGGCTTTATAATAGAAAAAACATCGTCTCCACTCATTCTAACGATGTTTATCGCGCTGGGACCCAGTGCGGTTGATATGGCAGCTATTGTATCGTTGTTCATGATTATCACCCAAATTAATTATATCATAATAAGCTGTTTTATAGTATAATACGAACTAGGTGATTTAGATGAATGTATTTAGTAAAAAGAAGGGATTGGCCTATTATGGTCGATACTTTTTATCAACAGTAATCGCGGTGCTTATTTACGGCATTACAGCGCATTATTTTTTTGACATGTCATTTACGGAAGCGGTTGGCAGAGTATGGTATCTGCCACTTGTGATACCGTTTGTGATATGGGTCATCAACAAGGTAACAAAGAACACGACCACCCATTCGGATGAGGAAAGCGAAGAGTGGGAATATCTCTTGAGAGTCTCAAGAAGCGTACAAAGACAGATGAAATACAAAGCTGAAGATTTCAAAGCCTTGAACGAAGATGACGAGTTCAGGGATTTCATGTCGGACATGTACAAGATATTCAAAGAGGGTGAAAGCGAAACCCTCAACTATGATTCCATGCTCGAACGTTTCGAAGGCAATCCGGAAAAAGAAACGGTCGCTCGCATTGTCATAAACAAAACCCAGAAACTAAGGGAAGCTTACGTGTTGCCTAACGAGACAAAAAAGGAGGGATAGCATGGCATACAAAGCACTTTACAGAACCTACCGACCTAAGGACTTCGACGAAGTCGCCGGTCAGGAACACATCACAAAGACGTTCAAAAATGCCCTTTCCAAAGGCAAACTCGCCCATGCCTATCTTTTCAGCGGACCCAGGGGGACTGGGAAAACCAGCGTTGCAAAAATCATTGCCAAGGCAGTCAACTGTGAAAACGCCCCTGTCAAGAATCCGTGCAACGAATGTGATATCTGCAAGGGCATCGACAACAACACCATCAACGATGTCATTGAAATAGATGCGGCCAGCAACAACGGCGTAGACGAGATACGTGAAATCCGCGACAAAGTCAAATACCTTCCCGGTGTCGGGAAGTTCAAGGTTTATATCATTGACGAGGTCCACATGCTTTCAACAGGGGCATTCAATGCACTTCTCAAAACCCTTGAAGAGCCACCAAAACACGCAATCTTCATTCTTGCGACGACTGAACCGCACAAAGTGCCCGCAACCATCCATTCAAGATGTCAGCGGTTTGACTTCAGGGGCATTCAGAAAAAGGAAATGCTCAAACGTCTCAACCTGATTATCGATAAAGAGTCCATTGAAATCGAAGACGATGCCAAGATTCTCATTGCGGAATCCGCCGCAGGTGGGATGCGCGATGCCATCAGTCTGCTTGATCAGGTCATGGCCTTCAGCGAAGGCACGATTACCAAAGAGGACGTTCACGCCATCAGGGGGTCCGTTTCTGAAGAAAACATCCTGGATATCGTGAAAGCCGTTCAAAAAGAGGATGCTGTAAAGGCGCTTCACATACTGAACCGGCTTATTGAAGAAGGCAAGGAAAGCGACCACATTATCGATGATCTGATCGTCTTTTACAGAGACCTTCTCTATGTGAAAAATACACGCGACACGGAATCGAAGACGCTCTATCAGATGCAGCAGTTCCAAACACTCAGCGACACCATGAGCAACGCCTTGTTGTTTCACCACATGGACATCCTGAACGAAACGAAACAATCCATGCGGTTCTCAACCGACGGCAAGCTCTATTTGGAACTCGGGTTCATCAAAATGGTGGATGATACTTTGAAAGAAGCGTCGCATGCCCGTGAAAGGACCGAACGTCTCGAAGCCACGGTGAAATCACTTGAAGACAAAATGGCGTCCCTTGAAAACAGAGTGGCTTCAAATCAAGTGAACAAACCTTCGTCTGAAGAGCCTTCCAGTCCTGCGGACAGAGTCTTCGACGCCCTTGAAAGCAAACAGCAGCCTGACAGTGACACGCAAGCAAAAGATGCACTAGAGACAAACGAAAAACCGGTGAATAAAACCAAGAGTGAAGAGGCTTCACAAGCATCTGTTCATGACGCGCAAAGCGAAAAGGACACGGTCGAACGCGCCTCTCAAAAAGAAACCCCTCAAAAAGATACGCCCAAAGAAGACAAATATACGTTTTTATACAACAAGTTTTCCAATAAGCAATACAAGACGTTTGACATCCGTTTCGTAGAAGACGTTCTCAATACCGCGGACCGTGAAAAGAAAATTGACATGGTCAAGAAGTGGTACGACATCGAACGTTTCGTGGATGCGGACGAACTCGATTACGCCAAGATGATCACCGACGGAGCGCTTGTTGCGACGAACGGTGTCATGATTCTGGTCGCCTACGACTCGCCTGTCGTATGCAACCGGCTGATGCAACCAAGCATCAAACAAAAACTGCTTTCAATCCTTGAAAGGTATTTCAATAGAAAAATGATGTTTCTCGCTTTGCCGCAGGATGTTTGGCAGAGAATATCGAGTGAATTCATCAAAAAGTTCCGTTCAAGGAACTCCGAAGACGACTTCATCAAACTAAGCCCGATTGAACATCCGCGTCTAGTCGAAATTCCCAAGGATGAAGAAGATTACGATGACGTCACCAGTGGTGGCGTGAAGGAAGCCCGGAAATATTTCGGGGATATTGTCAAAGAAAAGAAAGGAGAATGACCATGAACCCAGGAATGGTAAAAAAACTACAGAAAATGCAAAAGGAGATGCAAAAAGCTCAAAAGGAGCTTGAAGCATCCATATTTTATGGCCAGGCCGGTGGAAAAACCGTTCAGGTTGAATTCAACGGTGCCAAGGAAATGCAAGGCATCACCATCGACAAGGAAGCATTCGACCCTGAAGATATTGAAATGCTCGAAGACACCATCACCGCAGCGGTCAATGACTGCATGAAGAAAATCGATGATGAAACTCAGGAAACCATGGGGCAGTTCACCCAGGGACTCGGTATGCCGGGAGGCTTATAGATCAATGGATTATCCTGTTGCACTGAAACATCTGGTTGAAGTGTTCATGCGGTATCCCGGTGTAGGGAGAAAAACCGCTGAACGCTATGCCATGCATACCATCGCTTCCTTCAAAGAGGAAGATTACGAGAGTTTCAAGGAAACCCTTGAGCGGGTTGAACATGAAATAAAGCCGTGTGAAATTTGCGGACACCTTACCGATCAAGGCATTTGCCCAATCTGCAAAGATACCACGAGAGATCAATCAAAAATCCTCGTGGTCGAAGAAAGCCGGGATGTGTTGGTCATAGAAAACACCAAAACGTATGACGGGCTATACCATGTTCTTGGTGGCGTGCTTTCGCCAAGCAACGGTATCGGCCCGGACGAATTGTCCATCAAACCGCTTTTGAAAAGACTTAAGAATGATGCGCACAAGGAACTGATACTGGCTACCAATCTAAGTGATGAAGGGGAGACAACAGCCCTTTACATCCAAAGGCTTTTAAAGGATACGGATATACTCGTCACCCGTATTGCCTACGGTATGCCGGCAGGTGGCAACATCGGCTATGCGGATGAAATTACACTCAACAAGGCGCTTGAAGGCCGTAAGAAACTCTGATTTGATAACGCAATTTATAGAAAGAGGTGAAACATATGTTTTCATTGGTATTTCTAGCAGAATCCTGGGCAGAAAACATCCCGGGACTCGGATGGGTACTGAGGTATCTGAATGATACTTTCGGAAGCCGCATTGATGGATGGATTGACGCTGCGGCAGAGTACGCCAAAGCCCTTACATTCACAGAACAACTTATTTGGGGCGCGGTTCTCATACTGATTGTGATTTCGGGAATGGTCGGTCTCGTCAAAGTCGTTTCCAAAATCGCCATTGTCGCTGCCATCATCTTCGCCATATGGCTGCTTTTCCAGAACAACGTATTCTAGTTTTAAAATGAAAATGGTTTTAGTTTACGATGAAAACAAATGTAAATTCATCGATTTCGATTTTTAGGTAGAAAACGCTTTTATTATGTTGTATACTATAATGATTGTCAAAAAATGATTAGGTTTAGGAGAGAATAAAATTATGGAAATAACACTACAAAATGTGACTAAAGTCTTCCAATCCAAAAAAGCGGAAGAAACAGTAGCAGTGGACAATCTTGATATTACCATCCCATCTGGACAGCTTACAGGGCTTCTTGGTCCTTCAGGGTGCGGTAAATCAACCACGCTATTCATGCTTTCAGGTCTTTTGAGACCCACGCAAGGCAAAATCTTTTTTGGTAATGAAGAGGTAACACCGGTTCCCCCAGAAGATCGCGGAATCGGACTCGTTTTCCAAAACTACGCGCTCTATCCGCATATGACAGTGAGACAGAACATCATGTTCCCGCTTGAAAATGTGAAGATGGATAAAGAAGAGGCTCAGCAAAAAGCACAAAACATCGCAGACCTCGTCGGCATCGGACATCTTATGAACCGTAAGCCAAAACAGCTTTCGGGTGGTCAACAGCAACGTGTCGCAATCGCACGTGCGCTTGTTAAGGAACCACGCGTACTATTGCTCGATGAACCATTATCCAACCTTGATGCTCGTCTCCGTCTTCAAACCCGTGAGGAAATCAAGCGTATTCAACGTGAAACAGGCATCACAACGATTTTCGTTACCCATGACCAGGAAGAAGCCATGAGTATCAGTGATGAAATCGTCGTGCTTCGCGAAGGTGTCACCCAGCAAGTTGGGGAACCACAACTGGTTTATGACAAACCTGAAAACATGTTTGTTGCCAAGTTCCTAGGTACGCCTCCAATCAATATCTTCGATGGCCGCATTGAAAACGGTCGTTTGATGATTGGTGACGCGAACATCGCCAAGTACGATGCAGAAGATCAGGAAGTCAAGATCGGTATCCGTCCTGAAGGCTTCAGAATTGTTGAACGCTCAAGTTTCAAAGTTACTGTCGACCTCGTGGAAACCATTGGTCGTGACACGACACTCATTATCGAAAAACCAAACGCGGAAGGCGAAACATTCAGGGCTATCGTCGATTCAGAAGAACGCGTTGATCCAGGCACAGACATCAAACTCAGTGTACGTCCTAAAAAGTTCCACGTATTTAATAAGGAAACCGGAGAGATCGTCTAAATGCTAGAGGATCAACATAATGTAAAAGCCTGGTTTTACTTAGCACCTGCCCTGGTGCTCCTTGGAATATTCATTTTCTATCCAATCGTCAACGCGGTTTTCCTGACATTCGTCGAGGATTACAACTATCTGCTTGGAACGCATGAAGGATTTACGTTCCTTGATAACTTTAAAAATGCCATGCAGGACCAGAACTTTGGTCAGGCATTCCTGAATACCTTGTTCATCACGTTCGTTTCAGTTCCGATTTCCGTTATCGTTGCCTTGCTTATCTCTGCATGGCTTAACGGAATCAAAAGACTTCAGGGAATGTTTCAAACCATCTTCTTCCTTCCGTATGTTACCAATGCAATCGCGGTCGGGATGGCGTTTGCGTTCCTATTCAACAGAGATTTCGGACTGATCAACCTGTTCCTCGGTTTCTTTGGTGTAAATCCAATCAACTGGGTCAATACCGGCGCAAGCTGGACACAGGCCATGTTCGCGCTTGTCATTTACATCACATGGCTTGGCCTTGCTTTCAAGATCATGGTTTTCCTCAGTGGTCTTCAAGGCATCGACAAGCAGTACTATGAAGCAGCGCGTGTGGATTCGGCTTCACGTTCAAGAATCTTCAGACGCATTACCGTTCCACTGCTTTCACCGATGATTATGTACATTACCGTTACATCCTTCATCGGAGCATTCAAAGCCTATACACAGGTTATCGGGATGTTCGGACAACGTCTGGGCCCACCGGGTAACGACAAAAGCCTTATTACCGTCGTAGCACTAGTCTATGAAGGTATCGATAATGCGGCCTCACCAGGTGCACTGAGTGAAGCGGCAGCAACATCTATAATCTTGTTTGGAGTGACACTCGTATTCACGCTGGTTAATTTCCAAGTCAGCAAAACACGAGTGCACTATTAGGAGTTGATTGAATATGGCAGACAATAACAATGTTGAAAATAACCAAGTCGAAGAAACTCCGGTTGGACAGGAACAAGTAGCCGTAGTTGCTGAACGCTATTATGAAGAGGAAAAGAAAATCAAACGCAAAAAGGCTCTCCGTATGGCAGGGCTTTACGCGCTCATTACTTTCTTCGCCCTCTTCATCATCATTCCATTCTACTGGATGGTCATCACCGGTCTGAAAACGACTGCACAGGTAGAAACCTCACCACCGCTACTTTGGCTCAATCCGACCGAATGGAAGTTTTCGAACTTTTCTTTGGCCCTTGAACGTGCACCGTTCATAAGATATACCCTTAACACCGTAACTGTTGCGGTCGTTGCGACAACCGGTACGGTTTTCACAACGATCCTCTCATCCTTTGCATTTGCGCGTCTTAACTTCAAAGGCAGAGACGCACTCTTCATGGTGTTTGTTGCGACCATGATGATTCCTGGTGAAATCTTCGTTATCACCAACTTCATCACCGTTGCAAACTTCGGATGGCTCTCTGAGCAGACCTGGCTTGATGCCTTGATGGCTCAAACGGCACCATTCATGACCAGCGTGTTCTTTATTTTCTTCTTAAGACAGGCCTTTAAAACAGTACCTGATGAACTCTATTACGCGGCCAAGGTCGACGGAAAATCCGACTGGCAGTTCCTATGGCGCATCATGGTACCGGTTGGAATGCCTACCATCATCACCATTACCATCCTCAATGCGATGAACACCTGGAACGCCTACATCTGGCCGAACCTGATCAGTATGAAACAGGAGTTCAAACTCGTATCAAACGGACTTCGTGACGCGTTCTCAACAAGTGCGGGACGTCCGATTTACAACGAACAGATGGCGGCGGCCATGATTGTTACCATACCGCTGATCATTGTTTTCCTTCTACTTAAAAAATACATCATGCGTGGTGTATCAAGAAGCGGAATCAAAGGATAATTTCCTTTTACCGCTTAAAGGACAATTTTTGCAACTTACACTCAAAAACACCATGATGTAAACGCATACGTTATAATGAATTAGGATTAAAAATATAAAAAAATATCTAGGAGGACTCATTTTAATGAAGAAAAAGTTATTTGCACTTCTTCTCTCGGTCACTTCCGTGTTCGTACTTGGCGCATGCCTTGGCGGAGCCAGCGGCGAAGATGTTGAAGTCAACATCCCTGATGAAGTGCCAACAGAAGAAATCAGTGTCGACATGTGGCACGCGTTTGGTGACGCCAACGCTGGCTTGATTGAAGACATGATGGAAGATTTCCCTCATGACAACATCACACTTGAACAACTTACACAAGGTGGCTATGACGGACTTCGTCAGGCGACCATGCAAGGTGTCGTATCAGGTGAAACACCGGACATCGTGCTCGGGTATCCCGACCACTTTGTAGAATACCTTACCGGTAAAGCTCTAATTCCACTTGAAGACTTCATCGACCATGATGAATACGGTGTTGATCGTGATGACTTCATCGAAGGTTTCATGGATGAAAACCAGCAGTATGAAGACGGCCATCAATACTCTCTTCCTTTCTCAAAATCAACAGAGATGGTTGTTTACAACAAGGACGCCTTCGACGCTCAAGGCTACAGTTTCAGCACGGATGAATACATCTACTGGTCTGACCTTGAAGACATGGCTTCTGACATGATCGGTACTGGCGACAACCAATGTGAATTCCTTTTCAACTATGATTCACCGGATAACCTGTTCATCAATGGGTCTGCCCAATGGGGTGCGCCTTATACAAACCAGGAAGGTGAAATCCTCATTGACAACCAGGAGACCCGCGACATGCTGAACTACTGGAAAGGCCTTATGGATGACAACATCCTCGCCCTTCCAATCGAATGGGACGAAGAATTCGGTTCCACTCCATTTGTTGAAGGCGATGTATGCATGAGCCAGGGTTCTACAGCTGGTGTGCGTTACAACCTTCCAGATCCTGAAAACAACCCTTCACACCAAGACTTTGAAGTTGGCGTAGCGCCCGTCATTCAAAAAGAAGACGGCACCCCTTCAGCCATCCAACAAGGACCAAACGTAGCCATCATGAGTGATACTTCAGACGACGTTCGCTTGGCTGCATGGTTGATCATCGAGCATCTTACCAACGCTGAAAACAGTGCCTACTTCTCAATGAACACCGGGTATGTGCCTGTAAGACAAAGCTCTTTTGAAACACCAGACTACTCAGCCTTCTTGGAAGTTGCTGAAAAAGACCCCGCTGACTTGACACCAACCGAGCAGGACCAACGACCATTCGCACTTGCTGCGACAGTTGCTCAGGCTCAACAGGACATCTATAACTATGAACCTGCGTTCCTAGGTGATTTCACATCATCCAAAGCCCGCAGTGAATC
>JBNJEC010000005.1:0-33702 GCA_051745505.1 Bacillota bacterium
CTTGGTCGTTGTTGGAGACAAAAAAGGCAAAGTCGGTTTTGGTACCGGTAAAGCCCAGGAAGTTCCAGACGCGATCAAAAAGGCCATTGAAGTTGCTAAAAAGAGTATGGTCAAAGTGCCGATGTATGGTGCAACCATTCCTCATGAAATCACAGGCATTCACGATGGAGGAGAAGTCTACTTGAAACCGGCCGTTGAAGGTACCGGTGTTATCGCTGGTGGACCAGTACGTGCCGTACTAGAGGCCGCAGGTGTGGCGGACATCCTCAGTAAATCCATCGGTTCTGATTCTCCTATCAATATCGTACGCGCGACTATGAACGCTATTTCACAGCTCCGTACAGCAGAGCAAGTCGCCCGCACACGAGGCAAAACCGCCAAGGAGATTTTGAGCTAATGAAAACACTGGAAATCACACTTAAAAGAAGTCTCATTCAAACCACACCGAAACAAAAAGCCACTGCCAAAGCGCTCGGACTGACCAAAGTCAACAAAACCGTTGTCAAAGAAGACAACGCAAGTATGCGCGGTATGCTTAGAATCATCAATCACTTAGTCAATATTGTCGAAAAATAGGAGGTACCCATATGAAATTACATGATTTGAAGCCGACGCCAGGGTCTACTAAGAACCGCAAACGTGTCGGACGCGGTATGTCCAGTGGCCACGGAAAAACTTCCGGTAGCGGACACAAAGGACAAAAAGCGCGTTCAGGTAACAGCTTGCGTATGGACTTTGAAGGTGGACAAACCCCTCTTTACAAACGTTTCAGAAAGACGGGCTTCACCAATCCAAACCGCAAACAGTATGCGACGGTAAATGTCGAACGGTTAAACGCCTATCCCGACAATACTACCATCACACCGGATCTCCTTCTTAAAGATCGTCACGTTTCCAAAGCCAAAAACGGCGTCAAGATTCTCGGAAACGGCGAACTTAAGAAAAAGATCACAGTAAAAGCGCATAAATTTACGGCGTCCGCCGAAGAGAAAATCAAAGCAGCCGGTGGAACCACCGAGGTGATTTAATGGATACGATCAAAGCGGTATTCAAAAACAAAAGTCTCATGAAAAAGATTCTTTTCACATTGATGGCCTTTCTGATTTACAGAGCAGCTACATATATTCATATGCCGCTGATCAACTCTGAGGAAATCACCCAGTTCTTTGAAGGGCAAGGTGGCTTCTTGGGCATTATGGATGCATTTACCGGGAACGCATTGTCGAACTATTCGATTATCGCGCTAGGTATCAGTCCATACATCACAGCGTCCATCGTCATGCAATTGCTCAAGATGGACATTGTTCCACTTTTCAAAGAGTGGAGTGAAGAAGGCGAAACAGGTAAACAAAAGCTTTCACAGGTTACCCGTTATCTCGCACTCAGCTTGGCGTTTGTCCAGGCGATGGGAATGACTTACGGGTTCGCCCTTACAGGCAACGCCATCTTCGATATCGGAGTTGAAGCCAACTTCCTTACTTACACGTATCTTGCACTCGTCATGACTGCAGGAACCGCATTCTTGCTTTGGCTCGCCGATCAGATTACACTTAAAGGTATCGGAAACGGAACGTCAATGATCATCGTAGCAGGGATCATTTCAGGATTGCCGGGTATGTTCACCACGCTATTCGGTGAATACGTAACCGCAGATGGCAGTGACGTATCAAGTTATTCAATCTTCGCTGTAGTCGTGCTCCTTTACTTACTCGTACTTATCGGAGTCACCATCATGCAATCCGCAGCGCGTAAAATTCCGATTCAGTATTCAAACCGTCCATCGTCATCAAAATTCCAAGGGAAATCGGACTCTTCCATTCCCCTTAAAATCAACTCTGCCGGTGTTATTCCGGTTATCTTCGCGGTCACAATTCTAAGTCTTCCACAAACACTTCTGAATTTCCTGCCGCAACTTCAAGGCACTACGGCCGGTATATGGCTCAATGAGATTTTCAACTACCAAAGACCACTTGGTTACGTAGTATACGCCTTGCTCATCATCGTATTTACATTCTTCTACTCATTCGTACAGATCAACCCGGACAAGATTTCTGACAACCTTCAGAAACAAAACGCCTACATCCCAGGTGTGCGTCCAGGTGTGGAAACGGAAAACTACATTTCAAAACTGTTATTCAAAATCACCGTAGTGGGTGCCCTTTACTTGCTCGTGGTTGCGTCCCTTCCGATTTTCACTTCGATCATCTTCAATCTTCCTACGTACGTACAAGTTGGAGGAACTTCTCTGCTCATCGTGGTTGGTGTGGCGCTTCAGACCACCAAACAGATCAAAACCGATGTTCAGGGTAAAAGTTACAGCGGCTTCATCAGATAAAGGAGGGCGGCGACATGAAAATTTTGCTAATGGGCCCTCCAGGCGCTGGAAAAGGCTCGCAGGCTGAGCGCTTGATAAAGGAATACGACCTCAGTCATATCTCCACTGGAGAAATGTTCAGAGAATCCTACAAACGCGGGGAAACCATCGGTATAGAAGCGATGAAGTACATCAAGAACGGTAATCTCGTCTCTGATGACATTACCAACGAAATTGTACGCAAACGCCTCTTTGAAGACGGCGACACCAAAAACGTCTTGCTGGATGGCTATCCAAGAACCGTCAAGCAGGCTCAGGCGCTTGATCGAATGCTCGATGAAATGAATTCGTCTCTCACCGCGGTTGTCAACATCGTGGTGGACAAGGACGTCATTTTGGAACGCATGGTCGGACGCCGGGTATGCAAGGAATGCGGACAGACCTACCATACTTCGTTCAAACCTCCCAAAGTGGAAGGGGTATGTGACGTATGTGGTGGCGAGCTTTATCAAAGACAGGATGACAAACCTGAGAGTGTTCGCAATCGATTGAACATCTACGAATCAAAAACAAAGCCCATCATAGATTACTACAAAGGACGGGGCGTCCTGGTCAATATCAACGGCATGCAGTCTTTCGAGGCCGTGTATCGTGATATTGTGAAAGCTGTGGGTGAACTGTCATGATTTCAAGAAAATCGAATAGAGAAATTGATTTGATGAAAGAAGCCGGCCGCATCGTCGCCGTTGCGCACAAAGCGGTCAAAGACATGGTAAAACCCGGGTTAACCACCGCTGACATCGATCAGCTCGTGGAGAAGATAGTTAGAGACCACGACGCAATACCGTCATTCAAGGGCTATGGAGGGTTTCCCGGAAGCGCCTGTACTTCAATCAACGAAGAAGTCGTGCACGGCATCCCTTCAAAAAAGCGAGTCTTAAGAGAAGGTGACATTGTCAAAGTCGACATTGGCGCTGACTACAAAGGCTATCATGGGGATTCGGCCTGGACCTACCCGGTTGGTCGTATTTCCAAGGAAGCACAGGATCTCTTGGATGCCACGGAAGCGAGCCTGTTTGCAGGGCTCGGCGAAATCAAGGCAGGCAAACGCCTCTCTGATATTTCCCACGCCGTTCAGGCCTACGCGGAATCGAAAGGCTACAGTGTCGTGCGAGAATTCGTTGGACACGGAGTCGGAAGAAAACTCCATGAAGATCCGCAAATCCCGAACTACGGACCCGCGGGCAAAGGTCCGGTATTAAAAGCGGGAATGACCCTCGCCATCGAACCCATGATCAACAGTGGCCTCAAGGAAGTCGAAGTTCAAAGCGACGAATGGACCGCTGTCACACAAGACGGATCACTAAGTGCCCACTTTGAACATACCATTTTGGTAACTGAAGAGTCATACTTGATTCTAACCGCGCTTTAAAGGAGGAACAGAGCATGGCAAAAGAAGAGAAAATCGAGATGGAAGGCAAAATAGTCGAGGCTCTGCCAAACACGGAATTTTTGGTGGAACTTGAAAACGGCCATACCGTCAAGGCTCACGTTTCGGGTAAAATCCGTATGTATTACATACGCATTCTACCTGGCGACAAAGTAACGGTGGAACTCTCACCATACGATTTAACACGTGGGCGTATTACCTACCGACACAAGTAGTGTGTCATCCATTTAACGCTCCAAAGGAGGATTATCAAACATGAAAGTAAGACCATCGGTAAAAAAAATGTGCGACAAATGCAAAATCGTGAAACGCAAAGGCAAAGTCATGGTTATTTGCGACAATCCAAAACATAAACAAAGACAAGGTTAATAGGAGGTGCTCATATGGCACGTATCGCAGGAATAGACGTTCCTAGAGATAAACGTATTGTCATTTCTCTGACTTACATTTATGGAATCGGGAAAAGTCTCGCTGAAAAAATACTCAACGACGCCGAAGTATCACTCGATACTCGCGTTAAGGATCTAACTGACGAACAACTCACTCGCATCCGTGAGAGAGTTGCTAAAACCAAAGTTGAAGGGGATCTCCGTCGTGAGGTTTCACTCAACATCAAACGACTACAGGAAATCGGAAGCTACCGAGGCATGCGTCATCGCCGCAATCTTCCAACACGCGGTCAAAAAACAAGAAACAACGCGCGTACCCGTAAAGGGCCAGCAAAAACTGTAGCCAAGAAAAAGAAATAGGAGGAGAGCAATATGGCACGTAGAGCTAGAAGTAAAAAACGCACAAGGAAGAATATACCTTCCGGAGTTGCGCACATCCACTCAACTTTCAACAATACGATTGTGACCATCACTGACCCAAGCGGGAACGCAATCGCGTGGACAAGTGCTGGCGCTCTCGGATTCAAAGGTAGCCGTAAATCTACACCTTACGCTGCACAAATTTCAAGTGAAGCTTGTGCAAAAGCCGCTATGGAACATGGTGTTCAACGCGTAGAAGTTTCCGTCAAAGGCCCAGGGCCTGGACGTGAAGCCGCAATCCGTTCTTTGCAGACTGCAGGACTTGAAATCACAGCCATCAAAGACGAAACCCCAGTCCCTCACAACGGATGTCGTCCACCAAAACGACCTCGTGGCTAGTGTAAATAAATATACAAGGAGGTTGTTCATTTGAAAGATCTTAAATTTGAAAAACCGGAGACAAGAATTGTTGAAGACGGTAAAACCAAAGGGACATTTGAAATTTCGCCGCTCGAACGCGGCTATGGTGTCACGCTTGGCAATGCACTGAGACGCGTGCTCCTTTCGAGCCTGCCAGGTGCAGCCATCATCAACTGTCAAATCGATGGGGTCCAACATGAATTCACCTCGATTGACGGTGTTGTAGAAGACGTTACAACCATTGTGTTGAACCTCAAGGACGTCATCTTGAACATCGACAACGAGGACACAGACGTGGAAAAAGAATTGGAAATCGATGTTCAGGGTCCTGCCAATGTCACCGCATCCGACATCAAGGCGGATCATGAAGTGACTGTCATCAATGGAGACAAGCACATCGCAACCGTTAACGAAGGTGAAACCTTCCGCATGGTCATGAGTGCACGCAAAGGCGTGGGCTATGTAAGTGCAGAGAAGAACAAAGCCTACAACAAAATGGTTGGCATCATCCCCATTGACAGCATCTACACCCCTGTACAACGCGTAAAATACGACGTGGAAAAAACCCGTGTCGAAGAGAGCGCCGATTTCGACAAATTGACAATGGAAATTGAAACCAATGGGGCAACCACCCCAAAAGAAGCGCTTGGCGTCGCCGCGAAAATGATGATGAGTCATCTCGAACTCGTGGTTGAGCTATCTGAAAAAGCGCAAGAAGAAGAATATATGGTTGAACGGGAATCCGAACAGAATTCCCAGATCTTGGAAATGCAAATCGAAGATCTAGATCTATCCGTAAGAAGCTACAACTGCTTGAAACGCGCCGGTATCAACACCGTCGAAGAGCTGACTGAAAAAACCGAGGAAGACATGATGAAAGTCAGAAACCTTGGTAAGAAGTCACTCAAGGAAGTCAAACAGAAGCTCGAAGATCTCGACCTTTCACTTGCAAAACACTAATAGGAGGTTTTTCCCATGGCTACATATCGCAAACTGAATCGCAGAAGCGACCAACGCAAAGCGATGCTGCGTGATCTTGTGACCCAACTCATCATTCATGAGAGCATCAAGACCACCGAAGCCAAAGCCAAAGAACTGAGCAGACTCATGGACAAAATGATCACGCTTGGTAAAAAAGGCACGCTCGAAGCACGCAAACGCGCTGCACAGACAGTCCGCTTCATCGATACAGAAGCTAACCAGAACGCACTACAAAAACTGTTCGACGATATCGCGAACCGTTATCAAGACCGCCAAGGCGGCTATACACGTACCATGAAACTCGGTCCCCGTCGTGGGGATGCGACTGAAATGGTCGTTATCGAACTTGTTTAATGATTTTTAAAGCGGGCTAATCGCTCGCTTTTTTAATATAATATTATCAAAAGAGGCCATTATTTGATATAATGGGTACGCTTTTGGGAGATGATATTTTGGACATGATAGAAATAAAAAACCTGGGCTTTTCCTATCAGGAGGACGACGTGGCACTAAGTGACGTCTCTTTTAACGTGGAAAAAGGCGAATGGCTCACCGTACTCGGCCACAATGGAAGCGGAAAATCAACGCTTTCAAAACTGTTGGTAGGCCTTTTGAAACCCTCTACGGGGTCAGTAACCGTTGATGGAAAGCTTTTGAGTGAAGATACGGTTTACGACATAAGAAAGAAAATAGGCATCGTCTTTCAGAATCCCGACAATCAGTTTGTCGGTGTCACCGTCAAGGACGACATCGCTTTTGGTCTTGAGAACCTCCAGGTTCCAAGAGAAGACATGCTAAAGAGAATCGACGAATATGCAGAGCGTGTGGATATGAGCGAGTTTCTTGAAAAAGAACCCCAGGCGCTTTCAGGCGGGCAGAAACAGCGCGTCGCAATCGCAGGCATCCTCGCGATGCAGACCGATGTCATCATATTTGACGAAGCGACCGCCATGCTCGACCCCAAAGGACGCAAGACCATCCTCAAATACATTGAAAAACTAAACGACGAAGGCGTCACCGTCATCACCATCACCCATGACATGCGTGAAGCCGTGCTCAGTGACCGCATTCTCGTGCTTAAGGAAGGGTCCGTGCTCAAAATAGGACCGACCAAGGACATACTCCTTGATAAAGATACACTCGTAAGTTCGAACCTGGAATTGCTTCTTCCCCTGGAAGTCATGCACACGCTTGAACAGAAAAACATCGACCATCCCAAACTCAAGGAGTTCTTATGGCAATTAAGTTTGAACACGTAAGCTATCAGTACAAGAGCATTGACAACAAGGGCTACATGGCCTTGAACGATGTCAATCTCACCATTGAGAACACAGGGGAGTTCATCACGCTTATCGGTGAAACCGGGAGCGGGAAAAGCACACTTGTTCAGCACATGAACGCACTTTTGAGTCCAACGAAGGGTTCAGTGAACATATTTGGCGTGAAGATAAGTTCAACCGCAAAAGAAAACAAAGACGTGAAATTCAATCCGATCAGAAAACAGGTCGGACTTGTTTTTCAGTTTCCCGAATACCAGCTGTTTGAAGAAACCGTTGAAAAGGACATCATGTTCGGTCCGAAAAACTATGGGGTTTCTGAAAAAGAAGCGAAGAAAAGAGCCCGCGAAGCGATTGAAACCGTTGGGCTTGATGAAAGCTATCTCTCCCGAAGTCCATTCAACCTCAGTGGTGGCGAGAAGAAGCGTGTGAGCATCGCGGGGATTCTCGCAATGGAACCTGATATTCTGATTCTAGATGAGCCAACGAGCGGTCTCGACCCCATGGGACGTGACGCGCTGCTTGAAGTCTTTTATGATATTCACACGCGCCTTGACAAGACGGTCCTCATTATCACCCATGATATGAACACCGTCTACGAGTATGCCAAAAGAGCACTGGTGATGCGCGATGGCGTGCTGGTATACGACGGCGATCCCGTCAAACTCTTTTCCCAGAAAAACATTGAAAGCTGGAATCTTGACGTCCCTGATATCATTGCGCTCAAATATGAACTGGAATCGAACTTCCACCTCGATCTGAGTGGCGATATTCGCAATAAAGAAGCCTTGCTCAAACGCTTAGAGGAGGTGCTTTCATGAAGGTTGTCATTGGTAGATACGTTCCCGGTTCCGGTTTCTTTTACGACATGGATCCGAGAACCAAAATCATCGCGCTCGCATTGCTCATGATTGCGACATTCCTGATTGACAGTTTCTATCTTATGCTTATGGCGATTGGACTTATCGTCATTCTCATGATTGCAGGCCGCATTGGTATCAAACGTGTGTACATGGGTTTGAGACCCCTCATGTTCCTGCTTATATTCACATTCGTCTTTCAGGTGCTTTTCAACCGTCAGGGTGAAGTGCTCCTTGAACGCGCGGTCTATTATTCACCTTTGTCATTCGCACTTGCGATTGGCCTCGTTGTCTTTTGGATTTTCACCAAAAAATTCACGCGGTTCAAACTGCTATATTTCCTCGCCGTGGTTGCGGGCCTTTACTACATATTCACTGAACTTGGAAACATAAGCCCGTTTGGAACAGGAACACTTGCGGTCTATGAAGAAGGTCTTACGATGGCCGCTTTCATCATGTTGAGACTGATTATCATAGTGACCCTTTCAACGATTCTCACCATCACCACCAAACCGACGGATCTGAATCTCGGGCTTGAACACGTACTGAAACCATTGAAACTATTCAGAATCAACACTGAAGACATCGCGATGATCATCTCCATCAGTCTTCGCTATATCCCCACCCTTCTAGATGAAGCGAACAAGATCATGCTTGCTCAGGCAAGCAGAGGGGTGGATTTCAAAGAAGGCAAACTCAAGGACAAGGTCATGCAGATCGTGTCCCTGCTTGTACCGATGTTCATCATTTCCTTCAAACGCAGTGATGAGCTTGCCAATGCGATGGAAGCGCGCTCCTTTCAACCGGGTGCGATGCGTACACGGTTGCACGTGCTCTCCTGGAAGACGCTTGATACCGTCACAATCGTGATTGCGTTTGTTGCACTTACACTAAGCATTGCCCTCAGGATATGGCCATGGATCTGAATTTCAGAAAAGCACTCGAAAACAAAGACAAGGAATCCTTGGACAAGCTTCTGCACAAGGATGTCGTAATGAGACGCGCTGATGAGACGACTGTCTACGGCATTTCTGATGTATTGAATGCGTTGATGGAGGAAAGGCTTCCTGACATCGAGCAGTTGAAGACCTATGAAAATCTGACGCTAGTTCAGTTCAAAGGGACGCTAGCATTGAAGCTGAAATATAGAAGCGGTCTGATTTCGAGGCTGTATTTCGATTATCTCAACAAGAATAGTAAACGCATCCGCATCGATTTATCTTATGATGGAACGCTTTATCACGGATTTCAGCGCCAGAAGAAAAAAGAGACCATTCAAGGCACCATTGAAAAAGTATTGAATCATCTCACCGGGGAATCCGTTACCATTACGCCTTCTGGGCGAACCGACAAGGGCGTACATGCCTTGAAACAGGTTGTACATTTCGATACAAAGTCTCCGCTTGAACCAGAGAGACTCAAAACCTTGATGAACCGCATGCTTCCACCAGACATCGTTGTTATGAAGTTGCAGGAAGTCCCAGGGCTTTTTCACGCCCGTTTCGATGTGGGAAGAAAAGTATATCACTATACGATTATTCATGAAAGAGACGCGTTCAAAGCCCACTATGCCTTTTTCCATGACCCCATTGACCTCGGAGCCTTCAATGCCATATTGACTCGGTTTGAAGGGGTGCATGATTTCTCGGGATTTACAAGAAAAAACGCGCATGCCATGACTTGGCGCAGTGTGCGAACCTGCAAGGCTGTAAAGGAAAGTGGAAAGACTGTTGTGATTGTCGAATCCGAAGGGTTCTTGCGACACATGGTACGTTACATGGTCGGAACGGCTCTTAGGGATCTTGACAAGGGCACGAAAGATGTTCAAAAGGCTTTGAAACATCCCAAGGATTCCCACGTCTATTTGGCGCCCGCACAGGGTTTGGCCCTTTATGACGTGCATTATACATTGAATTGACGTGTTTTCAGATTGCTGGGAACACGTTTTCCATACTCGATTTTGAGGTGATTGCATGAAAACGAGAATCGACAACGCAAGAATCATAACCCCTGAAACAGTTTTGCAAAATCATTCCCTGATTTTGGAAGACGGATATATCAAAGGCATCGTCCCGCCTTCAAACCTGATCAAAGTTCAAAAAGTCATCGATGCGAAGGGCGCCTACCTTGCCCCCGGGCTTTTCGACATTCATCAGCACGGAAACAGCGGCTACGATGTGATGGACGCTTCTCCTGAAGCCCTTGAAAGCATCGCGGCGCACAACCTTGAAAAGGGCGTTACAAGCTTTCTGGCAACCGTCATGACCGCATCCGATGAATCCATGCGGGCGTCTATCGAGAATGCGGTTGACTTTTCGAATCATCAGACGATTGAAGACGCGCTTTCCACTATGGAAGGCATCTACCTTGAAGGCCCGTTTTTCAGTGAAGTCAAAAGAGGGGCCCAGCCTAAACTTGATTTGAGACTGCCCGACAGAGCTCTGCTCAAGGACTATCTTGACCTATCAAATGGGCTCATCAAAGTCGTGTCACTCGCGCCTGAGATTAAAAACGCTCAGAATGTCATTGATCTTGTAACGGAGAGGCATGTAGTAGGCGCCATCGGACATACGGATGCGACGTACGACGAGACGCTTGCGGCCGTTGAACAAGGAATGTCTCTTGCTACGCACATGTTTAACGGCATGCGAGGATTTTCTCATCGGGAACCAGGGGCACTCGGCGGAGTGCTTCATGATCCCCGCGTATACGGAGAACTTGTCGTCGACAACGTCCATCTGCATCCGGTGGCGGTTGACCTAGCGCTTAGGAGCAAGGGCGCTGAGAAAATCGTGCTTATCAGTGACGCAATGCGTGCGACTGGTCTGGAAGACGGGACCTATGAACTTGCCGGACAAACCGTGAACGTTGTGCACGGAAAAGCGACGCTTCCTGATGGCACCCTTGCCGGATCAACGCTTGACCTTATAGACGCTGTCAGAACCATGGTTGACAAACATTCAGTCCCTGTACATGCGGCGTTCAATATGGCATCACTCAATCCGGCCAAGGCATTGAATATGGATGTCACCATTGGAAGCATAGAGTCTGGCAAGCGTGCAGATTTTCTTCTTCTTGGAGAAAACTTCACCATCAAAAGTGTTTATAAATCAGGCATGGAAGTCCATAGAAAGGCATAAAAAAAGCGCGTCTCACTGAAGTGTAGTGAGTCGCGCTTTGTGGTTAGGACTGTTTTTCCTTGAGCGAGCGGCTCAAAACGAATTTTTTCACTATGATGACCACGACGAGTATCGTTATGTTGAAAAGCACGATAGTGGCACCGGATGGAATTGAGAATATGTAGGAGAACCAGAGCCCCAAAATGACTGCGGTTTCTGAAAAGATAATCGCCAGTGCAAGGGTGCTTTTGAAACTGCGTCCGACCTTCATAGCGGTTGCGACGGGTATGATCATGAGACTTCCTACAAGCAGTACGCCGACTGTCTCAATTGCAAGGCTCACGATAATCCCAAGCAGAATCGTGGTGACAATCTGGAATTTTCTTACGGATATGCCAAGGAGTCTTGCATAGGCTTCATCAAAACTCACGATGACGATTTTCTTGTAGAAGATGATGACGAGGGCAAGGACAAGCAGTGTCACTAGAGAAATGATGATAACGAAGTTTCTGCCCACTGTGAGGATGCTTCCGAAAAGGTAGTTGTATACACTTGAGTTGAACCCACCGGAAAGAGAAATGAATAAAGCACTCAAGGCCGTACCGATGCTGATGACGATCGGCATCGAGATTTCCTTGTAGTTTTTGTAGTAGCTTCTGAGCACCTCAATCAAAAGGGCCCCGATGATTCCAAAGACCATTCCGATATAAAGCGGATCGCCAATTGGCAACGAGAGAATATTTATGAAATACATTCCGATTGCAAGCCCGGCTAGCGAGAAGTGTGAAAGGGTATCCGCAATCAGACTCAAACGTTTGATGACCACGAAGGCTCCGATGAGCGGGGCCAGAAAACCGATGAAAATACCGGTGATCAAGGCCAGTTGCATGAATTCTCTTTCAATCAGTGCACGAAGAAAGCTTGACGCAAGAATAAGAGGTTCCATCTCCATTACTCATCCCCTCCCAGTGCAACTTCACTTATGTTCTTCATGGATGCTTCGCCGTTCTTGATCCACATCGCATGGGAGAAGTTGGCTTTGCTGGAGTTGAGGTCATGAGAAATAAGCATGATGGTGACGCCTTTGTTGTTGAGTTCGTTGACGACCTGGTAGAAACGGTCCGTATTGTCCTGATCAACGCCGACCGTCGGTTCATCCAATATGAGCAGCGTAGGATGATTCATAAGGGCTCTTGCGATGAAGACCCTTTGCATCTGACCACCTGAGAGGGTATTGATGTTTTCGTTTTGAAGTCTCAGGATGCCAAGTTTGTCCATGATTTCCAGTTTTTCGTCTTCGTCGGCCTTGGTTAGCTTGGTTACGTTCAGGATTTCATTGACCGTAATCGGGAATTCGTAATTGAAATCATCGAATTTCTGCGGGACATAGCCTATTTTGATCCATTGGTTGAAATCGTTGATTTCCTTGCCGTTTAAAAAGATTTTTTCATCGGGGACGCGATTGATGCCAAGCAGGCATTTGACAAGGGTTGTTTTACCGCTACCATTTTGGCCGACAATCACTAAAAAATCGCCGCTTTCAATAGAAAAAGAGACGTTTTTGAGTACGGTTCTATAGTCGTAGCCAAAAGAGAGATTGTCTACGTCAATTCGCATGCGGCATCCACCCCTAATTGTGTCTTCACTAATTATAACACAAGTGGGCGTTCATTCTTAAATTCGTATTTAAAAAACACCAAAAATGTGCGATAATACATTAGTAGAAAAAAGGAGTGAAAGCCCGTGACAAAGAAATTCATTACATTCGAAGGTCCCGAAGGATCCGGCAAAACATCGATATTAAGGGCCGTCGAAGAAACCCTCATAGAACAAGGGCTGGACGTACTTACCACCCGTGAACCCGGGGGCATCAGAATCTCTGAAATGATAAGAAATCTCATCTTGGATGTTGATAATAAAGAAATGGATGCACGTACGGAAGCCTTGCTTTATGCAGCGGCTCGCCGTCAGCACATGGTCGAAAAGATATGGCCGGCCTTGGAAGCGGGCAAATTGGTTCTCTGCGACCGTTTCATCGACAGTTCGCTTGCTTACCAGGGAGCTGGTAGAAAGCTCGGAATCGACAACATATACACCCTCAATCGCTTTGCGATAGAAGACACCATGCCTGACCTTACGTTCTTCATCGATGTACCACCAAGCGTAGGACTCGACAGAGTGTTTGACAACGCAAGGGAAATGGACCGTCTTGATCTTGAAAGCATTCAATTTCATACCAAAGTGTACGAAGGGTATCAGGAAATCATCAAAAAGCACCCTGAGCGCATTCGTGTAATCAATGGCAACAAACCCATTGAAGAAGTCGTAGAAGACGTACTTGAGGTTCTAAAAAAAGAACTGAAATAAAAGGTGATACTATGGAATATGAAGCGCTGAAAGACGCACAGAAAATCGCCATCGATTTTCTGGAAAGAAGCTACAAAAACAGCCGACTCTCTCATGCCTACATTTTTGAAGGCCATGCGGGCACCATGAAACTGGAAGCGGCTCTTTTTTTTGCGTCCATGCTTCTATGCACCGACAAGGAATCCCATCTTCCCTGTGGTACCTGCAATAACTGCATGCGCGTCGCACACATGACCCATCCGAACCTTCACATCGTGGAGCCTTCGAAAAAACAGATTGTCAAAGAAGACATACGGGCGCTTCAGCACGACTTCAACCGTACGGCGCTTGAAGAAGGTCCCAAGATTTACATCATCAATCACGCAAATAAATTGAATGCCCATGCGGCCAATGCCCTTCTCAAGTTTCTTGAAGAACCCCACGAGGATATCTATGGCATCCTTATCACCGACGATACCTCGCACTTGCTGCCAACGCTCGTCTCGAGATCACAAATCGTCCCGTTTCATCCTCTGCCCGAATCCTCAATCGAACAGGCCCTTTTGGATCTTGGGTATGAACAATCCGCTTCAAGGCTTGCCTCAAGACTCAAAAACACCATAGAAGAAGCACAGGAATACCTGGAAGACGAGAACATCCACGACATCATCGAGGCGGTTGGCGAAGTCTATGAGACACTGTTGAGTGAAGGGACTGCACTCACTGCGTTCGAAGAGTCGCTTGAAGCGGTTTTGAACTATGATGCGGAAAAAGTACTTGATGTCTTCATTCACTACCAAAAAGACTTGATTTATGGTAAAATAAACAATCAAGGTGATGTGGTTTTCGCAGAGAGTGCTGAGATAACCAAAAGCCTTAGTGAGCGCTACGAACTGAATGATTTGCTTACGCTTTTACAACGCTTCATGTCAGTCAAGGCATCGCTTGCTTATTACATCAATATAAGACTTGCCCTTGACAATGTCATGCTTGAACTTGAAAGAAGGCTAGCCGATGGAAAATAAAGTAGTCGGAATCCGGTTTAGACAAGCCGGTAAAAAATATTATTTTGATCCGAAAGAACTGGAACTTCCCTTTGGAAGTGAAGTGGTCGTGGAGACTGTCAGAGGTCTTGAAATTGGAGAAGTCATCGAAGAGGCGAAAACCATCGATGACGCTGATTTGCACGGAACCCTCAAACCGGTTCTGAGAATTGCCACAGAGAAAGATCTTAGCAAACGCCACAGAAACCAACAGGATATTCCAAACGTGTTATCCGTATGCAAGCATTTCATCTCAAAACACACCCTTCAGATGAAATTGCTTGATGCTGAATACATGCTGGATCGTTCCAAACTTGTGGTGTATTTCACCGCCGAAGGCCGCGTGGATTTCAGAGAACTTGTCAAAGATCTTGCCAACGAATTCCATGTCCGCATCGAACTGCGCCAGGTCGGTGCCAGAGATGGCGCCAAATTCATTGGAGGTATCGGACCTTGCGGATATCTTCTTTGCTGCAACACCTTCTTGGGTGAATTCGAAACGGTATCCATCAGAATGGCCAAAAATCAGAGCCTTTCTTTGAATCCCACCAACATTTCGGGACTTTGTGGAAAACTACTTTGCTGTATCCGCTATGAAAACGAAACCTATATTGAGCATAGAAAAGAACTTCCAAAAATGATGAGCAAAGTCGAAACCACCGCAGGCACAGGAACTGTGATCTCTGTTAACGTGCTTGAAAAACGCGTTAAAGTCCGTTTACCTGAAAACGTCATCAGTGAATTCGATGTGGACGAACTTATTTCTATAAAAGAATACGATCAGTTGGAACATGTCAACAATTCTGACACCTAAAGAAGTCGTTAATGATCTGCTAGGATTCAAGGACCTCAAGATCATCCAAAGGCCGGACATGCTCAATTTTTCCATCGATTCGATTCTTGTGGCGGATTTCGCAAAGCTGACTTCGAAAATCAAACGTGTCGTTGACGTTGGCACGGGACTTGGTCCCGTCCCGCTTTTTCTAAGTGCCTTGAGCCCGAACGTTCACATAACCGGGTTTGAACTTCAAGAAGATGTCGCTGAGCTCGCCAGAAAAAGCGTAAAACTCAACAATTTGGAAGACAGGATTTCCATCATCAACGATGACTTCAGGCGTGTCCTCAAACATATGAAACCCACAAGTGTCGACATGGTGTTTTCAAACCCGCCATTCTTCAAGTACAAAGAAGAAGCGAATGTCGCGTTTAGCGATTACAAAAAACTGGCCCGCCATGAAATTACCATTGACATGGAGACCATCATAGGAGAATCCAAAAAAATCCTCAAAGACAAGGGACGTTTGGTCTTTGTCCACAGGGTTGAGAGGCTTGAAGAAATCTTTCTTCTGCTTAGCAAGCATCGTTTCAGTGTCAAACGCATGCGCTTCGTGCATCCAAGAGAAGACCAAAGCGCCTATATGGTTTTGTTCGATGCTGCGAACAATTCAAAAGGCAACACGGAAGTACTTCCGCCTTTATATGTTCACGAGAAAAACAGTGAGAACTACAGCGACGAAGTATTGAGAATTTTCAGAAGAAGGTGACCGTATGAAACGCACATCCAGTTTTTTGGGAGAGGCTGCGAAACTCTATCTTGTAGCCACGCCCATCGGGAACCTTGAAGACATGACCTACAGAGCCGTGCGTATTCTTGAAACGGTTGATGTCATCTACGCTGAAGACACAAGAACGAGCGGACAGCTTTTGAAACATTATGATATAAAAACGCACATGAAGAGTTTTCACAAGCACAACGAATCCTCCAAGCAAAGTGAAATCATCGCAGAGCTTGAGCGTGGGAAATCTATCGCACTCATCAGCGATGCGGGCACACCGCTCATAAGCGATCCGGGCGAAACGCTTGTGCAAACCGTCGCAAGTGAAGGCTTTAGTGTCGTGCCTATTCCGGGCGCGTCCGCCTCAATCAGTGGGCTCATCGTTTCGGGGTTCAAACCCCATCCCTACTTGTTTTACGGATTTCTTCCTTCGAAAAATGCACAAAGAGAAACCGCACTCAAAAATTTGAGGTGGCTGCCTTACACACTCGTCTTCTATGAAAGTCCGCACCGCATTGTTTCCATGATAGAATCAATGAAGTCCCTGTTCGACAACCGACGCATCGTTATCGCCCGTGAACTCACGAAACACTTTGAAGAAGTGATTCGCTTCGAACTCGATGAGACGGTTGACCTCACAGGGTTGAAAGGCGAAATGGTTGTGGTGGTCGAAGGGTTTGAAGAAGAGAAAACCCTCGGTAAGGATACCCTCATCGAACGCATTGAACTGCTTATTGAGGACGGTGTGAGTGAAAAAGACGCCATCAAACAAGTGGCTAAAGAAGAAAACGTCAAGAAAAACATGGTCTACATGACCTACCAAACATACAAAAAACAATTCAAGAATTAAGCTAGGAGTGATTGTTTATGGCAAAAACATACTACATAACCACCCCGATTTACTATCCGAGTGGGAAACTGCATATCGGCAACACCTATACCACTGTCCTTTGTGACGCCCTTAGACGCTACAAGGATTTAAGAGGGTATGACACTTACTACCTGACGGGCATGGATGAACACGGCAAAAAGATTGAAACGGTGGCACAGGCAAACGACGTATCCCCAATTGAACACGTGGATGAAATGGCAAGACAGACCCGTGAACTGTGGGACCGTCTTCGAATTTCATACGACGATTTCATTCGTACGACGGAAAAGCGCCACAAAACCGTCGTTCAGAAAATATTCGAACGTCTTTTGGACCAAGGCGATATCTACCTTGGTACCTACAGTGGCTATTACTGCATGCACTGTGAATCCTTCTTCACTGAAAGTCAGCTTGAAGAAGGCAAGACCTGTCCTGATTGCGGGCGCGAAGTTTCCTGGCTTGAAGAGGAAAGCTATTTCCTGAAACTTTCAAAATATCAAGACAAACTGCTTGAGTTCATTGAGAACAATCCGGGTTTCATCACGCCTGAATCAAGGCGCAACGAAGTCCTCTCGTTCATCCGTCAGGGGCTTAACGACCTCTCGGTTTCAAGAACCACATTCGACTGGGGCATCAAGGTCATAAGTGACCCCAAACACGTGGTCTACGTATGGATTGACGCACTTTCCAACTACATCAGTGCGCTTGGGTATGGTACGGACAACGACGCTTTGTTTGAGAAGTATTGGAAAGGGGATGAAGTCGTACACGTTGTTGGTAAAGACATTTTGCGTTTCCACGCCATTTTCTGGCCAATCATGCTGATGGCGCTCGACATTCCAGTGACTTTCAAACTTCATGCCCATGGATTCTACATGATGAAAGACGGCAAGATGAGCAAATCAAAAGGCGGCGTCATCTATCCTGACACGCTTTTGAAACACTATGGCCTTGACGAACTCAGATATTATCTCTTGCGAGAACTGCCATACGGGGGAGACGGACTTTTTACTCCGGAAACCTTCGTGGACAGAATCAACTTCGACCTCGCGAATGACTTTGGGAACCTTCTCAACAGAACCGTGACCATGATCAACAAGTATTTCGGCGGTTCGGTTTCCTACAATGAAAATGCGAGCAGTCCTGTTGATGAAAACTTTGAAGCCCTGCTTAAAGAAACACCTGAAGCCTACGCGGAAAATATGGAAAACCTCAAAGTCTCACAAGCGATCAAAAGCTTGTGGCGTCTGGTTTCAAGGACCAACAAGTACATTGATGAAACCACGCCGTGGATTCTCGCCAAAGACGACAGCAAAAAAGACGAACTTGAAAACGTGCTTTACCACCTGAGTGATTCCCTGAGACAAATCGGCGTCATGTTAAAGCCGATTCTCCTTGAAGCGAGTGACGCGCTCTTCAAGCAACTCGGTGTAGCCGAAGACAAGCGTGACTGGGACAGTCTCGTGTTTGGTGCTCAGCCGACTTTCAATGTGGTACACAAAGGCACGCCTCTGTTCCCACGGCTTGATGTTGAAGACGAAGTCGACAAACTCAAGAAAATCGTACGTGGCGATGACGATACGCTTGAAAGCGGAGAAGAGGATCTCAATCTTGCAACCATTGACGATTTCGCAAAACTCGACTTTCGCGTGGCTGAAATCAAATCGGCCAAAGCGCATCCAAACGCGGACAAACTCCTCGTACTCAAAGTCGATGCCGGAGAAAACAAGATGCGACAGATAGTCGCAGGCATTGCGAAACACTACGAACCGGATACGCTTGTCGGGAAAAAGATTGTCATTGTGCGCAATCTTGAGCCTGTAAGCCTCAGAGGCGAGAAAAGCGAAGGCATGCTACTCGCAGGCTCTGGGAAAAACCGTATGGAACTTCTTGAGGTTACAAATCTCAAACCAGGCGATTCAATCAGTTAAAAAAAGATTTAAAAGTTAATAAAAGGTTTGACATTAAAGGTCAAAACGTATATTATATATGTCGGTACATTTTTAAGAATCTCCCTTGTAGCCCGACTATGAGAAGATAATAGGAGGCTAGCATTATGAAAACAACTTACATGGCGAACAACCAAAGCGTTGATCGCAAATGGTACGTCGTCGACGCCAAAGGCAAAACCCTTGGTCGCTTATCCACTGAAGTGGCTACGGTTTTGAGAGGTAAACACAAACCCACATTTACTCCACACGTGGATTGTGGCGACTACGTCATTATCACAAACGCAAAAGACATCACTCTGTCAGGCAAGAAATGGCAGGACAAGACATACCACAGACACTCACAGTATTCAGGCGGTTTCAAAACAATCACCGCTACTGAAATGAATCAAAAACATCCTACGCGCATGGTTGAACTATCTGTCAAAGGGATGCTTCCAACAGGAAAGCTTGGACGTCAAATGTTCAAAAAACTTTTCGTCTACAGCGGAAGCGAACATCCTCACGCAGCACAACAACCAGAAGTGCTAGAGTTGAAAGGTTAGGAGGGTACGAATATGGCTAATGAAGTTAAATACCAAGGTCTTGGACGTAGAAAAAGCTCGGTTGCCCGTGTCACACTCAAACCCGGAACCGGTGACGTAGTGGTTAACGGACGCCCAATCGAACAATACATCCCATCCCCAGCCGTTCGTCTAGATGTTTTCCAACCATTGGAACTCACTGACAACACCAAATCATTCGATATTGTTATCAATGTGCAAGGTGGCGGAATCTCCGGTCAGGCGGGTGCCATTCGACTCGGAATTGCCCGTGCACTCCTCGAAGTGAACTCTGACTACCGTAAACCGCTCAAAAGCAAAGGACTCGTTACACGTGATCCTCGTGCTGTTGAACGTAAGAAATACGGTCTGCGCAAAGCACGTCGTGCACCACAATTCTCAAAACGTTAATACCGCATTCAAAAAAAAGCACATTTGTGCTTTTTTTTATACCCTTAGTTGCTTGCTCGCGGGCGCTAAACATACTATAATGAATTGAATACCCCTAAGGAGGCAAATCATGAAAAACGTACGAGTACGCTATGCACCAAGTCCTACAGGCTATCTTCACATCGGAAATGCGAGAACCGCACTTTTCAACTATCTCTTTGCTCGCCATCACGATGGTAAATTCATTGTCAGAATAGAGGATACCGATGTCTTGAGAAATGTCGATCAGGGCATTGAAAACCAGATGGAGTATCTTCGCTGGCTTGGCATGGATTGGGACGAATCCATTGACAAACCGGGCGCTTACGGACCTTACCGTCAACTTGAGCGTCATGAAAAACTCAACATCTACAAGGACTATGCCGATGAACTCATCGAAAAAGGCCTTGCCTATAAATGCTATTGCACCCCTGAAGAACTCGAAGCCGAAATCGAAGAGAAAAAGGCTCGCGGCGAATCCAATCTTCACTATTCCAGGAAGTGTCTGGGAAAACCCGATAAGGACGCGCCTTACATGGTTCGTTTCAAAGTACCCGATAATACGACATACACCTTTGATGACATTGTAAAAGGGGACGTCACATTCCAAAGTGAAGACGTCGGAGACTGGGTCATTCTCAAAAGAAACGGCATTCCGACATACAATTTCGCGTGTGCAATCGATGACCATCTCATGCAGATTTCCCATGTGCTTCGCGGGGAAGATCATATCACGAACACCCCGAAACAACTCATGGTTCTGGACGCTTTTGACTGGACACGCCCTACTTATGGACACATGCCGCTCATCGTCAATGAAAACCACAAGAAACTATCCAAACGCGATGGCGACATCATTCAATTCATTTCACAATACGACAAGCTCGGCTACCTTCCAGACGCGCTTTTCAATTTCATTGCGCTTCTTGGGTGGAGCCCGGATAAAAAAGAGGAAATCCTAACCCCCTCAGAACTCATCAAGCGTTTTGATGAAACACGCATGTCGAGTTCTCCGGCAACATTCGACAAGGAAAAACTCGCCTTCATCAACAACCGTTACATCAAAGCCCTGAGCAATGAAGAAGTGCTTGAGCTTTGCAAACCGTTTTTGATTGATGAAAACATCGGACTTGAACAGGACGACACGTGGTTTGAAAACCTTGTGGAAGTTTTCAAGGACCGTCTTAGCTATGGCGCGGAAATTGTTGATCTGTACCGTGATTTCTTTGAAAAACCATTCGTGCTTGAAGGGGAGGTTCTCGATTTCCTCAAGCAAGACGGTGTGAAAGCCCTGCTTGAATCATTCAAGGCCAAAGTCGAAGCCTTGGACCCGCTTAACCCCGACGACCTCAAGAAAGCCATCAAGGAATCAGGCAAGGAAACATCGATGAAAGGCAAGATGCTCTTTATGCCTCTTAGAATAGCTGTCAGCGCCTCGATGCACGGCCCAGACCTCCCGAAAATGATGAATCTGATGGGTAAAGCGAGACTCATCAAGCGTCTTGAGTACTCTATCAGCCAATTATCGGAATAAAAAAAATTTGCATTTTAAAAAAACACGGTGTATAATGCAACTATCAAGTTATAAAGGAGAATTACTTTTCATGACAGGAACAGTTAAATGGTTTAATTCAGAAAAAGGCTATGGTTTCATTACAACAGATGAAGGCAACGATGTATTCGTTCACTATAGCGCTATCAACCAAGAAGGTTTCAAATCTTTGAACGAAGGCGACAAAGTCGAGTTCGAAGTAGTTGAGGGCGATCGTGGACCTCAAGCTTCTGGCGTAGAACGCATCTAAGTAAACTACACGAACGAAAGCGGGAGCTCGGCTCCCGCTTTTATTTTGGGTTCAATAAACAAAAACGCCATACTGTGCACATTCAAAAATCATTCGGTTCAAAGGGTATAAACCCATGCGATATGATCGGGTGTTTTTAAGCGTCTTTTTAAGGGCTCAGTGTTTCTGTTGGCAGGTCCTTGTGTTACAATGTAAGTGTCTAAATTTTCAAACTTGGAAAATAGGTGAGTTTTATGGAGATATTCAATACCCTGACGAGGAAACGTGAAAAATTCGTACCCATCAATGATGACACTGTCAATATCTATGTATGCGGTCCGACAGTTTACAACTATATACACATCGGCAATGCAAGACCGGTGATATTTTTTGATGTGGTCAGACGTTATTTCACCCATCTTGGCTTCACTGTCAACTATGTGTCAAACTTTACCGACGTTGATGACAAAATCATTACCAAGGCCATCGAGGATGAAACAGACGAACTTAGCATTGCCAACAAGTTCATCAATGCGTTTTATGAAGATGCACAAAGACTTGGAAGTTCCACACAGTACCTTGCTCCGCGCGTCACCGAATACATGAGCTCCATCATTTCATATATCGAACAGCTTGTTGAGAACGGGTCCGCCTACGAAGTGAACGGCAACGTTTATTTTCGTGTATCCAAGGCCCCTGATTACGGCATTCTTTCGGGTAGAAGAATCGAAGACCTCAAGCAAGGAGCCCGCGTGGATGTAAATACGGAAAAAGAAGATCCGCTTGATTTCACCCTTTGGAAGAAGACCGACGTTGGAATCAAGTATCCGTCTCCCTGGGGAGAAGGACGTCCTGGATGGCACACCGAATGCGTAGCCATGATCAAGGATATTTTCGGTGGAAAAATCGATATTCATGGTGGAGGATCTGGGCTCATGTTCCCGCATCATGAAAATGAAATTGCCCAGGAACATGCCATTTCCAACCATCATATCGCGAACTACTGGATTCACAACGGTCTTTTGAACATCGACGACCAGAAAATGAGCAAAAGCGAAGGGCGCGTCATCCTGGTCAAGGATCTCGACCATGACTATATGGGGTTCCGCCTTTTCACACTCAGTACGCACTACAGAAGCCCTATCAACTATACCGACGAGATTCTCAAGTCCCATGTCAATGAATGGGAGAAAATCAAACGCGTCTATTCTCAAACGTTCTATCAACTCGATCTTCACGCCCAGCTCAACAAGAACGCCGTTTTCAACAGGGAACTCTCTGAGATCGAACGTGGATTCATGAAGGCAATGGATGATGACTTCAATACGCCCAACGCCATTACCGAAATTCAAAATCTCATGAAATACACCAACCAGCTTCTGAGAAAAACCGATACGTTTGAAGAACTGAGAGGGGCCGTTGAACTTTTCGACACGTTCTTCTACATTCTCGGCCTTGATCCTGATATCAAACGCCTTTCAGATAGAGAGCGCGCGATGTATGCCGCCTGGACCGATGCCCGCAGAAACAAGGATTTCGACAAAGCCGACAGACTGCGCGAAAAACTCTTCGAAAAAGGCATCATCTGATGGTGCAGTATAACGGACAGACCTTGGCCTATATCGGCGATGCGGTGTTTGAACTCTTTATAAGGGAAACGCTGCTTGAACAAGGCATCGTCAAAGCCGACAAACTCCACAAGGAAGTCATCAAATATACCAGTGCCCAGGGACAATATGCCTGTTTACAGTCCATTGAAGAGGCATTGAGCGAACAGGAAAAAGCCGTCGTGAACAGAGGTCGAAACCAGGCAACTGCACGCAGACCCAAAGGCACCCCGCTTCAGACTTACAAACTTTCAACGGGGTTTGAAGCACTCATCGGATTTTTGTATCTGAGTGATGAGAAAACCAGATTGAAAGCACTGTTTGACAAGATTCCTTTCACCCTTTAAGTAAACTAAGCTCCCGATTTTTTCAATATAACAAAGAAGTTACACATGTTAGAATTAGGCAACGAAAGAAAAAGAGGTGTTGCCATGATTATTTATGGAAAGAATCCAATCGAAGAAGCGCTGAACTATGACCGCGAGATTTATGAAATATTCACGAGTCTGTCTGAAAGCGACAAGCTCATAAGAAAAGCAAAAAACAAAGGCATCAAAATAACATTATTGGATAAGAAAATCATGAACAAGCGTTTTGAAGGCGCCCACCAGGGCATTGGCGCGAACGTTCGTGACTATGAATACGAATCTCTTGAAAATGTCTTGAACCAGGAAGGCAGAAAGCTTTTTCTGATGCTTGATTCCATTACCGATCCTCATAATCTCGGGGCAATCCTCAGAAGCGCCGAAGCCTTTGGCGTCACCGGCGTCATCCTTCCCAAAGACCGTTCAGCCCAGATCAACGCAACGGTCGTAAAGGTTGCGGCAGGCTCCATCGAACACGTGAAACTGATACAGGTTGTAAACCTTCATCAGACCATTCGCTCGCTCAAGGAAAGAAACATCTGGGTTATCGGCCTTGATCTCGATACCGAGTCCACCTTGGAAGACATATACGTGGATACCGATCTTTGTCTGGTACTAGGCAACGAAGGCAAAGGGATGCGTCCACTCGTGAGAAAAAGTTGCGATACTCTGGTCAAGATCCCCATGAACGGAAAAGTGAACAGTCTCAACGTCAGTGTCTCAGCCGGCGTCGCGCTTTATGACGTCGTATCAAGGCGAAACGGATGATCCGCCCGAGCAATGACTATGAAGTCATCGCCCGGATAAAAGAAGGCGACGACCAGGCGCTTGAACATCTGGCCTCGAACTACTCTTCGTTCATCGCGAAGAAGATTCATGCGTATTCTCTTGCGTACATGTTCGACGATTTGTTTCAGGAAGGGTTGATCCTTCTTTATAAATCGGTGCTCGCTTTTGAAGAGAAATTCAACAAGTCATTTACGCGGTTTTTTGAAATGAATTTCGAACGGCTCATGCGTGGGCATATCAATCAACTGAGAAGACGCAGGGAAATCACGAAACTCAACAGAACCTACATTGCCGAGACCAATCACTGTGTCCGGGAAAATTCAGTTTACTACGAAGTGCATCTACAGGAAATAAAAAAAGTGTTGACTGAATTCGAATTCAGTGTTTATATACTAAGGGTACTCAAATGTACGCCCGTAAGCGAAATCGCTACAAGATACCAATGTGATACCAAATCCGTCTACAATGCCGTCCATCGTGCAAAACTCAAAATACATGCGTATTTTGAGGGCTAAACGTTGACAAATGACAGGCTTTTTGGTACATTATATATTTGCAAGGTTGTGATAACATGCGCCAAAAAATTAGACTCATATGCGAAGAATGCCTATCAAGAAACTACACGACTTACAAACACAAAGATGACAAGAAGCGCATGGTTGTGAAGAAGTATTGCAAACGCTGCAATAAACACACAAACCACAAAGAAAGTAAATAGGAGCTGTAAACTATGGCAGAAAAAAAAGACACCAAACAAGACAAAATCGGTAAAGTACTAGACATCCTCAAAAAGGAATACCCTTTTGAAGGACTGCTCCTTGGACTTCTCGGAATCCTCGTACTCGTACTTGGAGTATATATCTTCGAGAGCGAAACCTTCGGTAGCAATATTCTGGTCATTCGCTTCACCGAACTTTGGATTTTCGATTCGTCTCTCAAAAGAACCATCTTCTCCATCATTGTCATGCTGGTAGGTGCCATTGCACTGCTCATGGCTGTTGGACCGTTCTTTATTCCGGGTCTCAAGGAAATGAACCGTGTAACATGGCCTAACAAGCCGACCTTTTACAACAATTTTGCCCGTGTTCTTGGGTTCATTGTGGTACTTGGTGCAATGTTCATTCTCTACGATGCAGTATTCAGACCTATTTTCGATTTCCTCTATGGATTGGGTGCCTAAACCATGATGGAAGATCAAAACAAGAAAAGAATGTGGTACGCCGTTCAGACTTACTCCGGACAGGAAAACAGTGTCAAGGTAAATCTCGAACGCCGCATCGAATCCATGCAGATGGAAGACAAAATCTTCCAGGTCGTGATTCCCGAAGAAATTCAGCAGGAAAAGCGGAACGATGGAACCACCAAAGAACGTCTGGTCAAAATTTATCCCGGGTACGTCTTCATAGAAATGATCGTCACGGACGATTCATGGTTTGTCGTACGTAACACTCCCGGCGTAACAGGCTTCCTGGGCAGTAGTGGCGGAGGAACCAAACCGATTCCCCTTCCACCTGAAGAGATCAATCCGATTCTCAAAAGAGTGGGCATCATCCAAAAACCCAAGCTCGATATCAAGGTTGGTCAGAAAGTACGCGTGACCGCTGGTCCGTTTGCGAATCAGGTTGGCAAGATCGACAGCATCGACCAGGAAAAAGAACTGGTAACCGTATTGGTTGAAATGTTCGGCAGGGAAACACCGGCTGAACTTACTTTCGACGAGATTGACACTGACGTATAAAACCATTGACAGTGTCTTTCTTTTCGTATACAATAGTATGGCGTGACTTTGTCATGCTTATTTAAGAGTGGAAGGATGCATTGCATCCGCTGACCACATCACGAGAATGAGGAGGTGTCCATCGTGGCTAAAAAAGAAATAACCACTGTAGTCAAACTACAAATCCCAGCAGGTAAAGCGAACCCAGCTCCCCCTGTAGGTCCAGCACTCGGTCAGGCAGGCGTCAATATCCAAGACTTCTGTTCGAAATTCAACGAGGCAACAAAGGACAAAATGGGTAATATCATCCCTGTAGAAATCACAGTATACAAGGACAGATCATTTACTTTCGTCACCAAAACTCCGCCAGCAGCGGATTTGTTGAAGAAAGCCGCCGGCGTCGACAAAGGTGCCAGCAACCCGCTTACTGAAAAAGTCGGTTCAGTTACAAGGGATCAGGTCCGTGAAATCGCGGAAACCAAAATGCCCGATCTGAATGCGAATGACGTAGAAGCAGCAATGCGAATCGTCGAAGGAACAGCGAAAAACATGGGAATCACAGTCAAGAACTAGCATTTAGTTGATCCTAACAGACAGCTAATTGTGGGAGGAGATTCCGTTAGACCACATTTAGGAGGAAAATCATGGCTAAAAAAGGAAAGAAATACAACGAAGCACTTGCAAAAATCGATGCAACCAAAGCCTACAAGCTTGAAGAAGCCGTTGCGCTTTTAAAAGACGTATCGTTTGAGTCATTCGACGCATCCGTCGAACTTGCGCTCAGACTTCACGTTGACCCACGTCAGGCTGATCAGAACATTCGCGGGGCTACCGTCCTTCCAAACGGAACCGGTAATACCAAGCGCGTGCTCGTATTTGCCAAAGGCGACCAAGCGAAAGCTGCGGAAGAAGCAGGCGCTGACTATGTCGGCGAACAGGAATTGGTTGACAAGGTGCTCGGAGGCTGGATGGATTTTGACACAGTCGTAGCGACTCCGGATATGATGGCGCAGGTTGGGAAACTTGGACGTACACTTGGTCCAAAAGGTCTCATGCCTAACCCGAAAACCGGCACAGTCACACCGGATGTCAAAAAAGCCGTTGAAGAAATCAAGGCGGGTAAAGTTGAATACCGCGTTGACAAAGTTGGGAACCTTCACGTTACCGCTGGTAAAGTATCGTTCTCAAACGAAGATCTTCAGGAAAACATTCAAGCATTCATTCAAACCATCTTGGGCCTAAGACCATCAACGGTCAAAGGTGCATTCATCTTGAACGCAAGTCTTTCATCAACCATGAGTCCGGGCATCAAACTCGATGCTGGCTCAGTTAACTAAACAATAAAATATTCTTTCTGTCCGAGACCTCAGGTGCCAATGGCTTAATTTCCTGACTAGACAAAAGACCACTATACAGCGCGTATGGTCCTCTTTTGTTGTTACTGACAGGAGAGGACGTTTTTATTGAAAAACACTAGGAGGTGGAACAGTGTCAACCAAGGCAATCGAAAGAAAAAAAGCAGAAGTCGAAGCGCTTGCTACCAAAATGCAAGAAGCGAGCTCAGTAGTCATCGCAGACTACCAGGGACTGACTGTTGATCAGGCAACGAAGCTTCGTACCGCGTTATTCGAAAACGACTGCGAATTCAGAGTCATCAAGAACAACATCATTCGTCGTGCCGCAGAAAAAGCCGGTTATGAAAAACTGCTTGAATCTGTCACAGGCCCGAATGCCGTCGCGTTTTCTTATGAAGACAGCGTATCGGCTGCCAAAGTCATTCATGACTTTGCGGATGAACATGAAAAACTCGAGCTCAAAGTCGGTGTCGTCGATGGCGATTACATGGACAACGCACGCATCAACAAAATTGCGACCATTCCAACCCGCGAAGAACTACTTACCATGTTCGCTGGTGGACTCATCCAACCAATCAGAAACGTTGCAATTGCAATAAACATGCACAAAGAAAATCTGGAACAACAAAACGGATAATAATAAGGAGGAAACTATCATGGCAAAACTTACCAATGCAGAAATCATTGAATCACTTAAAGAAAAAACACTTTTGGAACTTAACGAACTCGTAGATCTTATGAAAGAAGAATTCGGTGTTGACCCAACAGCCGTTGCTGCTGCCGGACCTGGTGCTGCTGCCGAAGAAGAACCTAGCGAAGTCACTGTAACACTTACTGGTGCAGGCGCTAAGAAAATCGGCGTCATCAAAGTCGTGCGTCAAATTACTGGCCTCGGACTCAAAGAAGCGAAAGCCCTCGTTGACGGCGTACCTTCTGCTGTCAAAGAAGACATCGAACCAGAAGAAGCCGAAGAAATCAAGAACCAACTTGAAGAAGCCGGCGCTACTGTCGAAGTCAAATAACCATCATAGACAAAAAACCTGGGGTTTTTCCCCAGGTTTTTGCCTATTATTCCACCAAACGGTGAGGTGAGCAAATGACCCACTACTATAGTGAATCGCAGGATGATACCAAAAGCAACGAGACACCGGTCGAAGTCACGTTTTGTGACAGGACTTTTACGTTTCTAAGTGATCACGGCGTGTTTTCTAAGGGTCGAATTGACCTGGGCACGCGAACACTCATTGAAAATGTTGAAGTGAAACCGGGCGCGAAAGTGCTTGATCTCGGGTGTGGATACGGCGTCATTGGCATTACGGTTGCGGCATGCAAACATGCGAATGTAACCATGAGTGATGTGAATGAACGTGCCATCGATCTCGCCAAGAGAAATGCCGATGCGAACGGGGTAAATGTCAAAATCATCAAAAGCTACGGTTTGGACAAGATCAATGACCTCTTTGATGTCATTATCTCCAATCCACCGATTCGAATCGGAAAAGCCAGGCTTTATGCGATGTACAAGGATATTTACGAATCGCTCAATGACGGCGGCATCTTCTGGCTCGTCATCCGCAAAAAACAAGGCGCGCAATCTGCGGCCAAATATTTAGAGACGATGTTTGATGTCAATATTGTGAAAAAACACAAAGGCTACCATGTTATGGCCTGCAAAAAGTCATTGACGTCTTGACAACATTGTGGTACAATTACAAAATGCGATAACATGCGCTTTTTTGTAGTGCAGTCACTTTTTTTAATTTTAAAACGGGGTGAATATATTGAATTATTCAACAATAAAGTATGGAAGAAAAAGGGAACGCAGAAACTATTCCCGAGTTAAGTCAAATGTGGAGTTACCCAACCTTGTAGAAGTTCAGACAAATTCGTTTGACTGGTTCGTTGAGGAAGGGCTTAGGGAACTTCTCACAGACATTTCACCCATTGAGAATTTCACAGGCGATCTTCTCATGTACTTCGAAGATCTGGAATTTGGTGAACCCAAATACTCCATCGAAGAAGCCAGAGAAAAGGAATTGACCTACGCAAAACCGCTTAGAGTCAATGTCAAACTAGCCAACGAAAGCACCGGCGAAGTCAAGGAACAAAAGATTTTTATGGGCGATATTCCGTTCATGACACCGAGAGTGTCATTCATCATCAATGGCAGTGAACGGGTTATTGTAAGTCAGATTGTTCGTAGTGCCGGCGTTTTTTACTCTGAAGAGGTGGACCGAAAAACCCTTGAGAGTAAATACCTGGGCCAGATTATTCCAAACCGTGGTGCATGGTTGGAGTATGAAACTGGGTCCAAAGACACGCTTTTCGTCAAACTCGACCGCTCCAAGAAAATTCCGCTCACCACGCTCCTAAGAGCCATCGGATTTTCAGGGCGTGAAGCCATTACAGACATTTTTGGCGAAAACGAATATATAGAAAACACCTTGGGCAAGGACCTGACCAAGTCTTCGCATGATGCGATTCTTGAAGTCTATTCCAAACTCAGACAAGGTGAAACCGCGACTATTGAAGGAGCCATAAGCTTCTTTGAGAGCCGTCTTTTTGACGCGAAACGCTATGAACTCGCAAAAGTCGGCCGTTATAAAGTCAACAAGAAGATGGATGTCTTGAACCATGTCCTCGGCAAGGAACTCGCCGAAGACATCGTCAGTCCTGAAACCGGTGAAATCCTACTCACAGAAGGCACCGTCATCGACAAGGCCGCAAAAGCCTTGCTTAACGATAACCGTGATGCGCTACGCATAAGCGTCCCGGGTGTCAAACGCAAGACACTTGAATACGATTTCGCGGTCCAACTCGATATTCTCGATGCCAATCCGTACCTCGATTATCTCAACGACGAACAGAAACTCGACCTCATCAGAAGTCAGAACTATGGCTCCGTCGATGCATTGATCGATGCGTACCTCGAAAACCGTGGCCTCACCAAGAAGGCGTTCATTGAAGCCGAAGGCAACGCCGCTTTCGATGAAATGAAGTCGTCTTTGGAAGCCACGCTTGCCAAAGAAGACCTTTATTTTGATCTTGCACATGTTGAAACCCTCAAAATCAAGCACCGTGACCGTTATGAAGAAGTGCATACGCTGAGAGTCATCGGGAACGATTCCCGTGAGACTGCAGAGCATCTTGCCTCTTCAGACATCATCGCGAGCATCGGGTATTACCTTAACCTCATGAAGGACTATGGTTTGCTTGACGATATTGACCATCTTGGAAACAGACGCCTGCGTCTGATTGGGGAACTTCTCAAAAACCAATTCAGAATTGGCCTTTCCAAACTTGAAAAGAACATCAAGGACCGCATGAGTACGAGGGATACCACGGACATCACCCCGCAAGGGCTCATCAACATCCGTCCGCTCACCTCATCACTCAAAGAGTTCTTCGGATCTTCACAGCTTTCACAGTTCATGAGCCAGACCAACCCGCTCGATGAACTTACGCATAAAAGACGTATCAGTGCGCTCGGCCCCGGCGGGCTTACGCGTGACCGTGCGGGCTTCGAAGTCCGTGACGTCCACTATACGCACTACGGGCGCATCTGTCCGATTGAAACCCCAGAGGGTCAGAACATCGGACTCATCAACTCACTTGCATCCTATGTACGCGTCAATCAGTTTGGCTTCATGGAAACGCCTTATCTGAAAGTCGTCAAGGATGAAAACAAGCGTCCGCGTGTCACAGAAGAGTTCTTCTATCTGAGTGCGGATGAAGAAGAAGACTACGTCATCGGACAGGCCAACATCAATCTTGATGATGACAAGTTCGTCATCGACGAATCCGTCGTTGCACGGTACCGCGGTGAAACCAAGATGCGTACCCGCGAAGACATCGATTTGATCGACGTCTCGCCAAAACAGATCGTTTCGATTTCCACATCGACAATTCCTTTCCTGGAACATGATGATGCGAACCGTGCCCTCATGGGTGCGAACATGCAGCGTCAGGCGATTCCACTCTTGAGACCGGAAGCGCCATTTGTTGGAACCGGTATCGAATACAAGGCCTCAAAAGACAGCGGCGCTACGAAAGTCGCTCACAAGGCGGGTACCGTTACCTATGTCGATGCGAACCGTATAGAAATCACTTCAAGCGACAACTCAAAAGATACTTACAAACTTGAAAAATACGTCCGTTCGAACCAGGGAACCTGCTTCAATCAAAAACCGATTGTGGCCCTTGGCGAAGAAATCAACGCCGGAGAAATCATCGCAGACGGCCCGTCCATGGACCAGGGTGAACTCTCTGTTGGACGCAACGTGACCGTCGCATTCATGACCTGGAACGGCTACAACTACGAGGATGCCGTCATCATGAGTGAAAGACTCGTCAAAGAGGATGTTTATACATCCATTCACATAGAAAAATACGATGTCGAAGCCAGAGACACCAAACTCGGTAACGAAGAAATTACCCGTGAAATTCCAAACGTCGGTGAAGAAGGCAGACGCTTCCTTGACGACCGGGGAATCATCATTCCGGGAGCCGAAGTCGAAGAAGGCGACATACTGGTCGGTAAAGTCACCCCTAAAGGGCACACTGATCCGACACCAGAAGACCGCCTGCTCCTCGCGATTTTCGGACAGAAATCACAAGAAGTAAGAGATACGTCGCTCAGAGTCCCACACGGCGGTGGCGGGATTGTTCAAAGCGTCAAGTACTTCTCGCGTGCCAACGGAGATGAACTTCCACCAGGTGCAACCGAAGTCGTACGCGTATTCATCGTACAGAAACGTAAAATTTCAGAAGGCGACAAAATGGCCGGACGCCATGGTAACAAAGGGGTTATCTCAAAAATACTCCCTGAAGAAGACATGCCGTTCCTACCAGATGGTACGCCTGTAGATATCATGCTCAACCCACTCGGGGTTCCATCGCGTATGAACATCGGACAGGTTCTCGAGATTCACCTCGGAATGGCTGCCAAACGCCTTGGACTCCACGTCGCAACACCGGTATTCGACGGCGTCAGCAATGACGACCTCGTGAAAATCATGGCCGAAGCCGGCATGAATCCTGATGGGAAGACACCACTCTTCTCAGGACAATCCGGCATGCGATACGATGAAGATGTATCCGTCGGCGTCATGCATATGATCAAACTCGACCACATGGTAGACGACAAACTCCATGCGAGAAGCGTCGGTCCTTACACGCTTGTCACCCAACAGCCAATGGGTGGTAAAGCGCAAAACGGTGGACAGCGTTTCGGTGAAATGGAAGTATGGGCCCTTGAAGCGTATGGTGCTTCATACTGTCTTCAGGAAATGCTCACTGTCAAGAGTGACGACATCATAGGACGCAACAAGGTATTCCGCGCGATTGTGGATGGGAAAAGCATCCCTGAACCATCGCTGCCTGAATCATTCCGCGTCCTTACAAGAGAGCTTCAGTCTCTTGGTATCCAAGTCGAACTCATCAATAAAGAAACCGGGCGCAACGAAGCGAACAAGAGCCTGGTAGAAGATTCAGATGTCGAAGACTACATCGACAAATATGGCTTTAATTCCTAAAAGGTAAGGTGATTGTATGAGCCAAAAATTCTCTCATTATAAAATCCGTCTCGCTTCATCAGAAGAGATCCTCAAGTGGTCTCACGGTGAAGTTGAAAAACACGAGACCATCAACTATCGTACACTGAAACCAGAACGCAAAGGGCTTTTCTGCGAAGTCATCTTCGGCCCTACGAAAGACTATCAGTGTGCCTGTAACAACAAATCGAAAAGAAGCAGCCAAAGTGGCAAGAAATGCCCTGTTTGTGGTGTGGAAATCACTGAAAGCAAAGTCCGCCGTGAACGCATGGGACACATCAAGCTTGCTGCTCCGGTCGTCCATACATGGTACCTGCGCAACTCACCTTCTCGCGTCGCAACCCTTTTGGATATCAAGGCCAAGGATCTCGAAGAGGTTGTCTATCTTGCGAGCTACATCGTCGTAGACAAAGGCGACACCGACCTCGAGTACAAACAGATCTTATCAGAAGCGAAATACACTGAAAAATACATGGAATACGGCAGCCGTTTCAAAGCCTTGACCGGTGCTGAAGCGGTCAAAGTCCTACTCAAACGCCTGGACCTTGAAGAAGAATCCTACAAACTGAGAAAGGCTTTACCGGACGTATCGAAGCAAAAACGAGAAAAAATCATCAAGCGTCTTGCGGT
>JBNJEC010000006.1:0-31212 GCA_051745505.1 Bacillota bacterium
ATTGTAACTTCTTACGAAGTTCGTTTGAAATTGTTTTGTTTCTTTTAAACTCAAAAGTAATTCTGTTCTATTCAGTTTTCAAAGACCGTAATTTGTTTCGGTTTACATTTAAGCTTTGAAATGTTTTTCAGAGCCTTAAACAGTATACCTTTGCGGAAAGATTTTGTCAATAATTAATTTGAATTATTTTGTGTCTTTCCTGTTGCTTTTGTTTCGCGCAACTGTTTAAAAGTATATAAAAAATGAGCGCCTTTGTCAATCATTTACGCTCATTTTTTAAAACTTTTATTTGATTTCTCTGAGAGCGGTTTTGAGCTTGTCTATTTCAACTTCACTTTTCGTCTCTGTTTGGCGGTTTATAAGTTCTACCTTGCCCTCTTTGAGACCCTTGCCCAAAATGATTCTCACGGGGATGCCGATCAGGTCCGCATCCTTGAATTTGATACCGGCTCTTTCTTTTCTGTCATCAAGAAGCACATCATGGTCTTCTGAGAGGGTATCATAAAGCGTGTTCATGGTTTCAAGTTCTTCGTCTTTTAAGTTAATAGGGATCATGTGAATGTCAAAAGGCGCAATGGATTTCGGCCAGAGAATACTGTTTTCGCTGCTGTGTTGTTCAACGGCCGCCATCAGGGTTCTGCTGATACCTATTCCATAGCACCCCATCATGAGTGGGACGCGTTTGCCTTCTTTGTTGGTCACGTAAGCGTTCATGCTTTTTGAATACTTGGTTCCGAGTTTGAAGATGTTGCCGACCTCTATGCCTTTGGCGGTATTCACCTTTCCAGAACATACAGGGCAGTCGTCTCCGTCTTTGAGTCCGTTGAATTCCTGGTTTCCCGCATAGTCACACTCCGTGCAGTAGGCAATGGTATCTTCGCCGACTTCACTCATGACCATGAATTCGTGTGCGGTCTTCCCGCCGATCTGACCGGTGTCAGAAGCAACAATTTTGGTTTCGAGTCCCACACGGTTGAAAATGGTGGTGTAGGCATCAGAAATCAGACTGTACCATTCGTCGAGTCCGGCTTCGTCTTCACTGAAGGTATAGAGATCCTTCATGATGAACTCGCGTCCGCGCATGAGTCCAAAGCGCGGTCTCAATTCATCGCGGTACTTGGTCTGGATCTGATAAAGGGCAAGGGGAAGTTTCTTGTATGAATCCACGTGGTCTCTGACAATTGACGTAATGACTTCTTCGTGGGTAGGCCCAAGCAAAAAATCACGGTCTTTTCTGTCTTTGAGTCGCATGAGTTCAGGACCGTACTCACTCCAGCGGCCGCTTTCTTCCCAGAGGTCTCTTGGTTGAAGCGCAGGCATCAGAAGCTCGCTGCAGCCTCTTTTGTCGTGTTCCTCGCGGACAATGGATTCGATGTTTCTGATCACGCGCCATCCAAGTGGAAGGTACGTATAGACCCCTGAGGCGGTCTGTTTGATGAGACCCGCTCTTGAAAGCAGGCGGTGCGATTTCACTTCAGCACCAACAGGCGCTTCTTTGAGCGTGGGTACGAACAGTTTGCTTTGTAACATGCGCTTCACCTATCCTATATTGAGAAGTCTTAAAATATCGTGGTACGTAATGTAAAAGAAAAGCCCTATGAGCAATATGAACATTGCGGCGTGAAGGTAGTTTTCAACCGTACGGTTGACTTTTCTTTTCGTAATGCCTTCGTAACCAAGGAACACGAGTCTGCCCCCGTCAAGGGCGGGAATCGGAAGAAGGTTCAGTATACCGAGGTTCACAGAAAGAAGGGCCGTCCAGTTTATGAAGGTCACCAGGCCTTGCGACAAGGCGTTTGAGGTAATGGTATAAATCCCTACGGGTCCTGAGAGATCACTGACACCGACCGTGCTGCTGAAAAGCAGGCCAAGCGTATCGAAAATCATGGTGCTCGCTCCAGCAATACCTGTGAATCCGTAAGAGATGCTATGGAAGAAGTCTGCCTCATGTTCAGGAGATACACCGACGACAATATCCACGGGATCCACGTTCTGGTTGTCAAGAATAGCCTTATCGTGCGGCTCGATATGCAAACGCACCTCTTCTCCCTCTCTCATGACTTCGATGACCATGCGCTCCCCTTCAGTATTTTCTTCAGCGGCTAGCATCACGGTTTCCCATGAAGTGACGGTTTCTCCGCCAATCTCAACGATTTCGTCGCCCTCCTGAAGACCTGCATCATCCGCCGGTGTATTGGCAGGTACAGGACCGATGATGACATCCCCAGAAGCTTCGGGATGACTTGAGAAGCCCATGTTGTAAATGCTGATTCGCGGTGTCAGATTGTCGGTCACGACCTCACCGTCACGAACGAACGTGACAGGAAGATTTCTGAGGGAACGGTTTTCTTCGATGGCACCTGAGAACTCATCCCAGTTGTCAACGGCCTGACCGTTGACGTAAGTGACGGTATCTCCGACTTCGATGACACCGTCCGCGGGGTAGCCTTCTTCAACCGAGCCGATGGTAGTGGTTACGTCTCCTTCGGCATTGGTCGAGGGAGCCCCAATGATGAAGCCGAGAATCAAAAAGAGCACAAACGCAAGCACAAAGTTCATGAATGGGCCTGCAAAAATGGCTTTGAATCTGTCAAAGACGCTTTTCGAATCGAAGCGTCTGCTTTTGGGCGCAATTTGAAGTTTCTTGTCGTCAAACACGTAATGAGCTTTTTCAGAAACCGGAATCCCATTGATATGGAGCGCGTCTTTCTCCCCGCTAAGGTTGAATTTTTCAATGGTGACGATTTCCACATCCTCCTGGTCTTCAGAAGGTTTCACAACGATTTCGCTGACCTTGTCAGCCTCGTTGTAGCGAAGTCCGACTTTGTTGCCGCTTTTAAGCACATCGTCATTGGCGTCTTCTCCAGCCATCATGACGAAGCCACCTATTGGGATGGCACGGATGGCATAAAGGGTTTCCCCTTTTTTCTTGCTATAAAGAATCGGCCCCATGCCAAGAGAGAATTCATGACAGAGGATACCGGCTTTTCTCGCCATGATGAAATGCCCGAGTTCGTGAATGACGATAACCAGGCTTAGTACTAATAGAAATACGATGATGTTGATGATAAACATAGTGTCACCTTCTTTTGGCTTCTTCTGTAACGAAAGCCTCTACGGCTTTTTCGTGAGCCAGGATTGTATCGAGTGTTGGAGATTCTTTGTTTTCAAAGTGATCAAGCGCGCGTTTGATGAGCGTCTCGATTTCGAGATAACGGATCTCACCGCTCAAAAAAAGAGCGACTGCGGTTTCATTTGCCTTGTTCATGGTGGCCAGGTGGAGTCCGCCTTCTTTTGCGACCGCGATTCCGAGATCGAAAAGCGAATACTTTTCCCGGTCAAGCGCGCTGAAGTTGAGAGAGCCTATTTTCGCAAGATCGAAAAGGCTTCTGTATTTGTGTGTCTTTTCACCCTGCAAGGCACTCAGTATCGCAATGCGCATATCCGCAGGGCCCATATGTGCAAGCACATTGCCATCTTTGAAATGGACAAGTGCGTGAACCTGACTTTCCCTGTGGATGATTGCATCAATTTTATCATAAGGCATGTCAAAAAGAAAATGGGCTTCAACCACTTCGAACACTTTGTTCATCATGGTTGCGCTGTCTATCGTTATTTTAGCACCCATGGACCAATTTGGATGGTCAAGCGCATCGTGAACCGTGACTTTTTCAAGCGCTTCACGGGGAAGGTCTCTGAAACTTCCACCTGAAGCGGTGATGATCATCGTTTCAACATCCGCCTGTTGGCGACCACGCATGCACTCTGAGAGTGCGGAGTGTTCACTGTCGATTGGCACAAGCGAAGATTCTGAAGTCTTCAAAGCTTTCTTGATGAGATGCCCTCCTACTACGAGGGATTCCTTGTTCGCGAGCAATACGTCTTTGGACGTGTCAATCGCTTTGAGCGTCGCAGGCAGTCCAACGCTTCCAACAAGCGCATTGAGGACAACTGCGTTTTCCTGCTTTTCCACAAGTTTCAAAAGCCCCTTGTCTTCCAAAGAGAAAAATTCAACGTCTGGGAATGCGTTTTTTATCTTGTTTTCATAGTCTTTGTGCATGACGACATACTCAACGGGATGCCTTTTAAGAATGTTCAACACCTTTTTGACACTGTGATTGGCTGTGACGGCTTTCAAGGTGAAGGATTCGGGAAATTCCTCGATGATTTCTATCGCCTGCGTTCCAATACTGCCAGTGGCACCGAGAAGTTGAATATTCAACATATCAGACACCTCCCACCATAAGCAGCACGAGGGCTAAAACAGTCCCGGCAAACATGGTTGAATCGAGTCTGTCAAGAATGCCGCCGTGTCCGGGAAGCAGATTTGAGAAGTCCTTGATGCCATAAAAACGTTTCATGCTGGATGCGAAGAGGTCTCCGCCCTGCGCACTCATCGCTACAAGCCATCCTGCAAGAAAGACGAATCCGTATTCCATCAGGGAGCCTAGTGGGAAGAGCTCCGCAAAATAAGCGAAAACAGTGGCCACCACGGCCGCTATCACGGTTCCGCCAATGAACCCTTCTACGGTTTTTTTCGGACTGATGGTCGGTGCAAGCTTTGTCTTGCCAAACCGCATGCCCACAAAATAAGCGAAAATGTCAGTAAGCATGGCGAGCATGAGAAGATAGAAAAGCATGTTCAGCCCGGTATGTCTGATCATCGAAAGCGCAAAGAACGGAATCGCCACATAGACGATGCTCAGAAAATAACGGGTCAGGGTTTCATAGTTGAACTTGCCAGAGATGACAAGAAGGGTCCCCGAGATCAGCGCGACCATCATCACGGCCAAAACGTACACCGAAGCGAGCATGCCAAGATAGCTAAGCAGGATTGTCGCATAAAATGCAAGCGTGAAAAGACCGGTATAAAAATAGCCGATGAACCTGTTACCAGGCTCGCTCACCATATTGACAAGCTCTCTCACTGCAAGCAGGGAAAAAAGGGCAATGACACTGTAAAAAACGATTTTAGGTACAAAAAGCAGCGGAATGAGTACGACCGCCAGTATCAGTCCTGTAATTATTCTTTGTTTCATGGGTTCACCCCTTCTTTTTCAGTAGACCGCCGAATTTTCGGTCTCTTTGCTGGTAATTGAGCAAGGCTTTTTGAAGTTGCTTCTCATTGAATGCCGGCCAATGGGTCTTCGTGAAATAGAATTCCGCATAAGAAAGTTCCCACAGCATAAAGTTGCTGATCCTGGTCGCACCGCTTGTACGAATCATGAGATCAACTGGCGGCAGTTCAGGATGGTAAAGATGATTTGCAATGGTATCAAGCGTAATATCCTCAAGTTGAAGAGCGCCTTCTTTCACTTCACGGGCAATCTGTTTCATGCTGTGAAGCATCTCTGTCTGTCCACCGTAGTCGAAACAGATGTTCAAAGTCAACCCTTCACGGTTCTTGGTCTTTTCTTCGGTTTCTTCCATGAATGTCTTGTTCTCTTCACCGATTCTATCACGACGTCCGCTGAAGACAACACGAATGTCTTTTTCCTTGAAATCATCCTTGTATTTTTCTTCAAAACGCTTGGGCAGTTTCATCAGAAAATCAATTTCATTTTTTGGACGTTTCCAGTTTTCAGTACTAAAGGCATAGACACTGAGCACTTCCACACCAAGCGCATGGGCTTCAAGGGCGACGTTTTTGATGTTGAGTGCGCCCTGTTCATGCCCATAAGAGCGCCCTCTACCCCGTTTTTTGGCCCAACGGCCATTGCCATCCATGATAATGGCTATGTGCGCAGGCACTTCTTTATTCATTACTTTATCTCTCAAAGCCATAAAGGCACCTCTTTCATTTACGAAAACTATTATACAACAATCCACCGCTTAAATCTATGGTGGCGTCACATATGAAAAAGGCCCCCGTGTGATGGGGGCCACATATTAAACTTCCATGAGATCCTGTTCTTTGCGTTTCAATTCTTCATCTACTTTGGCAACATAGTTGTCGGTAGTCTTTTGAAGATCTTCGAGTTGGCCCTGTGCTTCATCTTCAGAGATGTCGCCGGACTTTTCAAGTTTTTTGATGGCATCTTTCGTATCGCGGCGTGCGTTGCGAATTTTAACACGGGCAGATTCACCAATTTGCTTGGTCTGTTTGATGAGATCCTTGCGGCGCTCTTCATTAAGTTGTGGCAGGGTAATGCGAATCTGTTCGCCTTCGTTGTTCGGAGTGACTCCGAGGTTGGCCGCCATAATCGCTTTTTCAATATCCTTGATGATGGATTTGTCATAAGGTTTGACAAGCAGTTGATTGGCTTCAGGCGTAGCGATGTTCGCAAGCTGATTAAGCGGGGTTTTAGCGCCATAGTAATCCACATAAACGGATTCAAGCATGGCTGGATTCGCACGGCCGGTGCGAACGCGGGCCAGTTCATGGTTCAAGCTTTCGATAGCCTTGTCCATTTTTTCTTCGTTTTCCATTAAAATTTCATCAATCATTTCATTTCCTCCTAGCGGATTACAGTTCCTATTTTTTCTCCAAGTGCGGCTCTTTTGATATTGCCTTCGATGTTCATGTCGAACACGATGATTTCTATATCGTTGTCCTTGCAAAGGGCCGCCGCGGTTGAATCCATGACTTCGAGCCGGTTTTCGAGCACTTCATGGTGCGTAAGTTCGCGGTACCGCTTGGCATCCGTATTTGACTTCGGATCTTTGTCATACACGCCGTCGGTTCCGTTTTTGGCCATCAGAATGGTTTTGGCATCAAGTTCAGCCGCTCTTAAGGCACTTGTGGTATCGGTACTGAAGTAAGGATTGCCTGTTCCACCACCGAAAATAACGATGGTGCCTTTTTCAAGATGTCTCAGGGCACGCCTTCTTATATAAGGTTCAGCCACTTCAGGTATGTTGAGACTGGTCATGGTCCTGGTCTCAAGACCGAGGGCTTCAAGCCCGTTTTGAAGCGCAAGTGCATTCATGATGGTCGCAATCATGCCCATGTAATCGGCACTGCTTCTTTCCATGCCCATTTCACTTGCGGTCTTGCCGCGCCAGATGTTGCCGCCACCGACGATGACGCCGATTTCAAATGTTCCAACATCATAAGCTTCCTTGATTTCTTTCGCGATTTCCCTTACGCGGAGCGGATCGATGCTTTTTCCATTCTGGCCACTCAAGGCTTCACCGCTCAGTTTTATAATGAGTCTTTTTTTGTCACTCATAGGCTTTCTCCCCAATCTTGGCAAAACCAGGGCACAAAAGTGACCTGGTCAACAGTTTGAACTATTATCCCTTCATTTGCGCCTTGACTTCGCCTGCAAAGTCATCGGAGCGTTTCTCGATGCCTTCACCGACTTCAAGACGGTCAAAACGGATGATGGATACGCCTTTTTCCTTGGCAAAATCCTCGACGGTCAAGTCAGGATTTTTGACAAACGGTTGGTTGACAAGGCAGATTTCCTTGAGGAATTTATTGAGACGGCCTTCGACCATCTTGTCAACGATATGTTCGGGTTTGCCTTCGTTTAGGGCTTCCTTGCGAAGAACACTGCGTTCGTGTTCGATGACTTCATCGCTGATTTCATCCTGATTCAAGAAGCGTGGATTGATTGCTGCAACGTGCATTGCGATATCACGAGCAGCCTCTTCATTGTCCCCTTCAACAGTGACAAGAGACGCGATTTTTCCACCCATGTGCACGTACGCACCAAAGCTTTGTGAATCTTCTTTTACGACGACATTAAGACGTCTCAAAGTAAGTTTTTCACCAATCGTGGCGCTTGCGTCCTTGACGGCTTTGTCAAGAAGCATGCCGTTGAGTTCAAGCTCGTTCGCTTCATCAAGATTGGATGCTTCAGAATCAAGTACCACTTTTGCGATGTCTTGAAGCAGTGCTTTGAATGTATCGTTTTTCGCTACAAAGTCGGTTTCCGCGTTAAGTTCGAAAATCACCGCTCGGTTTCCAGTGACCTTGACGTTGCAAAGCCCTTCTGCAGCGATGCGTGTTGATGCTTTTTGTTCAGCTTTGGAGATGCCTTTTTCTCTAAGGTAGTCCGCAGCTTTGTTCAAGTCGCCATCTGTTTCACTTAGTGCTTTTTTACAATCGAGTATCCCTGCGCCCGTTTTTTCACGCAGTTCTTTAACTAATTTTGCATTAACAGCCATGTTCGTTACCTCCTAATAGTTTACCGCTTTAATTTTAACACATACAGCGATTCTTTAAAATATAAACCCTTGATTTTAGAAAAAAAGAGAGCTTAAAAAGCTCTCTTTATTTTCTCAAAGCTTCGATAAGTTCAGCTTTTCTAAGTTTTGAGTATCCGGTCATGCCACGGTCCTTGGCAATTTCTTTGAGCTCTGTAACAGTTTTGCTGTCAAAATCATCACTTTGAGCTTTTTTCTGAGCTTTTTCCGGTTTTGCGGCAGGTGCCTTTTTGGCTTCTGCTTTTTTAGGTTCTGGTTTCGGTGTTTCTTTTTTAGGAGCTGGTTTTGATGTTTCTTTTTTAGGGGCCGGAGCCGGTTTTTCGGTTTCTTTCTTAGGGGCTTCGGCTTTGGCTTTTTGTGGAGAAGAGTTTACCGCACGTTTCATTTCTTCACGTGTTGGGGTTTTCTTTTTCTCCGGTGCTTTTTCTGGTTGTTTTTTGGGTTGTTCAGGTTTTTTCTCTGTTTGCGCCTGTTCTTTAGAAGCGCCGCCAGCGCCTTCAATCAACGCGTCGGCCATTTTGCCCACGATGACTTTGATTGAACGGATGGCATCGTCATTCGCTGGAATGAGATAGTCGATTTCGTCCGGATCACAGTTGGTGTCGACCATTGCGTAAATCGGGATGTTGAGTTTGCGTGCTTCCGCGATTGCGTTGTGCTCTTTGCGTGGATCTACGATGAAGAGTGCATCTGGAAGGGTACGCATATCTTGAATACCGCCGAGGAATTTTTCAAGGCGTTCCAATTCTTTGGTAAGTTCTACGGTTTCTTTTTTAGGTAGACGGTCGAATGTTCCGTCTTTTTGCCATGCTCTGATGCTGTGAAGACGGCGAATGCTTTTGCGGATGGTTTTGAAGTTTGTAAGGGTTCCGCCAAGCCAACGTTCTGATACATAGAAATGTCCAGCGCGTGTAGCTTCGTCCTTGATGGTGTCTTTGGCTTGTTTCTTGGTACCTACGAAGAGAACTTTCCCGCCATCTTTTCCGATTTCCAGGAAATCCTTGTATGCACTTTCGATGAAACCTACCGTTTGTTGCAAGTCGATGATGTGAATGTTGTTACGGCGTGTGTAAATGTACTTGGCCATTTTCGGATTCCAACGTCTTGTCTGATGTCCGAAATGCACCCCTGATTCCAATAATTTTTTCATTGCGATTACTGCCATAATGTGTTTCCTCCTATTATTTTTTTGATTGGCCTCCACAAACGTCCTCGTGTGATTTCCACTTTTTTATCAAAAGCTCTTGAAATTCACACTCATCTTGTGTGTGTATTTTACGGCATGTAACAGTGTACCAAAAAAACACCTGCATAGCAAGTGTTTTGGACACGATTTTTATATGTTTTTATGAACGGCTCTCCGTTTTCCAACCAGTCCGGGCATTTCTTCTTCAAAAACTTTCTGCAACGGTTCGAAAAGCCAAAGGACCGTCAGAAAGTTCGTAGTGGCCATAACCCCTTGAAACGGAAGGTCCGCAAGCAAGTAAGGCCATAGTTCGAATACCTCGGTCTGAATCATGGTAAAGGGGATAAAGACGAACCCATAGACAAAACCAAAGACAAAGCCGAACAAGGCGAGCGCCTGAACATTCCTGGTTTTTCTCAAAACGGTGTGCCAGGCAATCGGAATAAGCATCCACGCTGTGAACATCGCCCCCATCGTAAACGGGTTGAGTCCACCGAGAAAAAGGTTGTCAAGAAGGACATACACCGTTATCATGATCATGCTTTCCTTGAATTTGAAAACCGTGACAAAAAGGATGATCAAAAGCGTGGTGAGCTGAACATTCGGCAAAAACATGAGAAGCTGTTCCTGCACGAAAATGATGGTCACCGCCATCGCAATCAGAATCAGTCGTTTGAGTGGTATCATGGGTTCACCTCCTAATCATTGACGTTTCTTACATAAAACGCATAGTCATTGTCATCTTCAAGTTTCACATCATCTACACCACGTGTAGCCATGGTGTCATTCACTTCAAGATAGAGAAAAGTATTGGTCCAATCGGTCATCACATCGTCGATACCCAGAAGAATATGGCTTCCTGCGAACGTTGTTTCACACGTATCGTCCGGGTTGTACTGTGTATCTGCGCACGTTAGTTCATAATGTCTGTCCATCACTTTGAAAAGCGTATCGCCTTCGTAATAAAGGTGGCTTTCACTGCTTACAACGGTTTCGGACTGATCATAAACCGTGATGTCAATGCTTCCTTCTCCTGTGGCTTCGCCTTCATCATACAATATATAGAAAAGACCCACGATGAACCCTAGAGCGAGAATGGTATAGACAATGCGCAAGGTCAGTTTCACGATTGACCAAGCCTGTAGGGATGACTAAAGGTCTCATCGTTCAAAGAAGCTTGGTAAGCTGCCAAAGCGAAAAACGCCTGTGGAGTCGAGAATTGAAGATCAGCTGAATCATCATCAAGTTGATAATCGAAAGACCCATCGTCGTTCTGATAGACAAGCAGGTGCTCTACAAGATGCATATCCTCTTCTACAAAGTCATCGCCTGCAGGATCTTCGCCAACCGCCAAAAGCCCGAGAATCATTTGAGAAAAGCTCGCGGCGTTGTTGCCGTAGGAGTTGTTGTAGGCATTGGTTTTCAAGTAATCCACAATGGATGTTTCCAACGTGTCGTAGTCGCTATCTTCCATGACACCGAGTGCCATGAGCACCATGCTCAATGTGTCGTTGTCGGTTTCACTGACATCAAGTCCGTCAAGTTCCGCTTTGAAGTCATCTTCAAACTGGGTGTACTCACCCTCATCAAGCGTGAGTGCAAGATAAGCCTGTGCAGCGCTGTAGACATATTCGGTGCTCGCAACACTTTCAAGGTCATCTTGAAGCGCGGTAATGGCTTCTCCCGCTTCATATTCTATGAAAATATGATTGATCAATGTCCCCGCAGAAGGGTCTGTTCCTGGGTCAGGCAGTTCAGAGATGACTTCCTCGTCGGAGTAGTCTATATGTGACAGTCCCATAATGACCTGGTGGTTTTCACTGAAATCAGTCACTTGATTGTCCGTGAAAAGGTCAAGGGAGTCGTTCACCGATTCAAGCGTTTCATCAAACCAGGACAGTTCAAAATGGAAGTGGTCGCCCCCTGTAAAAGTAGCCTCGGAAATGCCGACATCCATTGGTTCACCGTTTTTGGAAATGGCGATGAAATTGCCTTCACTCGCCTCAATGGCGCCAACCTTGTTCAGGAACGCACCGAAGTCACTTTCCGTATAATCAATGTCGTAAGCGAATTCGAGAAGCTCAAGCAGTGTCTTGTCCCCGTCTTCGGTGTAAGGGACGGTTTGAGCCTCTGTAGTTGTGTCTGTTTCAGTGGTGAAAACCACTTTTTCCTCGTTCAGGGATTCTTCAATGTTTGCAAGCATGGATTCAAGATCATGAACACTTGTCTTGAGTGTTGTGTTTTCCTCTTCCAGATCTTCAATCCGCGATTGCATGCTTTCCACCTCTTCACCTGTTTCTTCACTGCAGGCAGCGAGGGTGAAAACCAATGATAATGCGATAAGAATGGAGAATAGTTTTTTCATGGTAGCCTCCTTGTAGTAGTTTTGTTCCAATAAAAAAACCATCCTCCTGGATGGCAATAAACAATCTACTTCGGGCCTTCAATAATGAAAAAAAACGCCTTATGGAGATTGTTACAACTCATACCCAGGAGTGTAATATCTATAAGGGTCAGGTAGGTCTACCGGCTTAACATCACTCTACTTTGCACCTTCCCGCTTACGCAGTGGTCTTATGCATTTCGTCCGTTTTACGGTTGCTGGGACAGCCCGGGATTTTCACCCGATTCCCTGTTAGTATAATACACCTAACACCTTCTAAATTCAGTCTATGCTTTTCACAATGCTTTGTCAAGAAAACATTGACGTATGCTATAATGATTTTAAACAAATCAAGGAGTTGATTCCATGCGCGGATTCGAACCCGCCAAAGGGTATGCAAACATCAATCTACCTAAAAGAAGTACGGCCCAAAGTGCCGGGTATGACTTTGAAACGTGCGAAGCGCTCACGCTCGCACCAGGTGAAATAGGGCTTGCGAAAACCGGTGTGAAAGCCTACATGCAAAGTGATGAAGTGTTAAAGCTTTATCCAAGAAGTTCACTGCCGAAAAAATTCGGAGTCACCATTCCAAACAATGTCGGCATCATCGACAGCGACTACTATGGAAACGACGACAACGACGGTGCCATCTACATACAGCTCATGAACTTCACAGATGAGCCCGTCACCATAGAAAAAGGGACACGCATCGCCCAGGGCATATTCATGAAGTATCTTCTGAGTGATGGCGACAAGGCTTCAGGCACCCGCAACGGCGGCTTTGGAAGCACAGGCCATTAAAAAAGACATCAAATGATGTCTTTTTTTATGCACCAAGGGCAAAAGTCAGATCCGCAGACGCCGCGAGTTCGCCGTCCACGTAAGCTTTGGCCTGACCCTTGCCGATTGGCCCTTTCATTTTTGTGATGGTGACATGCAGATCAAGGCTGTCACCCGGTCTTACTTTTCGTTTGAAACGGCACTTGTCAATGCCCGCAAAATAAGGGGTCTTTCCACTGAAATCAGGGTGTTTCAAAAGTGCGATCGCACCCGCCTGAGCAAGGGACTCGATGACGAGCACGCCAGGCATGACCTGTTCTTCAGGAAAGTGTCCCTGGAAAAACGGTTCGTTCGATGTGACGTTTTTCAAAGCGTGAATCGAGACGCCTTCTTCAACCTCAAGTACCTTGTCCACAAGAAGCATCGGGTATCTGTGGGGAATGATTTTTTTGATTTCATCACTGGTAAGCATGTTATTCATCCTTCCATTTTTTGAAGACAAGACTTGCGTTGTGGCCTCCAAAACCAAATGAGTTGTTCATGGCATATTCGAGGGGTTTGTGTTTGCCTTCATTCACAGTATAATCCAAATCGCACGCTTCATCAACGGTTTCATAATTGATTGTGGGTGGTACGAAGTTGTCTTCAAGCGCCTTGAGCGCGAAAATGCTCTCCACTGCGCCGCTTGCCCCAAGCAAATGCCCGGTCATGGATTTTGTGGAACTGACCGATATCAAATCAGCATGCTCTTCAAACAAACGTCTGATCGCAAGGGATTCCACCTTGTCGTTCAAAGGTGTCGACGTTCCGTGCGCATTGATGTAATCGATGTTCTTTGGCGTCACCGAACCATCTTCAAGCGCAAACTTCATCGCGTGCATGGCGCCGGATCCTTCCTGGTCCGGTGCGGTAATGTGAACCGCATCCGAAGTGGTTCCGTACCCGATGATTTCGCCATAGATATAAGCACCGCGCTTTAAGGCGGATTCCTCGGTTTCAAGTACGAGTGTCGCGGCACCTTCTCCCATTACGAAGCCGCTTCTGTTCTTGTCAAACGGTTTTGAAGCGGTTTTGGGGTCAGGATCCTTGCTCAAAGCCTGCATGACCTTGAAACCGGATAATCCGAGTTTGGTGATGCTCGCTTCGCTGCCACCGGTGACGGCGTAGTCGATGTAGCCGTCTCTAATGGCTCTGAAGGCCTCCCCGATAGAATTCGTGGCACTCGCACACGCCGTTACGTTTGAAAGTGCGGGCCCCTTGAATCCGTACTTGATAGCGATATGCCCTGCCGCGATGTTGATGATCGCTTTTGGAATGAAGAAAGGAGAAATCCTTCCATACCCTTTGGAAAGCCCTCGCTCATTTTGGTTGGCGATGGTCTCAAGCCCACCAATTCCACTTGAATAATAAATCCCAACCTTGTAAGGATCGAATGTGGTGTCAAGAATGCCTGAATCCTTGACGGCCTCTTCTGCACTTCTCAGGGCAAGCTGGGTGAATCTGTCGAGTCTCTTCATCTCTTTTTTAGAGAAAAAACCGTCCTCTTCTTCTCTGACTTCGCCTGCGATATGCACGTCGAGTGCTTCCGTATCAAAGCGCTTGATTACATCGATACCGTTCTTGCCTGTCATGGCGTTTTGCCAACTCTCCTTGACTTCATTGCCAAGAGGATTGACGGTGCCCATTCCACTGATTACGACTCTGCGTTTCATGAATACATCCCTCCATTGATGCCAATGACCTGTCCAGTAATATAGGCGGCTTTCCCAGACGCCAAAAATTCCACGAGTTCAGCCACTTCACCAGGGGTGCCTCCGCGGCCGAGGGGAATCGTTTTGAGATAGGTTTCCTTGAATGCTTCGTCAAGAGACTCTGTCATCTTCGTTTCGATGAATCCGGGTGACACGGCATTGACCGTTATGTTTTTCTTACCGTATTCCTTGGCGAGTGATTTCGTAAGACCAATCATGCCGGCTTTCGATGCGGCGTAGTTTGCCTGACCCGCATTGCCCATTTCGCCTATGACGCTTGTGATGTTCACAATCCTTCCGGATTTTTGTTTGAACATGGGACGCGTGACGTGTTTGCACATGTTCCAGGCACCTTTCAGGTTCACGTTCATGACTGTGTCAAAATCATTTTCCTTCATTCTGAGCATCAGTTGATCCTTGGTGATGCCTGCGTTGTTCACAAGAAGACCGATTGAACCGAGGTCTTCAAGCACAGAGGCCACGAATGCCTTGGACGCTTCAAAGTCACTGACGTCTGCCTGGTAGGCAACTGCAGTTCCGCCGTTTTCCTCAATCGTTTTCACGAGGTCATTTGCGGTCGTTTCATCCGAGCGGTAGTTGATGGCGAGGGCATAACCACTCGCCGCAAGGGTCTTTACGATGGCTTTTCCTATTCCACCCGTCGCACCGGTTACGATGGCTACTTTTTGATTGTTCATATTATTCACTCCTTAGGGTTTTCAAAAAATTCTCAAGGGGTTCTGATTCAATGTCCGCTGTGACTTCAACGTTTTTGTCGGTTTTTTTGATAAATGTGGCCAGTGTCTTTTTGGGACCAAGTTCGACGAAATGCGTATAACCGTCATCAATCATGGTTTTAACCATGGCGTGAAAATAGACTGGAGAGGTTATCTGGTCTGTCATTGTCGCTTTGAGGCCATCTTCATACCGCTTGCCCGTAGTGTTCAGGTACAGAGGCAGTTGGGGGTCTTTGAAAGAGACGGTTTTTAAAAACGTCGCGAACCCTTCTCTCGCTTCACGCATGTAGGGGGTGTGGAAGGCGGCGGATGTACTAAGTGGAATAAACCGTTTGACGCCTCGTTCCTTCCCAAAGGCTTCCGCTTTCTTGAGCGCTTTTTTGTCGCCTGCGAGCACCACTTGTTTTTTCATGTTGTGGTTCGCGATATAGACAGTGTCAAAAGCCGTTTCTATTTCCTTCGCCTGTTCAAGCGTTCCAAGCATGGCGAGCATTCCGGTATCGTTTTGTTCAGCGGAAGCCTGCATCAGTTCGCCTCTTTTGGTGACTGTTTCAAGCCCTGTTTCAAAACTGAATACACCGGCTGCGTATTGGGCCGCATATTCGCCTATGGAGAGTCCCGCGGTTCCATGGGGATGAACGCCTTCTTCTTTTAAAACGTCTGTGAGTGCGCACTGCATGACGTATAAAGCGACTTGTGCATAGCGTGTCTCATGGACACGCTCTGAATTGAACATGATATCCAGAAGGTCGAAAGGAAGAAGCGCATTCGCCTGATCGACTCTCACTTTGAAAACCGTGTTGTCTTCGTAGAATTGTTTGCCCATTCCGGGATACTGGGTCCCTTGACCCGGATACACAAATGCGAGTTTTTTCATGCTCTCGCCTCTTTGCACAACGCATCATTTTCAAACATGGTCTCAAGGATGGTTTTGACAGGTTGAATGGACTTGATGAGTCCGGCAATTTGACCAGCCATGAATGACCCCTGGTCCTTGTTGCCTTCCAAGACGGCTTTTTTGAGCGATCCGAGGGTCAGCTTTTCAAGCGCCATCCGGTCCACTCCGTCATTGGACATTTTCAGATACTGTTTGGACATTTTGTTTTTGAGAACACGTACGGGTGCGTTGAACGTTCTTCCCGTCACGACCGTGTCCGTATCCTTGGCATCCACGATTTTTTGCTTGTAGTTTACATGAATCGGACATTCCTCACTTGCGAGGAGTACCGTACCAATCTGCACACCGCTTGCGCCGAGTGCGAATGCTGCGTTCACACCGCGGGTATCGCCAATCCCTCCAGCCGCAATGACTGGAACATCGATTGCATCAACGGTTTGAGGAACGAGTGAGAAGGTGGAAATCTCACCGACGTGTCCACCGGCTTCGGTGCCTTCCACAATGACCGCGTCTGCGCCATTTCTCACTACACGCCTCGCAAGGGTCACACTAGGCACTACGGGGACAACCTTGATGCCGGCTTCTTTCCACATGGCCATGTAAGGACCGGGATTGCCTGCGCCAGTGGTGATGACTTCAACCTTTTCTTCTACCGCAAGGTCTGCGATCGCATCCTTTTCAGGATGCATGAGCATGATGTTGAGTCCGAACGGCTTGTTGGTCAGTTCACGTGTTTTTCTGATTTCTTCTTTGATTCTTTCGACACTCCACCCACCGCTGCCCAGAATTCCGAGGCCTCCGGCGTTTGAGACGGCTGAAGCGAGTCTGTAGTCGGCAATATTGGCCATCCCTCCCTGAATGACAGGATAACGGATGCCAAGAAGATTGCATATGTTGGTTTTTTCAGTACTCAATGATGGCACCTCCCCAGGTAAGCCCGCCACCGAATGCGGCAATTGCGAATGTGTCTCCGCGTTTGAGGCGTCCACTATTGATGGCTTCATCCACCGCGAGCGGGATGCTTGCAGCTGAGGTGTTGCCCATGGACTGGATGTTCATATACATTTTTTCAAGTGGGTATTTGAGGGTTTTTGCGGATTTTTCGATGATTCGCTTGTTGGCCTGATGCGCCACAATCAAATCAAGATTGTCTAGCGTCTTGTTCGTTTCATCAAGGAGTTCATGGATGACTTTAGGAAAGACATCCGTTGCGAATCTGAATATTTCACGCCCGTTCATCTTTATGAACGGCAGCTTGTATTCAGGCGTTTTGAAATCCTTCTTGAGCGGGTAGCCTTCAAGTTTCAAGTGCCCGGAGGTATCTCCGTCACTTTTGACCGTGATGGCTTCCACCCCACGTTTTTCTGAACGCTCGAGGACGAATGCGCCTGCGCCGTCTCCAAAGAGCACGCAGGTGTTTCTGTCTTCGAAATCGGTGAGTTTGGATAAAGCCTCTGCACCGACAATCAACGCGTTTGCATAGGCGCCTGAAGCCATCATCTTGTCCGCGATTTCAAGCGCGTAGACAAAGCCCGTGCAGGCCGCGTTGATATCAAAGGCAGGCACCGTCTCACAGCCAAGTCTTTTTTGAAGCAGTTGTGAGACACCTGGAAATAGATAGTCGCCCGTTACCGTCGCGACAACGATGAGTTCGATGTCACTCGGTTTCATGGACGCTTTTTCAAGCGCCTCAAGCGCGGCCTTGTAGGCAAGGTCTGAGGTATTTTCATCAATGCTTATGTGTCTTCTCTCAATGCCGGTTCTGCTTGTAATCCACTCATCTGATGTGTCTACAATTTTCTCCATGGTGGCATTGTCTATGACATTATCCGGGACGTAAGACCCGGTACTTAGGATATGGGTATGTTTCATCAGTACACCCCTTTCAGGTTTTCGTAATTGAATCTTTGGAAGAATCCGGTATTTCTGAATTTCAAATACCGTTCGTTCCTTATTTCAAAGGCATTCATGCCTTCAAAGGATTCGAGTGCATGCATCAGTGTTTCACGCATGTTTTCTGCGGTGGTTTTTTTGTCTCTGTGAGCGCCGAATACTGGCTCTTTGATGATGCCATCCACGATGCCGAAATCCTTGAGGTCAAACGCGGTGAGTTTCATGGCCTCTGCGGCTTCCTTTTGTTTGGAAGCGTCTTTCCAAAGAATGCTTGCGTAGCCTTCGGGACTGAGGATTGAATAGATACTGTTTTCAAGCATGTAGACTTTGTTGGCCACTCCAATCGCGAGCGCACCGCCACTGCCTCCTTCACCCACGACGAACGCGATGACAGGGACACTCAGATGACTCATTTCATAAAGGCTTCTCGAAATGGCCTCGCTTTGACCCCGTTCTTCTGCGCCAACACCCGGATAGGCACCTGGCGTATCGATGAAGGTAATGATTGGGCGCCCAAATTTCTCTGCCTGGTGCATAAGTCTCAGGGATTTTCTGTACCCTTCAGGATGCGCCATGCCGAAATTGTGATGAATGTTTTCTTCTGTGGACTTGCCTTTGACATGACCGATGACGGTCACGGGTCTACCATTGAAAAAGGCGATGCCACCAGAGACAGCCGAGTCATCTCCATAAAGTCTGTCTCCGTGCAGTTCGATGAATCCATCAAAAAGCAAGTCGACGATGTCTTGAAACTTCGGTCTTTCAGGATGCCTCGCAAGCAGGACCCTGTCCCATGCACTGAGATTCTTCATGGCATTTTTCTTGATCTCTTCAATGGTTTTCAAGATTGAGGCTTGCGCCTTGTCGTCTTCAAGATGCTTGAGTTCTTTTTCAAGCGTTTTGAGCTTCTTCTCTTTATCAAGTATTGTCATAGGTATCAGTCCTTGGGTTGTGAAGTTGAAGAAGTGTACTCAGTACACTTTTCATGTCACTTCTGTGGACGACTTTGTCAAGCATGCCCTTTTCAAGCAGGAATTCAGATCTCTGAAAGCCTTCAGGCAACGTCTCTTTGATGGTTTGTTTGATGACTCTTGGACCCGCAAACCCTATGAGGGCTCCGGGTTCTCCAATGTTTATATCGCCAAGCGTCGCAAATGATGCACTCACACCGCCCGTTGTAGGATGGGTCAACACACTTATGTAGAGCAGTCCCTGTTCGTGTAGTTTTTTGATTGCCCCACTTGTCTTGGCCATTTGCATCAAGGAGAATATCCCTTCTTGCATTCGGGCGCCTCCGGATGCGGAGAAAATGATGAGTGGAAGTTTTTTCACCATGGCGTATTCCGCGCTCTTGACGACTTTTTCGCCAACCACGCTTCCCATGCTTCCCATCATGAAGTGGCTGTCAAGAACACCGAGGACGCAGGGTTCTCCCCCGATTTCAGCGTAGCCGTAAACGAAGGCGTCGTCAGTGCCGCTTCTTTTTCTTGCGTTTTCGAGTTTTTGTTCATAGCCTTCTTGGAAAAGCGGGTTGAGTGTGATGAAGCCACGTCCCTTTTCCAAGAAGGTGTGCTTGTCTGCGGTGAGTTCGATGCGTTCAAGCGCGCGTATGCGAAAATGATGGCCGCATGACTCACACACGTAATGGTTCTTTTCAAGATCTTTTCGGTTAAGATTGCTTTTGCATGAAGGGCACTGTTCATAAAGCCCGGCTGGAACGTCGGGTTTAGATGTTTTCTTCTTGTCGTCCACATAGTAGGTTTTGAATTCATTTTTAAATGCTTTATGGCGTTTGAGCGCCTTTTTCAACAAATCAGTTTTCATAGCGAATCAGCTTCTTTATGTTTTTGACGATGAAGGATGTATCCACAGAGCCTTCTACGTAATCTTCGTGATTCATGATCATCCAAAGAAACCACTGATTGGTCGTGATGCCTTCGGTGATGAGTTCTTCGAGGGCAGACCGCATCTTTCTGATTGCGGAGGGTCTGTCATTTGCATGGACAATGAGCTTGCCCACCATGGAATCATAATGAGGCGACACCGTATAATCCTGATAAAGCATGGAATCAAAACGGATGCCCGGGCCTTGTGGGAAATGAAGAAAAGACACGGTGCCAGGTGAAGGCATGAAGTTCTTGACAGGGTTCTCCGCGTTGATTCTCACTTCTATTGCGTGGCCTTTTCGCTTGATGGTTTCCTGCGTGTAGGGCAGGTGAAAGCCTGAGGCAATGCGTATCTGTTCGGCGATGATGTCAATCCCCGTGATCATTTCACTGATAGGATGTTCGACCTGGATGCGGGTGTTCATTTCAATGAAGTAAAATGCGTTGTCTGCAACAATGAACTCCACCGTTCCCGCGTTTTCATAGTTGACCGCTTTTGCGGCCTTGATGGCTGCATCATACATGGCGTTTTTAAGGGTTTCATCTATGATGGATGGCGCTTCTTCTATGACTTTTTGGTTTCTTCTTTGAACACTGCAGTCCCGTTCAAACAAATGCAGGGTATTGTTGTATTTGTCTGAAAGGATCTGGACTTCGATGTGTCTTGGATTTTCCACCAGTTTCTCAAGATAGACTCCGTCACTCGAAAAAGCCGCAGCGGCTTCCTGCCTTGCGGCATAATACTGGGCTTCGAATTCTTCTAGGCGCCTGACTACGCGCATGCCTCTTCCCCCACCTCCGGCACTTGCCTTGATGAGGACGGGAAGACCGATTTTCTTCGTGAGTTCAAGACCTTCTTCAAGTGTTATCTCACCATCACTGCCAGGAACCAGTGGAACTCCGGCTTTTTTCATGAGTGATTTGGCCTTCGCTTTGTCGCCCATGTCACTGATGACTTTTGAAGAGGGTCCGATAAACACGATGTTGCAGGATTCGCAAAGTTCTGCAAATTTGGGGTTCTCGCTTAAAAAGCCGAATCCGGGATGAATCGCTTCGGATCCGGTATTGATGGCTGCCTGGATAATGTTTTCCATATGAAGATACGATTGTTTTGCCGGCGCCCTGCCTATGCATACGGCTTCATCTGCAAGATGCACATGGAGGGCATCTTCGTCCACTGTACTGTAAACCGCCACGGTTTCAATCCCAAGTTCTCTGAGACTTCTGATGATCCTAACCGCTATTTCGCCGCGGTTGGCCACCAGTACTTTTTGAAACATCAGGCAATCTCCATGAGAATCTGATCAACCATGACCGAATCCCCGTTATTCACATGGATTTTCATGATTTTTCCATCTCTTGGAGCCGTGATTTCATTCATGACTTTCATGGCTTCAATAATGCAGACGGTATCACCCTTTTTGACCACCTGGTTTTCCTTGACGAATGGAGGCTGATCAGGGCCTCCAGCTTCATAGTAAGTCCCTACCAAGGGGGCTTTTATGGGATCGTAGGAAGGCCCATTTACTTCAGGGCTTTCTTCTTGGGAATGTGGCGTAACTGTGGGGTCATTTTGCGTGTGGGCTTCTTTTGCCTGGTGCACAACCGTTTCCTTTTCATTGGGCTTTTGAAGTTCAATGGTGACGTCGTCACGTTCGAGTTTCATTGACGCGAGCGTTGAATTTTCAAATAGTTTTATGATTGTTTTGAGTTCGCGATTATTCATGATCTCGCACCTCTTGTCTTTCTTTATTGGTTCGCTTCAATATAATCTACAACATCCTGTACAGTTCTGAGTGACTGTACACTGTCGTCGTCTACTTTGATATCGAATGTTTCCTCGAGTGCCATGACAAGTTCAACGACATCCAGAGAATCCGCATCAAGATCATTGATGATGTGTGACTCAAGCGTAACGTTTTCCTTGTCGACATCAAGTTCTTCAACGATGACGTCTCTTACTTTTTCAAACATACAATTACCTCCTTTTTGCTCACAATTATAAAAGCATTCAATTGGGTTGTCAATGTATTTTGATACTCAAAGTTGTTTAAAAGCGCTCTTATGATTACCTAATCATATGTATGTAAATCAATATGTTTGATATTCAAATGATATAACAGCGTTGGCAACCCAATAAAAAGCGCAACACCAAAGGCTCGAGACCGTTGGTGTTGCGTTCAAATCTTTTGTTTTAGGCTAGTGAATCGTATTCAATCTAATATGTTTCTATACGAACATTCTCTTTCATGTCTTATATGTGAAACTGAGTGACTCACATGCTTGATAAGTACTGTCAAGCTTGCACTCAAAAGCCTCTGTGATGTCCAAAAGTGGGACCAATCTACCTTGTTTATCAACTTTTATCTTGTCAAAATCTATGTGGGACTTGTATGTCTCAAAAAGGTCCTTGTGAGAAAGCTCTTCAGTTTCTTCAAAAGCACCTTTGAGTACTTGCGTCACTTCGCTCAGATTCAAAGGGTTGTTTTTGATGGCTTCCATGGATATCCAGGACCCTGAGCCGGAGTGATTGACATTGAGCCCGATGCCACTCAAGACATGCAGTTTCGTCCGGTGAATCACTTCAATGAGTATGCCCGCTATTTTCCTATCGCTCGCGTAGATGTCATTGGGCGGCTTGATATCTGGTCTTATGCCGTAGAATTCCAGGGTTTTGACAAGGGCGACCGATGCCTCCAAAAGAAAACGAAAGGATGGCCTCTTCTCACTGATTTTATAAAATGTTCCAAGAAAATTTTTCCCCTTTTCACTCATCCACTCATTGTCTCTACGGCCTCTGCCTTTGGTCTGGTAGTCCGCTCTTAAAAGTGTATGGTCCTGATATTGCGTCAAATTATTCTTCAAGAGCGTATTGGTCGATTCGACTTCATTCAAGTGTAGAACCTTGTACTTGTTCATGGAATCACCTCGTATACAGTGTACGTGGAACCGCGTCTTCATGCAAGAAAAAAGACGTCCGAAAGGGACGTCTTAGTCTAAATCTATTTCAATGCTTGGGCAATGAACCAAAGTTCCTTGTCATATGCATTGACCTGGTCTTCCATCATTGCGACAGTGGCGAAGTCATCCGCTTCGTCTGCAACCGCTCTGATGTTTGTTGCAAGATTCTTGAGATGTTCAAGATCCTGCTTGAGAATTGCGTAGACTTCAGGAATTTGGAAGTCTTTCTCTTCAAGTTCGTCCACTTTTGTCACTTCAAGATATTTCTTGAGTGAAGCGAGTGGGTAGTCACCAAGCATTTTCATGCGTTCAGCAACTTCGTCATATGTTTCAAATACCATGTCGTAGAGTTCTTCTACGTACTCGTGAACGGGTTTGAAACGTTCACCTACTACATTCCAGTGCAAATTGTGGAGTTTTACGTTAAGAACGCCAAGGTCCGCAACGTATTGGTTCATGAGATCTGTTTGTTTAGCCATTATATAATTCCTCCTTAAAGAATTGTAATGATTACATATTGTAACAATTACAGTATAACACACTGACAAGGATTGTCAAGGTTGGTACACGGAATAATCACTCTTTGGAGGCTTGTGCTTTTTTGATGTTTTCCTTGAGTTCTCGCTCGGCTTTGAGGAAGTCCTTGGTTCTTCTTCTGTTCTCTTCAAGACGTTCCTTGCGGACAGTATTGAGGTGCTCGAGCGCACTGTCCTTGTTGAGGCCGACATGCGCTTCCTGAGCGATGATGTTGACGGTACTATCCCTGTTTTCAAGGGCGCCATTGATGATGACGCTGTAGACAAACTCGCCTTCCTTGACCATTTTGACATACCCCACGTCAATCGTCGAGATGAGTGGCGCATGGTTGTCCAGTATCGCAAATTCTCCATTGTTCTTGGAGCTCACGACAATATAGTCAAGCGTTTCATTGTAAAGTTCGCCTTCCGGTGTGAATACAACCAGATTCATAGAATCACCTACTCAAAACTTTCAGCTTTTTTAAGCACATCTTCAATGCTTCCTACAAGACGGAATGCGTCTTCAGGTACATCGTCGTATTTCCCATCAAGGATGCCTCTGAAACCACGAATGGTCTCTTCGACTGGAACGTAAGATCCTTTTTGACCCGTGAACTGTTCAGCAACGTGGAAGTTCTGTGAAAGGAAAAGACGCAGACGTCTTGCGCGGTGCACGACAAGTTTGTCCTCTTCACTGAGTTCATCCATCCCGAGAATCGCGATGATATCGAGCAAATCATTGTAGCGCTGGATGGTTCTTTGCACTTCACGAGCAACATTGTAGTGTTCGTCCCCTACGATTTTCGGTTCAAGGGCACGCGAGGTACTCGCGAGTGGATCCACCGCGGGATAAATCCCTTCCTCACTTATTTTACGGCTGAGGTTGGTGGTCGCATCAAGGTGGGCGAACGTCGTCGCCGGTGCGGGGTCTGTGTAGTCATCCGCTGGCACGTATACGGCCTGAATGGATGTAATTGACCCTTCCTTGGTGGATGTGATGCGTTCTTGGAGTTTACCCATCTCAGTGGCGAGGGTCGGCTGATACCCAACCGCCGAAGGCATGCGTCCAAGGAGTGCGGAGACTTCCTGCCCGGCCTGGGTAAAGCGGTAGATATTGTCGATAAAAAGAAGCACGTCCTGTTTCTTCTTGTCACGGAAGTGTTCTGCCATGGTAAGGCCTGTGAGCCCTACGCGCATTCTTGCTCCTGGAGGTTCGTTCATCTGACCGAAGACCATGGCGGTCTTGTTGATAACGCCGGATTCAGTCATTTCATGGTAGAGGTCGTTCCCCTCACGGGTACGTTCACCTACACCTGAGAATACACTGATTCCGCCGTGTTCCTGGGCAACGTTGTGGATAAGTTCCTGGATGAGAACGGTTTTCCCAACCCCTGCACCACCGAAGAGTCCGATTTTACCCCCTTTGACGTATGGGGCAAGCAAGTCGACAACTTTGATCCCGGTTTCGAGAATCTCAGTGTTGCTGCTGATCTCATCGAGTTTCGGTGCCTGTCTGTGGATGGGCATGCGTTCAATGTCTTTAGAAAGTTTTTCCTGGTCGTCAATTTCTTCACCAAGCACATTGAAAATTCTACCCAAGGTAGCGTTGCCAACCGGTACTGAGATTGGTGCACCAAGATCAAGCACTTCCATCCCTCTTGTGAGACCGTCGGTGGAATCCATCGCAATGGTTCTCACGACGTTGTCCCCAAGATGCAATGATACTTCTAGTGTCAATGACTCCGTGGTTCCCGTCTGTGCGTCTTCGCCACGTTCAATTTTCAGTGCGTGGTTGATTTCAGGAAGGTCCTCTTCGAACATAACATCGACAACAGGACCCATTACCTGTACTATTTTACCTGTATTCATAGTGTTCCTCCTCTAATTCACCGCTTCGGAGCCACCGATGATGTCGGTCAGTTCGATGGTGATAGCGTTTTGTCTTGCACGGTTGTATTTGAGCTGTAAAGTGTCTATTAAATCGTTCGCGTTGTCTGTGGCGCTTTGCATCGCCGTCATTCTCGACGCATGCTCGCTGGCCTTGGATTCAAGAATCATGCCATAAAGCGTATTGACGACATACATCGGCATCAACTGATAAAGCACGCTTGAAGCTGAAGGCTCATAAAAATACATGAGTTTGAACCCTTCTTGTGTGCTTTCATCCTTGCCGGCGTCTTGAATCGTGTCGACCATCGGATTGAATTCCAAGGGAACGAGCGTCTGATTTTTGACGTTTTGTGTAAGCGTATTGACATATTCGTTGTAAAACACGTCAATCTTGTCCACTTCGCCCGATAGATAGGCTTTGATGAAACGGTCACTGATCGGTTGGAAATCCACAAACTGGATATCGTCGCGCACCTGAATCACATCATCATTCATAAGTTCGTATCCATTGCGTTTCGCAAAATTATAGGCTTTGAACCCAAGCGCAACGATTACGAATTCTTCACTCGATTCGTGGGTTTCATTGACATGTTTTTCAAAGGCTTTGAATGTGTTGTTGTTGTAAGGTCCTGCGAGCCCTCTGTCTGAAGACACGATAATGTAGGCCGTTTTGTGAATCTCGCGTGCCTCAAGCATTGGATGTGTGAGTTCAGAGTCAGCTGAAAGCACATTGGAAAGGACTTTGGACAAGCGTTTGGCAAGGGGGCGAAAAGCATAGATGCTTCGCTCCGCTTTCCTCAGCTTGGACGCACTGACCATGTGCATCGCCTTGGTAATCTGCGAGGTTTTCTCTGTTGCATTGATACGCTGTTTTATATCACGCATGGAAGCCATGGTCTCACCATCCTATCAGGCAAAAGATTTTTTGAAGTTTTCAATAACTTCATTCATGTCACTCGCTTCAGGAAGGGTTCCTTCCCCGCGTATGTGTTTAAGTAGCTCTGCGCCTTTTTCACTGGCCTCAAAAGCGTCGTGAAGGCTTGATTCGAATCGGCCGATATCATCAATTTTGACATCGTCTAAGTAGCCTTTTGTAAGGGCATAAATACTGACGACCTGCTTTTCAACAGGCATGACTTCGTGCAAGCCCTGTTTGAGTATTTCAACGGTTCTCTCACCGCGATTGAGTTTTTTCTTGGTCGCTTCGTCTAAGTCGGATCCGAACTGTGTGAAACTTTCGAGTTCACGGAAACTTGCGAGGTCAAGACGAAGGGTCCCTGAGACCTTTTTGATGGCTTTCGTCTGTGCACTGCCTCCGACACGTGAAACACTGAGACCTGCGTTGATCGCCGGACGTACACCGGTATAAAAGAGGTCACTTTGAAGGAATATCTGACCGTCGGTGATACTGATGACGTTGGTCGGAATGTAGGCACTGATGTCGCCCGCCTGGGTTTCGATGATTGGAAGTGCGGTAATCGATCCACCACCAAGATCATCGTTGAGTTTCGCCGCACGCTCAAGTAGGCGTGAGTGCAAATAGAACACATCCCCAGGGAACGCTTCGCGTCCTGGTGGACGTCTTAGAAGAAGACTCAGTTCACGGTAGGCATTCGCGTGTTTGGTAAGGTCATCGTAGACTACGAGCACGCTTTTGCCTTCGAACATGAATTTCTCGGCAATCGAAACACCCGCATACGGTGCCAGGAACAACAAAGGTGCCGGTTCACTGGCTGAGGCACTGACGATGGTCGTATACTCCATCGCACCGTGCTCTTTCAAGGTTTCTTGAACCTGTGCAACCGTGGACTCCTTTTGACCGATGGCGACATAAATACAAATGACGTCTTCCTCTTTTTGGTTGATAATCGTATCAAGGGCAACCGAGGTTTTCCCTGTCTGACGGTCTCCAATGATAAGTTCACGCTGACCGCGTCCAATCGGCACCAGTGCATCAAGCACCTTGATACCGGTTTGAAGCGGTTCATCAACGGATTTACGAGCCATGACGCCTTGCGCCTTGACTTCAAGGGGACGGGTTTCACTCGTATTGATCGCGCCGAGGCCGTCAAGCGGCATTCCAAGCGGATTTACAATACGTCCAATCATTTCATCTCCAACGGGTACTTCCAAGATATTCCCCGTGGTCTTCACTTCGTCGCCCTCGCGGATTTCGGTGGATTCATCCAAGATGATGACCCCAACGTGGTCCTGTTCGAGGTTCTGAGCCATTCCGTATACACCACCGGAAAATTCCAGCAGTTCTCCGCTCATGGCGTCATCGAGCCCGTGAACAAGTGCGATACCGTCTCCGACACTGATGACGGTTCCGACATTTTCCGTTTTGATTTCTTTACTGTACTTGGAGATCTGTTCCTTTATGAGGGAACTGATTTCTCCTGCGTTTATTTTGCTCATATTTTCACCTGCTTAATTGGTCAATCGACTTTGGAACTGTTTCAGGGTACTGTTTACCGTGTCGTCAACGACTTTGCCGTCAAATTCATAACGCAAGCCGCCCACGATGGATTCATCAATTCTGTTTTCTATGGTTACTTCTCGGTGATACTTGCTTGCAAATTGGTCCTTGAGTGCGGTTTTGCGTTTGTCGGTCAACGGTTTTTGACTGTAGACGACCACGTGCATTTCATTGGCCATGTTGGACCGTATTTCCTTGTAGCTCTCTAGAATGTCTTCAAGATGTTCGAAGCGGTTGTTGTCTATGAGAAGATAGAGCAGATTTCTGAAGGTTTCAGGAAGTGAGAGTCCTCCCACGATTTCCTTTTTCTCCTTTTTCTGCACACCAGGGTGCAAGAAGAAGTTCATGGTTTTCTCGTCCATGCCTTCAACAAAGGACTCAAATGTCTCTTCTATGTCCATTGACTGATTGTTTTTTTCGGCAAGCTCAAAAAGCGCAATCGCGTATTGTTCGCTGAGTGCGCTCATTGGTTATTAACCTCTTCAATGGCTTCATCAATCAGTTTGTCATAGACTCGCTTGCTGATTTGTTTCTTGATGGCCTTCTCAGAAAGCAGGCTCGCGATTTCAACGATTTCCTCACGGAGTTCGTTTCTGGCGACTTCCACTTCCTGTTCGATGTCCCTGCGGGCATTTTTCTTCACCTGCTGGGCATCTCTTTTGGCATCGTCAAGAATCGAACGCTTTTTCTCTTCAGCCTGGTTCTTGGCTTCGTCCACTATGGACTTGGCTTCTTCCCGGGCTTCTGCAAGTGCTTCTTCAGCATCTGTTTTGAGGGCGCTTGCTTCTTCATTTTTTGAGGTGGCGTCTTCTATTTCCTTGTTGATGAAGGTTCTTCTCTGGTCCAAAAATCCCGTGACCTTGTCCCAGAAGAACACTTTGACCACAACGACGAGGATGAGTGTGGCAACGATCTGAATGACCATTTCCACAGGATCAACGCCAAGGGCGATATCAACAAGTCTTTGAATTGCTTCTGCAACAGCTGTCATCATGCTGCCTCCAATCTGTTAGCCTTTATTGTCCGATAAGTACAAAGGCGATGATCAAGGCATAAAGCCCTGTGGTTTCAGCCATTGCTTGTCCTACAAGCATGGTTGTGGTGATCTTACCAATCGCTTCAGGTTGACGGCCTACAGCCTCAACAGCTTTACCTGCCGCAAACCCCTGTCCAATCCCTGGACCGATTCCTGCGATCATAGCAATTCCTGCACCCAGCAAAGAGAGTGCTGTTACAAATTCTGCATTAAATACAACTTCCATGTCATTTCCTCCTAATATCGTTTCTTAAATTTTAAATATATATTTTGTTGCGAATACACTTCTTTATACTTCTGATTCTTCGATGGACATCGATAGGAATACGAGCAGTAGCATGAAGTACACAAACGCCTGAATCAGTCCGAATCCGATATTGAATATCGGGTGTACGACGATGGTTGTAGCCAGTACGCCGAAGACGTTGTTCAGAAGATTGAATACGACAATCCCTATGACGGTCCCTGATAATAGATTCCCAAATAGACGAAGGCCCATCGCAAGCGGGGCTGACACTTCACTGAGAAGATTGAGCGGCAACAGCAACGGGGTGGGTGATGATAGGTCCTTGATACGTTTTACAGGGCCCCTTACAATAAGTCCGGAAATCTGAATGACCGCAAAAGCCATGAAACTGAAAGCCAGTGCGATGCTTACGTTTGAAAGCGGCGTTGCAAGTCCGAAGAGACTCGCGGTATTGGCAAGTGCCAAAAACAATAGGAAAGCGAGCAGAATCGGCGCAAACGTACGCCATTTCTTTCCATAGAAATCCTCGATGAAGCTATTGAGAAGATCAATGCCCATCACAATGATAAAGATAGGGCCCTTGATGGGTTTTTCCGGATCCAGACGTTCAACTCTTCTTCCGAGAATCACTACGATGATGATCAATGCAAGGGTTACAATAATCGAGGCTCTGAGAGCCGCTGTCATATTCGTCCAGAATTCAAGTATGGTATCAAGCATCGTCATCGCCCTCCTTGTGAATTTTTGAGAGCCACATCGTTATAAGCATTGCCACTTTGAAGGATGTGAACCCTATGAATGTAAAGATGATATCGAGTCCATCGGAAAAATACGCGATGGTGAGAATAAGTATGTAAAACGCATAACGAAACGCATAGTTCGTCATGGTAACCCGCTTCAAGGATTCAGGGTCCTTATGAGCGGCTTTGGTCGTGCGCTTGTAATTGTGACTCATGAGCATGACACTCACAGCAGACCCCAAAAAGAAGCTGATGGCACTTTCATAGTCGAATATCAGATAAAAAGCCAGCGCCACAACGGCGATATAAATCCATACGTAAAGAAACGTTTTGATAAAAGCCCGTTCAGTCATTGTTTTTTGCCCCCATGCGATATACACGCACCATGAGATTGCTTATGGCGGCAAGCGCCCCAAGAATCATCAATACGATGGTGAATCTGTCCTCTAAGGAAAATAGATAATCGAGACCAAGTCCAATGAAATAGCCTACTGCCACTGCAGCAATCGCTTCATAAATGAAATTGGTTGCAATCGCAAGCAGTTTCAAAATGAACTTTCTGTCTGTCATGATATAACTCCCTGGATAAGTATTTTAAAGGTTTTCCAGTTTGCCTACGCGACGTACGTGGCGTTCTTCACCGGAGAATTCTGTGTCAAGCCAGATTTCAGCAATCGCTTTGGCGAGTTCTTCACCAATAATGCGTCCACCCATGGCAAGCACGTTTGAATCGTTGTGTCTTCTCGTGTCTTTTGCCGTGAACATGTTATGTACCAGCGCAGCGCGTACACCATCAACCTTGTTGGCCTGAATGCTTACACCAATGCCTGTTCCACAAAAGACGATGCCGCGATCGACTTTTCCGTCTCTTACGTCTTTGGCTACTGCAACTGCAAAGTCGTTATAGTCACAACTCTCTTCGCTGTTTGTGCCGTAATCGGTAATGTCATAACCCTTTTCTTTCAGATGTTTGAACACTTTTTCTTTAAGTTCGAATCCTGCATGATCTGAGCCAATTGCTATTTTCATGGGAAACACCTCTCTTTATTAACTCTAATCTATTATATCAAATGGCACGTAAAAGACAATGAAATCACTATGAATGCAAACGATTTCTTAGTCATAAGGTTTTCTTGGACAGCACTTGATTGTTATCAACATCAAACACAAAGGATGATTGTGAATCCTGATGATTGCCTTTAACAATGTAATCAACGGCCTTTTCATACTGAAGTGCATCGTCATATGTCGTTATCTGCTTGCCGTTAGTGCGAGTTGGCTTTGACACCACCAACGGACCAAAATGTTGCGTAATGCGCTTTGCTTTAAGGTTATCAGTCAATCGTACGCCCACCGTATTCCTACCCCTGCTCACAACATCCTTTACAATGGAGTGTTTCATAGTGATGAGCGTGACGGCTCCTGGCCAGTAAAACTGTGCGTAAGGTCTTATCCTTTTGGGATGTTTAACAAGAGCATATGCATCATCAATAGTGCCCACGAGTACTGTAAACGGGGTTTTCTTTTCATGCCCGGTGATGGCATAGATTTTCTCTATGGCAAGCTCATCATTCAAAAGACATGCAAGTTCATACCCTTTTTCCGTTTGAAAGAGGCTAACTTTTCCTTTCAAATCCTTCGTCAGGAGTTCTTCCACTGTCAGCTGCATAAAC
>JBNJEC010000007.1:0-30605 GCA_051745505.1 Bacillota bacterium
TTCTTGTCTTTGTACCACGAACAAGGCCACTTCTTCAAGCAGTTCGTCATACTCAAAGGTCTTGTTTGCGGTTTTAAGCAAGGCGTCTTCTTTGAACAGGTAATTGGCTTCAGCCTGGTTGCGAATGAACTGAGTGACGGTTTCAATATCTTCGTCACTGACAAACGCGCCTTGAAGGCGAATCTTGCCCTGGCCACTTTGCGCATAAAGCATGTCCCCCTTGCCAAGAAGGGTCTCGGCCCCACTCGCATCAAGGATGGTTTGCGAATCGATGTGCGATGAGACGCTGAATGCGATACGCGTCGGAATGTTGGATTTGATGGTACCCTTGATGACGTCGGTTGAAGGGCGTTGTGTGGCGACCAGCAAATGAATGCCGCATGCACGCGCTTTTTGCGTAATACGCATGATGGATTCTTCAACGTGCTGTGAAGCGACTATCATCAAGTCACTCAGTTCATCAACCACGATGACAATATAAGGAAGCTTTTCAGACTCATCGGTCGCTTTTTTGTTATAGGAATCGATATCTCTTGCATGCATGTCGGAAAATGCCTGGAAGCGTCTTTCCATCTCTTCGACGACCCAGTTCAAGGCGGCGGTTGCCGCTTTTGAATCCGTGATGACCGGCGTAAGCAGATGCGGAATGTCGTTGTAGTGTGAGAGTTCAACCATCTTGGGGTCGATAAGAATCATTTTGAGATCGCTTGGCTTGTACTGCATGAGCAGGCTCATAAGCACGGTATTGATGCATACGCTTTTACCGCTTCCCGTACGCCCGGCAATCAGACCGTGAGGCATGGACTTGATTGGCGCATAGATTGGATTGCCGTCAATATCAAGACCAAGTGCGATGGTAAGAGGCATTGCGGCGTTTTTGAACATGGAGCGGTTTGTAATTTCCTTGAAGTGAACCGTGCGCGGCTTTTCATTTGGGACTTCTATGCCCACGGTGCTTTTGCCGGGAATCGGCGCTTCTATACGGATGCTTTTGGCTGCCAGAGCCATTTTGATATTGTCATAGAGATTGGTAATCTTGTTGAGCTTGACACCCTTTTCAACTGCGATCTCGTAGCGAGTGACGGTTGGTCCCTGGGTATGATCATAGACCCTTGCCCCTACATTGAATTCATCAAAGGTTTCATTGATGATATTGATTTGACGGTCTATCGATTCGCTCAAATCAGGAGCTTCTTCATCGGGAGTGCTTAAAAGATCCACTGGAGGAATCTGGTAATTCGAATAGGAGTTGGAGCCTTTTTTAACGGTTTTTTTGGTAGCTGAAACTGAAGATGTGGTTTGTGGTTCAGCTGGCTCATTTTTATCCTCTTGTTCCTCTTTAGAAGGCGGCTGTGTAGTTTCTTCTGTGTCTTTGATTGGTTTGCTTTCCCTGGTTTCAACCGTTCTTGTTTCTTTTACCGGCTCTTTTTCACGAGGTGGCGTTGAAGGTATCTCATGAGGTTTGCTTTCAAATTGAGAGTCCTCTTCTCGTTTGGTCGAATCTGAAGGATGCGCCTCTTGTTTCTCTTCGTAAGGTGGATTGGATGGTTCCTTTTCAGCGGAGGATTCCTGCTGGAGAAAATCCTTATAGGTATGGGAACGTGCGGTTTTGAGTGTCGTTACCGCATCGTTGGCATTGTGGTCGATGATCTGAGCCTCAACGACTTTCTTATCAGCTTCAGCTTCGGGCTGAGTGTTTTTTTCCCTGTTTGAATTGCCCATGACTTCGTTGAGGTTCTTACCACGAATCAAATCAAATTCAGGGTAGGCTGTGCCGTATTTTTTAATGCGTTCATTTCTTGTGAGTCTTGGTTTGGTACGAAACGGATCAAGCTTGTTCAGATCCTGGTTTCTTTTTGTTCTGATTGGAATAACCACTTCATCCTTGACGTTCTGGCCGAAAATGGGCGAAACGAAATGGCTGTGTTTGTAGCGTTCTTTCTCCTGTTCATCATCGAAAATCTCATAAAGTTGAAAAGGCTCGATATCCGCCGATCTTTTGAAAGGTGGAACAAGCTTTTTTCTTTTCTTTTTGAAAAACATGCGCACAACCCCCTTGAAGAATAATCATTGAGTAGCTTTGGTGTCTTGCGGCTCTTCTTGGTTTTCACCTTTTTCAAGTGACTGAAGTTCCTCATCGACCAAGGAAAAGTCAACTTCCTTGTCAAATAGTTTTTTGGAATAAACGTTGCTGGTTTCCTCGCCTACGACGGCAATAATCAGCATCGCTATGTGTTTGGTCATGTAGTCAACACTCGTGTTGATGACCACTTTTCTGAACCAGTAGGCAGGATTGAAGACGTTGACGATGCTTCTGGTTGCCTTCCAGGCCATTCTTACTTTCTTGTTTTTCACGGCTCGAACAACTCTGGTCTGTTCGATTTGTTTTTTCTTTTCAAATATTTGCACGACGCGTGTAATACGGATATTGCGTGTGTTTTTCAAAAACGGCGTGTCAAGTATGTCATCAACGCGGTCCGTAATGTAGTGATTGAGTGTAATCAGTTCATTGACACTGAGCTCAAGAAGCGGATGTTTGGATGAAGGAAAATGGTAGGCCGCGATGTCCTCAATGAGCTCAAAGGAGAGATCGTAAACGTTTTTTGCAAACCCTTTTCCGTTTTTCTTGTACGTTTTCTTGAATTCATGCTGCTTATCTATGATCAGTTGCTTTAATGCTTCTTCATCCACTTGTTCGATGGGTCTGTGAATGGTATCGAGATCCATATTCTTGCCCCGGACGATAAAATATAGATACACAAGGGTGAATATGATGAACCCTGATGCTAGTCCCAGGAAGAAGTTAATCAGACCTCCGAGTGAAATATCTGGCATGTCATCACCTCGTAAGTATTATATCACAAACCATGCTCAATGTCTTTGAGTTAATGGGGGAGAATTCCCTTGAAAACCTCTTGATTGTAGATTGCCAAAGCACGTCTTATATGCGATAATGTTTTGAGGTGATACTATGAAAAAGCATTTGATTGCACTTGATCTCGACGGCACCTTGCTATATGACTGGGCTACGCTTGATGAAGAAACCAAAAACTATTTAACCCATATAAAGACACTCGGGCACGAACTGGTCATCGCTACTGGAAGACCACACCGAAGCAGCGTTCGATACTACGACGCGCTTGAACTCGATACACCGCTCATCAATTACAATGGCGGTCTTATTACCTGGGAGAGCAATGATGACTTCGAAGAAGTCTCCATAAGACTCAACAAGGATTCAATCATCGATATTTTTGAAAAGAACAAACAGCACATCGACAATGCGTTTTGCGAAATCAAGGATGATATCTACCTTCTAAGAGAAAGCGAAGACATCGTTGATCTGCTTCACTTTTTCGGAAATGCGAAACTGCACGTTGGGGATTTCAAGGACACCTTGCCCGAAGACACCAATGGCTGCATCATTGTCGCAAACGAACACGAAGGCCATCATATCCAGGAATATGTCGAAGCCCACTACAAAGGAGAAATCATGAGTAGGAACTGGGGCAATGACTACCGTTTCATCATCGAGCTCTACTCACCAAAAACAAACAAGGGGCTTGCACTCGACCATGTCGCGAAGACGCTTGGCATTGACCAGAAAAACGTCATCGCATTCGGAGACGGACACAACGACCTCGAAATGCTTGAATATGCCAACATCGGTGTAGCGATGAAAAACGCCGCGCCTGAACTCAAGGACGTCGCGGATATCGTAAGTCCTTACACAAACAAGGAACGCGCCATTGTCAAATTTCTAAAAACTGTCATATCAGAAGAAAAGGTGGATACAGATTAAAATCTGAATCCACCTTTTCCTTTGCCTTTGCCTTTTTTCTTTTTCTGATTTGGGGCTTGCATGCCCTGCATGGATTTCATCGGGTTGTTTGGATCGATTTTTGAAGGGTCCATGCCCCCCATTTTTTTCATGGTCTGTTTTTGCTGTTTGAGAGATTCTATCAGACGGTTGACATCCGCAACCTTATAGCCTGAACCATGAGCGATGCGTTTGCGTCTTCTGCTGTTTTTTTCAAGGAGTTCTGGTTTCTTGCGTTCTTCTTTGGTCATGGATCCGATGATGGTTTCCACGCGGGCAAGCTGAGATTCGTCAAAATCCGCATTCTTCATCATCTTCTTTGCACCTGGAATCAGTTTCATAATACCGCCAAGTGACCCCATGCGTTTGATCATCTTGAGTTGTTTTAGAAAGTCGTTGTAGTTGAATGAGCCCGATGTCATTTTTTCCATCATGCCCATCATGTCGTCTTCATCAACGTTCTCAGTAACCTTGTCAACAAGGGTCAGTACGTCTCCCATGCCGAGAATTCTTCCGGCCATGCGATCAGGATGGAAGACTTCGAGTTCATCGAGTTTTTCACCAACCCCCATGAATTTGATGGGAACACCGCTTACGGCGCGAAGGGAAAGGGCTGCGCCCCCTCGTGTGTCACTGTCGAGTTTTGTGATGATACCGCCGGTGATTTCAAGCGATTCGTGGAAGTGCTTGGCCACGCTTACCGCGTCCTGTCCAGTCATCGCATCAAGCACGAGGAGACTCTGATCAGGGTTGACGGTCTCTTTGATGGCCTTGATTTCATCCATCATCCTATCATCGATATGCAGGCGTCCCGCAGTATCGAAGATGGCCGTATCAAAGCCTTCTTGCTCCGCATACGCGAGGGCTTCTTTCGCAATGGACACCGGATCCATTTCAGTGCCGCGTTCAAACACTTCGATATCGAGTTGCTTACCGATTGTCACGAGCTGGTCAACGGCCGCTGGTCTGTAGACGTCGAGTGCGACAAGCAAGGGTTTTTGATTTTCGTTTTTTCTGAGATATTTGGCAAGTTTACCTGCAGTAGTCGTCTTACCACTCCCTTGGAGTCCCACAAGCATGATCTTGTCCATGTGGGTTTTGCTGAGGGTAAAGGCACTGGTCTCTCCACCCAGCAGTTCACTGAGTTCGTCGCGTACGACCTTGACAACCTGTTGTGAGGGATTGAGACCTTTTAGAATCTTGTCGCCTTTGGCCTTTTCTTTTACGTCGTTTGTGAAGTTCTTCACGACTTTGAAGTTTACATCTGCTTCAAGGAGACTCAGGCGTACTTCGCGCATCATCTCGTCAATATCTTTTTCTGTAAGACGCGCCTTGCCTCTGATACGGCGTAGCGCCATTTGCATTCTATCGGATAATTGGTCGAAAGCCATTGTTATTCCACCTTCCAAAGCGCATCAAGAAGTTCAAGAACGGGTGTATCATCCACTTTGGCTTGTATGGACTCAATCAATTCTCTGCGCTTGTCATTTTTCTTTTTGAGATGAAGCTTTGCTTCGTAATCATAGAGTTTGGCAACGGTTTTTTTAAGAAGGTCGTGTACAGCGTTGCGAGAGACACCTTCAATTTCAGCAATTTCTTGAAGTGAGTAATTGTCTTTGTAGTAATAATTTGCGGTCTTGGCCTGTTTAGCAGTCAAAAGCGGTTCGTAAAGGTCAAGCAAGGCATTGATTTCAATGTGTTTTTCAAGTGTATCCATCATACCACATCCGAGAAAAGCCCATAGATGTATTCTTCAATATCGAAGTATTCAAGATCATCAACGCCTTCACCAAGCCCGATCATCTTGATCGGTACGCCTGTGTTCTCATAAACCGCAAGCGCGATACCGCCTTTTGCGGTGCCATCAAGCTTGGTCAGGATGATGCCTGATAGCGTCGTGACTTCGTTGAATATCTTCGCCTGGGATATGCCGTTTTGACCGGTCGTTGCATCAAGCACAAGCAGCGTTTCATGTGGAGCATCCGGAATTTCTCTTCCGAGTACGCGATGAATCTTGGAGAGTTCGTTCATAAGGTTTTTCTTGTTTTGAAGTCTTCCCGCAGTATCGCAAAGAAGGACATCGATGTGCTCTTCTTTTGCTTTTTGGATGGCGTCGTACATGACGCTTGAAGGATCGCTTCCTGCAGGTTTTTCAAAAAAAGAAGCGCCTACACGCTCACTCCATACGCGCAGTTGTTCAATCGCGCCGGCTCTGAACGTATCGCCCGCTACCATCATGACACTTTTGCCTTCTTCTTGAAGCTGGTGGGCAACTTTCGCAATGCTCGTGGTTTTTCCTACCCCGTTCACACCAACAAACAGGATGACTGCAGGGTCATGGTCGATATCAAGGTTCGTGTCGATGATGCTATCTTTAGTATAGCGCTTGAACATTTCTTCCACAATGATTTCTCTTAGGTCTTCAGGACTTTCGAGTTTTTCAAGGTCGACGGTTTCACGCAGATAGTTGACGAAACTCACAACGGTATCGACACCCATATCCGCCATGATGAAGATTTCTTCGATTTCTTCGAACACGCTATCATCAAGCGTAGCCTCTGAGAGTACGTCGTTGAGTCTGTTGAAGACGCCTTGACGCGTTTTTTGCATGCCGAGTCTATATTTTTCAGACGTTTTTGTTTTCTTTTTGGATTGAAACAGGTTTTTAAAAAAGCCCATGGGTATAACCCCTCCTTTACATAAATCAAGGGTATTATAACACATCGGCCGTAACATAAAAATAAAAGTTCCCCTATAAAAGGGAAAATCCGCCTCGCGGCGGATTAAGGAAGGGGATGTGTGAATAAATGAATATTCACCATGCTATGTAAGGGATAAGTGCAACCTCTCGATTGCATGTTTATAATAGCATAGGGTTTAAAAGGTGTCAACTCTAAACACTTAAATTTTTATTAAGTTGCAAACAGGGCTCGCAAAGTGCTTTTATTCACATTCGCGATCATTGCAAACGACGCTTCCATCATCGAGTTCAACCATGAGATCATCGCAGTTTTCACAATGCTCACCAGTTGGTTTCCCCCTTAGAATGTTCTTGCATTTAGGGAAGTTGTTACAGGCGTAAAAGGAGTTGCCCTTGTTCTTACCACGTTTCGCGGTTCTTTTCACGATTTCACCTTTTTTGCATTTGGGGCAGGTGATATGGGTATTTTCAGGTTCTTCCTTGTTTTCATCAGGTTTGATGTACTTGCAGTCAGGGTAGCCACTGCACGCTTCAAAGGTCCCGTACCTTGATTCTCTATAGACCATGGGGCGTCCACATTTGGGACACATCTCGCCTGTATATTTGGGCGCGATTTTCTCCATGTTGTCGTTGGCTTTTTCAACGAGAGGAATGAATTCGCTGTAAAACTCGCGGATGACTTTCGTTTGGTCTTCTTCACCATTTGCGATATCGTCAAGGACACTTTCCATCTTGGCAGTGTAATCCACACTGATAATCTCAGAGAAGAATTCATCGAGTTTTTCAATGGTGAGTTTTCCGCGGTCGCTTGGGACGAACTTCTTCTCTTCAAGAGACACGTAGTTCCTTTTCCTAAGCGTTGCAACGGTTTGCGAATAGGTACTCGGGCGTCCGATGCCGAGTTCTTCCATTTCCTTGATGAGTCTTGCCTCGGTATAACGTGGTGGCGGGGACGTGAAGTGCTGGCTTTTCTCAATCGATTCGCTCTTGATTGAATCCCCTTCTTCAAAGGAAGGCAGTTCGCTCACGTCGGTTTTTTCATAATCCTTGTATACCTTGAGATACCCATCGAAATTGAGCGCCTGGGCTTTCGCGCGGAAAAGGGTATGGTTGTTTTTGAGATTGAGGGTGGTTGATTCGAGTTCAGCTGGGGCCATGAGTGAAGCGAGGGCGCGCATGTAGATCATCTTGTAAAGACGCAGCTCATCGCGGCTTAAGTATTTCTTCACTTTGTCCGGATGGTATTTGATGTTGGTCGGGCGAACCGCTTCATGGGCATCCTGTGCATTTTTCTTGGTTTGACTTGAGCGAGCTCTTCCTACATAATCCTTGCCGTATTTTTCTTCGATAAAGCTTTTTGCGGGCTTGATGAAAGACTGACTCATACGGGTCGAATCGGTACGCATGTAGGTAATGAGGCCAACAGTCTCATCGCCAAGATTGATTCCTTCATAGAGGCTTTGAGCGAGCATCATGGTTCTTGAACCACTCATGCCGAGTTTGTTTGAAGCTTCCTGTTGAAGGGTGGATGTGGTAAACGCCTGTTTGGCCGAACGCTTTCTTGAACGTTTCTTGATTTCAGAAACCGTAAAGGTTTTGTCAAGCGCGTTCAGTACGGTATCGGTCGATTCTTCATCCGGCAGTTTCGGCTTGCGGCTGTTCACTTTGAAAAGCTCCGCGTCAAAATGTTCGAAATGCGCGGTGATTTTCCAGTATTCTTCGCTGTTGAAGGCGTCGATTTCCTTCTCACGGTTCACAAGAATCTTGAGGGCAGCGCTTTGCACGCGGCCTGCGGATTTGCTTTTGATCTTGTTTTGAAGCAGCTTGCTCAGCTTGAAACCTATGATCCTATCAAGAATCCGCCTTGTTTCCTGTGAACTGACAAGGTTGAAGTCGATGTCTCTTGGATGGTCAAACGCTTCAAGAACGGCGTCTTTTGTTACCTCATTAAAAATAACACGTCTTGAGGGCGTGTCGGATTCTTCGAGGTTCAAAACCTGCTCCAGATGCCAGCTTATGGCTTCTCCTTCACGGTCGGGGTCCGTTGCGAGATAGACGCTTTCGGCGTTTTTCGCAGCCTTTTTAAGGGCTTTCACAATGGCGTTTTTATCTTTGAGTACGCTGTATTTGGGCTCAAAATCATTTTCTATGTCAAGTCCGAGACCACCAGGACCGGAAATGGCTAAATCTCTGATGTGGCCCTTTGAAGAGAGGACTGTGTAGTCTTTCCCAAGGTATTGTTCGATCGTTTTTGATTTGCTTGGGGATTCCACAATGACGAGTTTGTCGCTCATGGGCTTCAGCTCCTAATAATAATTTGTGTCATTATTGCATGTTATGGATGAATATTCAAGTGGGGTGTTTCGTTATATATAGGATATATATAAGTTTTTTTTACTCCGCAGAGACCAAAAATGTCATGCGGTCTTTACCCTGCATATCCTTTTTCTGAATGATTTTGGCTTTTGGAAGCGCCTTTTCACAGAGTTCGCGGATTGGTTTTGCATGATGGTATGCATGCTCAAAGCCAACCATGTAGCGGTCATTGAGGTGAGTCGGCAAGGCTTCGATGATTCTCTTGTAAAAGGAAAGGCCGTCACTCCCGCCAAAAAGCGCTACGTGGGGTTCATAGTCTTTTACAAGCGGATCCATTTCCTCTTTTTCAGGAATATAGGGCGGATTGGAGATGATGATGTCAAAGGTTTTTCCCTTTAAAGGCTCAAAGAGATCTCCTACTAAGAAAGTGGTGTCGCTTTTGAGATATTCACCGTTTTTCCTGGCCATGGTTACGGCTTCTTCTGAAATATCCGAGCCTACGGCATGGATGCGTTTATCTTCCAAATCAAGCGTAATCGCGATGCAGCCTGACCCCGTACCAAGATCGAGCATATCAATGGAGTCATAACCTTCAAAATGCACATCCATAAGAAGCAAAGTCTGTTCGACCAGCTCTTCGGTTTCAAAACGGGGAATGAGCACGTGTTCGTTCACCAGAAACTGGTATCCGAAAAACGTTTCACTGCCAATCAGATGCTGGACAGGTCTGTGGTTTTCCACATACTCACTTGCGGCTCTCTTGAAAGCCTTGTAGGCATCCGCGTCCATCTCATCGTTCATATGTGCGAGGAGTTTGGACCCAGTAAGGGTTGAAAAGTGCATCAAAAGAAGTTTTATGGCACTCGCTTCCTTGCCGTTTTCAACGGCGTAGGCTTCATAGGTTTTAAGAATTTCATGATAGGTCATAGTATCGCCTCATAAAAGAAGTGCCTGAGGCACTTCTAGTTGGTTTCGTCTTCGAGTTTTCTTTGGTATTCTTCATTCACAAGTGCATCAATAATCGGGTCAAGCTTGCCTTCCATGACTCTGTCGAGTTGCTGGATGGTGAAATTGATGCGGTGATCGGTCACACGGTTTTGCGGATAGTTGTAGGTTCTGATTTTTTCACTTCTCTCACCTGTCCCGATCTTGTCTTTGCGGATGGCGCCTTCTTTTTCGCGTTTTTGCTGTTCAATCAAATCGTTGAGACGCGCTCTTAATACGCGCATGGCGGTCGCTTTGTTTTCGTGCTGACTCTTACCGTCCTGACACGTCACCACAAGTCCAGTAGGATCATGGGTGATACGTACGGCGGAGTCTGTGGTATTGACACTTTGTCCACCGGATCCGCTTGAACGAAATGTGTCGATACGCAGATCGTTTTTGTCGATTTCGATTTCCACTTCTTTGGTTTCCGGAAGCACGACGACGGTTGCAGTCGAGGTATGAATGCGTCCTTGTGACTCTGTCTGGGGTACGCGTTGTACACGGTGTGCGCCTGACTCGTGTTTTAGGTAGGCATAGACATGGTCACCAGAAATTGAAAACTCAATCTGGGTATACCCGCCCTGGTCGCCTTCATCGGCGTTTAGGACACTGATTTTCCATCCCTGGGTTTCAGCGTACTTATAATACATACGATAGAGATCGCCCGCAAAAAGGTTCGCTTCGCTTCCCCCGGCTGCACCACGGATTTCCACGATAACGTCTTTTTTGTCATTGGGGTCCTTGGGGATGAGAAGCTTCTTGAGGTCTTCTTCTAGGGTCTCTTTTGTCGCTTTGTTCTCTTCAAGTTCACTGAGAGCCATTTCCTTGATCTCAGGATCATTTTCATGACTCATTTCCTTGAGGTCTTCGATGGTGGATTCGGTCTCAAGCAGTTCATTGTATTTCTCCACAATCTTCTCAAGGGAACGCAGTTCCTTTGAAAGTTCAGTCATGCGGTCGATATCTTTTGCAATATCGGGTTCGCTCAACTGTTCGTTGATGGCTTTATAGCGTTCTTTGATTTTTTCTAATCTTTCTCTCATTGTTCGTCAACTCCCGGATAATTATAGTACAGTATGATTCTTTATGCAACCAAGAGCCCTTAAGGGGCTTTCGCTTGAAAAAAACACGTCAAAAACGTGTTTTTAAGCATTCGGCATGGCGTCGTCGTCTTCAAGACCTTCTTGTGAACTGACTAGTTTGGTCTTGAACTGTGAATACTGTTTTCTGAAAAGCAGTGGGAAGCCTTCCATATTGGTGGCACCGGAACGGTTTTTGGCGACCATGATGTCGACCTGGTCGGGCTTCGTGGTTTCATTCGGATTGTAGTAGTCGTCCCTATATAGGAACAAGACAACATCAGCGTCCTGCTCGATGGAGCCCGATTCACGAAGATCGGCCATAATCGGATGTTTGTCCGGTCTTGATTCGACACTTCTTGAAAGCTGTGAAAGGGCGATGACAGGTATCTTGAGTTCGCGTGCCATCTCCTTCAGGGTTCTTGAAATCTCTGAGACTTCCTGCACGCGGTTCGTCTGCCCCTTGGAGCCTGACAAGAGCTGGAGGTAATCGATGACGACCAGGTCAAGTCTGCCTTCTTGAGCAAGCTTTCGGCATTTCTGTCTTAGATCGGTCACTTTGACCGTGCCTGAATCATCAAAAAGCACGTTGAGCTTTTGAAGATTGTCGCTGGCAAGGGACAGCTGTTGCCACTCCTGTGAAGAGAGATTTCCCATTTTGAGTCTGTGGGAATTGACGGTCGCTTCACTTGAAAGCATACGGCTTACAAGCTGATCGGTCCCCATCTCGAGTGAGAAAAAGGCAACGGTCGGCTTGTCTTTGAGCTTTGCGATGTTGGTTGCGAGATTGAGGGCGAACGCACTCTTACCCATAGAAGGGCGTGCTGCGATGATGTAGAGCTCTGAGGGTTGAAGGCCGAGCGTATAGCGGTTCAATTCTTCAAACCCGGTATCAAGCCCAGTGAGTTCCCCCGCATGGTTCTTGGCGTCTTCGGTTTTGCTGATGACGTCTTCTGTAATCTGTTTTATGGAAATGAAGTCTGATGTGCGCCTTGAACTCGCGACATTGAAAATGCGCTGTTCGGCTTCATCGATGAAGTTTTCCGTGTTGGTCGCCTTGAATCCCTGTTGAGAGATTTCTCCCGCGACCTTGATCATGTTTCTGAGCACCGCTTTGTCTCTTACGATGTTCACATAGTGTTCGAGATTGACGATGGAAGGCGTCGTATCAGACAACCCTAGAATATAGTCACTTCCTCCTGCGTCCAGCAGGAGTCCCTGGGTGTCGAGATGGTTGATGAGTGTGGTATAGTCTATGTCCACATTGTCATCATACAAGTCGAGAATTGCTCCATAGATCAGCTGATGTCTACGGCTGAAGAAGTCTTGAACCTCAAGACTGTCCACAATGCTTTGAAGCGACCTCGGATCAATGAATACGGCCCCGAGGACGTTTTGTTCGGCATCGATGCTTTGTGGTAAAGTATTGTCTTCCATGTTATTTCTCCATGACCATGAGTTCAAAGGTGGCTTTCACATCTTTGTGAAGTTTAATATCAATGCTGTAGGTGCCAAGTGCATCGATTGAATGATCGAGTTGAATCTTGCTTTTGTCGATATGGATGCCGTGCTGTTCTTCAAAGGCTTCCGCAATCTGTTTCGTATTGATCTTGTTGAAGACCTTGCCCTGTTTTCCGACTTTGACATACATTTTGACCGCACGGTAGTCAATGCGTTTCTTGAGTTCCTTCATATCCTCAAAATGCTTTTCAGCCGCTTCTTTTTGTTTCGTCTTTTCATCCTCAAGTGCCTGGATGTTTTCAGGTGTGGCTTCGATGGCCTGTTTACTTGTAAGCAGGTAATTTGCATACCCGGGTGCGACATCGATGACTTCACCTTTTTTACCTTTGTTTTTGAGATCTTTTTTCAGTATTACTTTCATAGGTCTTTCCTCCTGTCCAATATCTTCCAAAATTTCTATCAATTCCTGTTTTACATCTTCAGGGTCATCAGACTCGATTTGCGCCCCTGCGTTGTTCAAGTGGCCACCGCCACCAAAGCGTTCCATCAGTGTTTGTACGCTGAAGCCCTCAAGGCTTCTCGCGCTTATGCCGACGGTGTGATTTTCAAGGGTGCCGATTGCGAAAGCGGCGACGATGTTGTCAATATCAAGCAAATCATCCGCAATCTTGGCGAGAAAGCTCCGATCGGAATCAATGTCATCAGGCACGATGACAACCGCAAAGCGCTTGTTGAAAACTTCAACGCGCCTGAGCATTTCCGCTTTGATCTGTATTTCCTTGAGTGATTCGCGCAGAATGTTTTTGACCTTGTAGGTATCTGCACCATATTTCTTGAGTATCGATGCGGCTTCAAAGGTTCTTGCGCCCGTACGGTACATGAAGTTGTTCGTATCCACGATCATCCCAGAAAGCATCACTGTGGCTTCAAACGCGTTGACGGTCACCGTATGTGGATAGACGTTGATCATCTCAATGATGAGCTCGCTTGAACTTGAAGCGTAAGGCTCGATATAGGAGAGTTCTGCTTTTCTGACGGCATCAGAGAGTTTTCTGTGATGGTCGATAACAGCGATATGAGCGAATTTTTCCAAAAAGCCGGGATCAAGCATCTGTCCTTTGGAATGGTGATCCACAAGCACAACCATGTCTTCCTTTGTGGCCATGTTGTTGACTTTCGTAATGGGGATGATTGATTCAAGCAGCGGTTCGTATTCGTATTCAACCAGCTGAAGAATCTTTGTAACCGTATCATCAAGCGCGTCCCTGTCAAGCACGATGAAGGCTTCCTTGTTGGATGCGAAGGCCATCTTCAAAACTCCGATTGCGGCGCCGAGTGCGTCAGAATCAGGGAACTTGTGCGGTGCGATGAATATGCGATCACGATCTTCAAACATCATGTCCAGCTTGCGTGCATGGATTCTGCTTGAAATGCGGGTTCTTTTCTCCTGGGTGTTCGTGTTGCCTCCAAAATACTTGAAGTCTTCACCCTGAATGTTGATAACGACCTGGTCTCCCCCTCTGGAGAGTGCAAGGTCAAGCGCCTCGTCGGCGATGTTCGCAAGCGATGAGAGCGGAATGTTCGCGCAGGCAAAGCCTCCGCTCATGGTGATGAGTATATCGTTTTCCTTTGAGATTGACGCGATTTCATCGATGATTGAAAACCCGTCTTCAATCGCTTTTTCCAGGTTTTCCTTTTGCATGAAAGCATAGAGTTTTGAGCTTGAGACGGGGGCCAGGTGAAACTCGTATTTTTCACTCCACTGATCAAGCGCACCAAGCAGTTTCCCCTGGATTTCATTGCGTTCCTGAACATCCAGGACACTGATGGCGTCTTCAAAGTTGTCAAGATGAATCACACCTACAACCCCGGTATGTCTGTCATAGGCCTTTCTCAGACGTTCGCGTTCGCTCACCTTGTATAAAAAGAGTGCGGGAATGCTTGAAATATAGTGTACTTCATAGAAGTCTTCATAGACCTTGAATACCGTCGGCGTATTGAGCGTGCCGTCCACAATCGCCTTTTTTATCGGCTTGTGAATGATATCAAGGGTCTTGTTTTCCATTCTGTTTTGAAATATTTTTTTCGCTGACTGATTCGCATAATGAATGTTGTAGGCATTATCCATGAGAATGATCCCAGTGGGGGTATCTGAGAGTGTCTTGGATTCAAGCGTATCTTTTTGAGTGATAACGGCATTTTTCCTTTTTAATTCCTTATTCAGGGTAATGAACTGTTCGCGGGTTTTTTTCTGAAAAAGCAATAAAAAAAGTGCGCTGACTCCTATGAGACCCAGTGCGAGCCCAAATATATGAGCGGTAAAAAATTCATTCCACATCGCGCTTGCCAGTAAAAAACCAAGCAATATGAGCAGATGGGAAACGACGATGAATTGTTTTTTCACAGGAACACCCCCTTATGCATAAACTGTGAGAATATTATACCACACAAATGCATCATAATAAATGATTGCCTCTTGTATTAAAACCTTGAAATCCAAGTGATGGAACCTGCACAAATGGATTTAAAAAAGAAATACCGGCTGCTTAGTCGGTATATTCTTCCTTGATGGTTCTAAGGGCACTCAAACACGCTTCAATGAAGGCGTATGTTCCAATGAGCGTGAAGCGCATCGTCTGATTCTTTTTAGTGTATTTCATCCTCAGGTCTTCGTGACGATTGGACAGTTCCATGATGGTTTCTTTCATGCTTTTTTCCATGTCTTTTGAAAGCACATCCTGATCAACTACCATGCAGATTCTGTGATCATTAGAGTGTTGATAGTCTCTTTTCAAAAACTTCTTGACGATCTTGCTCTCTTCATCCTTGAATGATTCAATCATCATATCCTTGTTGAAATAGGCTTTCAGATTTTCCTCTGAGAATCGCCAAACCCCACCTATCTTTGCGCCTTTTATTAGTCCGTTTCTTATGTGTCTGCGCATGGTTCTTTCACTCAGGTTCGTCATGGTCATGACATCACTCAGCGTGTAATGGAATGTCTCTATTTCAACCACCTCCAGTTTTATTATATGTCATGTTTTGTCATGTTTCAACGGTTATCTTTCTTTTCTTAGCCTCAAAACTTGACAGTCCACATCGTTAACATTATAATTACCTACGTTATCCGCAGTTCGAAACCATCCTGCGATATCAAAACTAGGAGGAATAAAATGAACGAAGCATTATGGATTCTTTTTGCAGTGGTCAATTTCATAATCATATTGGCCGTTTACAAACTATTCGGCAAAACAGGGCTTTTCGCCTGGATTGCCGTAGGTACGGTAATCGCGAACATTCAGGTCACAAAGACCATTGAACTTTTCGGAATGACCGCAACGCTTGGAAACATCATGTACGGTACCTTGTTTCTTGCGACCGACGCCATCAATGAACGCTATGGGCTCAAAGACGCGAAACAATCGGTCTATCTTGGCTTCTTCGCCATGGTGGGCATGGTCATCATCATGCAAGGCGCTTTGCTTTTTACACCGAGTGAATCGGACATCGCGGACGGAGCGCTTCACACCATCTTCGAAATGATTCCGCAAATCATCCTTGGAAGCATCACAGCCTACATCGTGAGTCAGCTGCTTGATGTTCACGTGTTTCAGCGCATCAAGAAACGGTTCAGCTCACCGAATACGCTCTACATCAGAAACATCGGTTCAACTTTGATTTCACAGCTCGTCGATTCAGCCATATTCGTCCCCATAGCATTCATCGGCGTGTACGACGCAAGAACATTGTTTTCAATTTTTCTTACAACCTACTTTATCAAAGTCCTCGTTGCATTGCTAGATACGCCGTTTATCTACATCATGCAGCGAATCAAACCCTTGAACGAAACAAAGTAGCATAAAAAAAGCATTCGATTTTGAAAAAGTAAAATCGGATGCTTTTTATTATGTCTTAGTCTCTTACGAAAGGCAAGAGTGCCATGTGACGCGCGCGTTTGATCGCGACGCTCAATTCTTTTTGGTAGCCGGCTTTTGTGCCTGTAACGCGTTTAGGAAGAATTTTTCCTCTATCGGATACGAAGCGTCTTAGCAGATCGGCGTCTTTGAAGTCGATGTATTTGATGTTGTTTTCAGTGAAGTAACATGTTTTTTTCTTGCGACGTTTGCGGAAGTTTCCACGTGCCATAATAACTGCCTCCTTTTTAGAATGGTAGATCGTCTTCGGCGATGTCTATATCGTCGAGATCGCTTTGATTTGAATTCTGGTTTGAATTTGATTGAGTGTTTTGAGTGTTTTGATTGTAAGAAGATTGCTGATTGCTTTGGTTGTAGTCATAAGCATCGTCATAGTTGCTGTTGCCACTTGGTGCGGTGTTCTTGGTATCAAGAAACTGCACGTTGTCGGCGACGACTTCAACGATGAATTTTCTTACGCCCTGCTGATCATCATAAGAACGTGTCTGAATGCGGCCTTCAACGCCGACCAGACTGCCTTTTTTGACATATTTGGCTACATTTTCAGCCTGTCTTCTCCAAACGACGACCTGAATGAAATCCGCTTCTCTTTCCCCTTGTCTGTTCGTGAATGCACGATTGACAGCCAGACGGAATGATGTAACGGCGGTGTCGTTGGATGTTTTTCTGAGTTCGGGGTCTTTGGTAAGACGCCCTACGAGTACGGCTCTATTGATCACAGTATCACCTTTTTCAGTTTACCTAACGTCTTTGATCATGATGTAACGAATGATGTCTTCTTGCAAGTTCACGATACGTTCGAATTCAGCACGTGCTTCTTGAGTGGCTTTTACGTTGAGAACAACGTAATAACCTTTAGAATGCTTTTCGATTTCGTAGGCGAGTTGACGCATGCCCCATTCATCCACGTTGGTCACTTCAGAGTCATTGCTTGTGAAAACGCCATTGATTTTTTCAATAATCGCTTTTCGAGCATCCTCTTCAAGGGTTGGACGAATGATGTACATGATTTCGTATTTAGTCATAGTTTACCTCCTTTTGGTCTTTGGCCGCTTAAAGCAGCAAGGATGTGTGAGCCCAAGACTCACGACAAATGATTATAGCATAAAGAGGGGGCTTTGTAAATACCAACCCACTTAAATATGCCCGGTGCACAGATTCAGATACGTGCCTTCAAAAAGGCCACAATGTCTTCTTGCATCCTCGGGGTGACCTTGTGCGGCGTATCATAGACTCGGAAGTCTATGGGCAAGGCATCATTGTTTTTCACAAAACTCTCGGTGTGTGCTTTTGGTATCAGATCATCTTTTTCCCCCACGAGGGCGCACGCCTCTTTGAACTTGAAACGCTCTGGATGATCGGCTGGGTTCATCGAAGCGACTTTATCTAGGACACCGTCCTCAAAATCATAGTTTTCCTCGTGATGCAGACCCTTGGTGAAATCGGGACTGGAAATGATGGGAATCAAGTACTCCACATGATCGGTTTGTGTGGCGGTGTAGTAAGCCACGTAGCCGCCCATGGACACTCCCAGAATATCAAAAACAGGGTAGGTAGCCTTGTATTTGGCGTGGTAAAGCCTCATGACATCTTCACTGGTCTTCTTGACGATGTCAAAGAGTTCCTTCATGGCGCCTTGTTCGTCATATGGCTTGAACGGCGCTTCGCCTCTCTCACCATGCTTGCAGGCATCAATGGCCACGACTTCGTAGCCGAGCCTTGCGAGATTGACCCCAAACATCGTCTGAATGCGTTCTTTGGATCCGACGATGCCGTGATTGATGAAAATGAGGCGTTTCGGATTGGGGTGTGAATACACCTTGACCGGGATGCTTTTGAAGGTGAATTCAGTGATTTCAGTCTTCATGGTCGACCAGCGTCCTTTTTACAAGATACAGGCCATAGGAAGAGGCTTTTTTGATGACTTGCTGGCGCGTGCCTGAAAAGACCTTGTGATAGGTCCTCGTGGCCCCTTTGTGCGTAAGACCGAAGTAAACAAGCCCCACAGGTTTTTCATCCGTGCCACCACTCGGCCCGGCAATGCCTGATACGCTCAGGGTGATGTCTGCTGAGGTTTTGCTTTGAAGCTGGTAGGCAAGCTCATAGACACACTGATCACTCACCGCACCATAACGGTTCAGGATTTCACCATTGATGCCGAGTTGCTTGATTTTGGCTTCATTGCTATATAGTACGTAGGATTCATTGAAGACGCTTGAAGCGTCGGCTACACTTACAATTCTTGAAGCGACGTATCCGCCTGTGCATGATTCAACGAGCGTAATGTGTTTGCCCTGGTCTCTTAGCGTCCTTACCACGTCTTCTTCAAGACTCAAGGTCGCATCACATATCAAAAGGTTGCCGACTTTAGCCTTGAAAGCCTCAATCGCCTTGTCAAGCGCGGTTTCATCGTACGAAGAAAAGAAATACGTGAGTTCTCCAGTCTCGGCGTAGGACGCGATGTACACAGAGTCATGCGTCTTGTAAAAGGATTCCAGTCTTGCTTCCATCTCGCTTTCTCCGATGGAAAGCAGGCGCAATCCCTTTTTGTGCAATTTTTTGTCCGTAAGGCCGTCGAGTGTCTTCTTGAGCGGTTCAAACATCGGTTTGAGTTCACTTGGAGGACCCGGAAGAAGAATGACGCGCACCCCTTCAAGCGTGACCATCATGCCAGGTGCCGTACCGGCTCCATTGCCGAGGATGGTGGCTTCTTTTGGAAAGTAGGCCTGTTTCAGGTTGGTATCTTTCATCTCGCGACCGCTTTTCTCAAAATAAGCCTTGATGGTCGCGAGCACGTCTTCGTTCAATTCAAGCTTCAGATTGAAATAATCACTGACTGCTTCTTTGGTGAGATCATCCGCAGTGGGGCCTAGGCCACCCGTGAGAATCACAAGGTCTGTGTCCGCGGCTTTGAGTGCCCTGTGGATTGCTTCGTAAGCGTCTTTGACACTTAAAGCCAATATAGTCTCTATACCCATCAGGGAAAGCTCCTTGGAAAGATATGCCTGGTTGGTGTTGATGGTCTTGCCCATCAAGAGTTCGTCACCCACCGATATGATTGTCGCGTTCATAGTCTCAGCTCCATAACCTTAATTTAAAAACACCGGACATGCCGGTGTCTTTATTATAACCCTAAAATGATCAAAATGATAAATGCCGTCGAAAGAACGAAAGACGCGGTGAACGATGTCTTCACGATTTTGTGGCCTTTGCTCATGAGGAAATGCTGGGTCTGTTCTATTTTCTTCACTTTTGCATAGATATAGTAAAAAAGGAAAAGCGTGATGAGAAAGAAGAAAATGAGAAAAACAACAACCGTAAAGAACATCGTGAACAGTGAAATAATGAGTGCAAGCGGGTTATCGGTGATCTGTTCCGCAAACGGATTGATGTCGAAGCCCGCATGAAGAATCACAATCACTGCGAGTATCACGCCAACGATTCTGTAGTGTTCAAATATGCCGCCTTTTTTGAAGGTGAACATCTTTTCTCTGGGTTGAAGGGTCTTGTAGCGAAAGTAGTAATAGAATATGTCAGTGAAGAAAGTAATGAAAAACAGAATAAGCAATAAATTCAAATATGAAATCGTCAGACTCCATGTCATGGATAAAACTCCTTTTTTTCTGATGGCTCATTGTCTTTTGGATAGACAAAGGCCGTTTCAGGTTTTTATAGATTGAATCTGAACAAGAGAATGTCGCCGTCCTTGACGACGTAATCCTTGCCTTCGAGACGCATTTTTCCGGCTTCCTTGACTTTCTGCATGGAGCCAAGTTCCACAAGGTCTTCGTATTTCATGGTCTCTGCACGAATAAAGCCTTTTTGAAAGTCGGTATGGATGATCCCCGCACATTCGGGTGCGCGCATGCCTTCTTTGAAGGTCCAGGCCCTGACTTCCTTTTCACCGGCTGTGAAGAAGGTTTTAAGATTGAGAAGGGTATAGCTTCTTTGCACAAGGCGATCAAGACCGGATGTCTCAAGGCCGAGTTCCTCAAGATAGGCTTCCTTGTCTTCACGGTCGAGTTCCGAGAGTTCCGCCTCGATTTGCGCGCTGATGGTGATGGCTTCGGCGTTTGAATCTTCCGCAAGCTTGTAAAGATTTTTGACGTGGTCGTTTTCTTCACCACTCACAAGCGCCTCTTCAGAAATATTGGCGACATAAAGCATGGGCTTGAGTGTGAGAAACCCGTAGCTTTTGAGTTCCTTGATTTCGTCTTTTGTGAAATCGAGATCTCTTATCGGTGTGTTTTCAAGAAGGGCTTCATGGATTTTTTTGAGAAGTTCGTATTCAAGGACCATGTCCTTTTCGACTTTCAACTTCGCCTTCTTCTCGATGCGTGGAAGGCGTTTTTCCACAATGTCCAAGTCCGCATACACGAGTTCGGTGTTGATGGTATCGATATCACGGACGGGATCGACGGATCCGTCCACGTGTGGAATATCCGCGTTTTCAAAACATCTGACGACGTGGATGATCGCGTCCACTTCACGGATGTGACTTAAGAACTGGTTGCCTAGGCCTTCGCCTTTGGAAGCGCCTTTGACAAGCCCTGCGATATCGGTGAATTCAAAGGATGTGGGGACCACGGATTTCGGTTGTACGATTTCTGCGATTGTGTTCAGGCGTTCATCCGGAACGTCTACGATGCCGACATTCGGATCAATGGTCGCAAACGGATAGTTCGCGGCGTGTGCGCCCGCTTTGGTAATGGCATTGAAAAGGGTCGACTTGCCGACATTCGGCAGTCCGACGATGCCCGCTGTAAGGGCCATATGCATCAACTCCTAGATTAAAGGGAGCTTTTAAAGCTCCCTTGGTATTCTAATATATAATTAGTGTTTTTACAATGAATACCCCTTAAAATAATGGTTTTATCTGTCATCAGGATGGATTTTGAGTTCAACGTAATCACTGGTGAATTCTTCACCATCTCTTTCATAACGGATGCGAATGGAATCCCCCACTGTTGAGTTCAAAATGAGCTCGCGAAGCGTGGTGAAGTTGTCCACATCCTGCATCGCTTCCCAGGTCTCTATCTGATAGCCGGTGATGATGTCTCCTGATTCGAGTCCGGCTTCTTCTGCGGCACCGCCCGTTTCCACGGTGGAGAGGCATACGCCAATATCCTGACCGCAGGCACTGACTTGCGCGTTGGAAGAAATACCAAGATAAGGTCTTGTGACTTCACCGTCTTCTTCGAGATCCTCAATGATACGCTTGACGGTGTTTGAAGGAATCGCAAATCCGATATTGTCCGCGGTGTCCTGAACGATTTTCATGTTGTTGATGCCGATCAGATCACCGTTGATATCGAAAAGCGCACCTCCGCTGTTCCCTGGGGAGATTGACGCGTCATGCTGAATGAAAGGCACTTCAAGCGTGCTGTCGGGCACATATCTTGAAAGGCCTGAAATCACACCCATGGTGACCGTACCGAAATAGGTGAACCCCAGTGGATTTCCTACTGCGAAGGCGTACTGACCGACGGATATCTCGTAGGAATCGGCAAATTCAGCCGCATAGAAATTGTCTTCACTCTCAAAGCGGATGACTGCGAGATCCGTCGTCTCATCCATGCCAAGTACATCGATTTTGTCAGATATGCTTGGGGCCACGGCGCTTTGTGTGGTATTGAAAAGCATGCCGTTTTTCTCATAGGAAATTTGGATGGACGTGTAGTCTTCAAGCACGTGATAGTTCGTCACGGCATAGAAGTCATTGCCGTCCTTTTTATAGACGACACCGGACCCAGTACCGCCAGCTCCGCCATCAACTGAGATTCCAATGACGCTGTCTGAGCGCGTTTCAAGCATGTCGGTCTGCGCTTCTTCAAGACTCCCGAGATCGTATTCGACACTTTCGTAGCTTTCAGGCATGAGATCTTCTATGATTTCTCTCATTTCCTGTTCCGTATAAGCTGTATCTATGACATCGGGATCGTCATCTTGAAAAGGTAGAACATCGCAGGCTCCAAGTGTTAATAAAAGCGCGAATGTCACTGTTAGCAATGTAATTTTTTTCATCATTTTCACCCATTCATGTTAAATAGTTTTTTGGCGTTTTTAGTGGTGGCTTTTTTGACTTTGTCCACCGCTATCCCTTTCTCAGTCGCAATGGCGTCGGCGATGATCGGGATGAAACTCGAATCGTTCGTTTTGCCCCTATAGGGATGCGGTGCCAAAAACGGCGCGTCCGTCTCAAGAAGTAGCTTGTCTAAAGGCACGGTTCTTGCGACTTCCTTGGGCTTTTTGGCGTTTTTGAAAGTCACGGGACCGCTTAGCGATATGTGCATGCCGAGATCCATGAATTTCTCTGCCATCTGTGCGGAGCCGCTGTAAGAATGCATGACCCCTTTGAGAGGCGCGTGCTTTTTGAGAATTTCATAGGTGAGTTCGTCCGCGTCGCGCATGTGAATGACCAAGGGCACATCAAACCTTTTGGAAAGTTCAATCTGCCGTTCAAAGACTTCGATCTGTCTGTCCTTGAACGTACTGTCCCAGTAAAGATCCATGCCGCATTCACCGATGGCGCGCACTCTTCTGTGCGTGAGAAGCGCTTCCAGAGTATCGAAATCCTCTTCAGTGATGTCTTTGGCAATGGTAGGGTGAAAGCCTACGGAAGCGTACACGAAATCATACTCGGACGCAATGGCAATCGCCCGTTTGTTGGTGGCGCGTGTGAATCCGACCACAAGCATTTTTTTAACCCCTGCGTCGATCGCTTTTTTGATGTAATGATCAAGATGTTCATCAAGCGCTTCGTTGTTCAGGTGTACGTGCGTATCAATATACATGCTATCACTCCTAAAACCATTATACTAGAAATTGAATATTTTTAAACACATTAGGCTTATCAAAAAGGCATTTTCAACGTAAAAAAAAGACGCCATCAAAGATGACGTCTTGAATTCGAATGAATTATTCGATGATTTTAGAAACAACACCGGCACCGACTGTGCGGCCACCTTCGCGGATAGAGAACTTGGTTCCTTGTTCAAGCGCGATTGGGTGAATCAATTCAACGTTCATTTCCACGTTGTCACCAGGCATAACCATTTCAACGCCTTCAGGCAATTGAATGACGCCGGTAACGTCAGTGGTACGGAAGTAGAATTGTGGGCGGTAGTTAGAGAAGAATGGCGTATGACGTCCACCTTCGTCTTTTGAAAGCACGTAAACTTCTGCATGGAACTTGGTATGTGGTGTAACACTACCAGGTTTTGCAAGCACTTGTCCACGTTGGATGTCGTCGCGAGTTACCCCACGAAGAAGTGCGCCAATGTTGTCGCCGGCTTCTGCTTTGTCGAGAAGCTTACGGAACATTTCAACACCTGTAACAACCGTTTTGCGAGTAGGTCTGATACCTACGAGTTCAACTTCGTCCTGTACTTTGACAGTCCCACGATCAACACGCCCTGTAGCAACAGTTCCGCGTCCAGTGATGCTGAATACGTCCTCAACAGGCATCATGAATGGTTTGTCAGTTTCACGTACTGGATCTGGGAAGTAGTCATCAACTGTGTTCATGAGCTCGATAACTGCGTCCTCATGCTTGGTGTCGCCCTCAAGAGCTTTAAGAGCAGACCCTTGAATGATTGGAACGTCGTCTCCAGGATAATCGTATTCGCTAAGTAGTTCGCGAACTTCCATTTCAACGAGTTCGATGAGTTCTTCGTCGTCTACCATGTCAGTTTTGTTTAGGAATACGACGAGTTTTGGAACGCCAACCTGACGTGCAAGCAGAATGTGCTCGCGAGTCTGTGGCATAGGTCCGTCTGCTGCGCTAACAACCAGGATAGCTCCGTCCATTTGGGCGGCACCTGTAATCATATTCTTAACGTAGTCAGCATGGCCTGGGCAGTCCACATGCGCATAGTGACGTTTTTCAGTAGCGTATTCAATGTGGGCTGTATTGATGGTGATGCCTCTTTCTTTTTCCTCAGGGGCATTGTCAATTGCTTCGTAAGTAGATGCAGACGTTTCACCGACGCCTCTTTTGTGTAGTACGGTAGCAATGGCCGCTGTCAATGTAGTTTTACCATGGTCGACGTGTCCGATGGTTCCGATGTTGGCATGCGTACCTTTGCGTACAAATTTTTCTTTTCCCATTTCGTTATTTCCTCCTTATGAAATTGGTCTTATAACAGTGATATTTTATCGCATTATATCTTATAATGCAAGGTAAATCAATTAGCCGTTGCGTTTTTTGATGATTTCTTCAGCGATGCTTTTCGGTGCAGCTTCATAGTGAGAGAACTGCATGGTGTAATTCCCGCGGCCCTGCGTGTTTGAACGTAGGCTTGTGGCGTAGCCGAACATCTCTGAGAGTGGAACGGTTGCTTTGACCATGTGTGCGTTTCCGCGTTCTTCCTGAGCGGCGATTTTACCACGGCGTCCAGTAAGATCTCCGATGACGTTACCAAGGTAATCGTCCGGAGCAACCACGTCAACGTTCATGATCGGCTCAAGTATGATGGCGCCACATTGGTCCTTGGCAGCCTTGACAGCCATACCGGCTGCGACTTTGAAGGCCATTTCTGATGAGTCGACGTCATGGTAGGACCCGTCAAAAAGAGTCGCCTTGATGTCGATCATTGGATAACCTGCAAGCACACCGTTTTCAAGGGCTTCTTCAATCCCTTTTCCAACGATTGGAATGTATTCGCGAGGCACGACGCCACCGACGATTTTGTCGACGAATTCGAAGCCAGCGCCTTCTTCATTCGGTTCGAATTTGATCCATACGTGTCCGTATTGTCCACGTCCACCTGATTGGCGGATGAATTTTCCTTCGACGTTTGCTTCTTTGGTGAAGGTTTCGCGGTAAGATACCTGAGGGGCACCGACGTTCGCTTCAACTTTGAATTCGCGTTTGAGGCGATCAACGATGATGTCAAGGTGAAGTTCACCCATCCCGGCGATGATGGTCTGTCCGGTTTCCTCGTTGGTGTAGGTACGGAATGTCGGGTCTTCTTCTGCAAGTTTCTGAAGTGCGACACCCATTTTGTCCTGGTCAGCTTTTGATTTCGGTTCAATCGCTACGCTGATAACAGGTTCAGGGAAGACCATTTTTTCAAGTAGAATCTTGTAGCCTTCTTCAGCAAGGGTATCTCCTGTTGCGGTGTCTTTGAGTCCGACAGCCGCTGCGATGTCGCCCGCATATACGGTATCGATCGCTTCGCGGTGGTTCGCATGCATTTGAAGGATGCGCCCGACGCGTTCTTTGTTATCTTTAGTGGTATTCATGATGTAAGACCCTTTTGAGAGGGTTCCTGAATACACACGGAAGAATGTGAGCTTACCGACGAATGGGTCAGTGGCGACTTTGAAGGCAAGCGCGGCGAATTTTTCGTCGTCTTTTGAAGGGACGGCGATTTCTTCGCCCGTATCGATCATGGTTCCGCGTACCTTACGGACGTCCGTAGGGGCCGGGAGGTAATCGATGACGGCGTCGAGCATGAGCTTGACGCCTTTGTTTTTGAAGGCACTTCCGCAAAGAACCGGGAAGAAGTCAACTTCAAGGGTGGCGTGGCGAATCGTATCAACGAGCAGCTCGTTGGAGATCTCTTCGCCTTCAAGGTAAGCCATCATCATTTCTTCGTTGAAGTCCGCAAGTTCCTCGATGAGTTCATTGCGTTTTTCAGCGGCGAGTTCCTTGTATTCTTCAGGAATTTCCACGATGTCGGCTTCCTCTTTTGGTCCACCGTCATACATGTGGGCTTCCATCTTCACGAGGTCGATGATGCCTATGAAATCGTCTTCGGCACCGATTGGCCATTGAATGGCTGCGGTTTTGACACCCAGACGTTCACGAATGGTTCCGACGCTATATTCAAAGTCAGCACCGATCTTGTCCATCTTGTTGATGAACACGACTCTTGGAACTGCGTATTCGGTGGCCTGACGCCATACGGTTTCGGTTTGTGGTTCAACACCGGCTTGTGCGTCCAAAACGGCGACTGAACCGTCAAGGACACGAAGGGAACGTGAAACTTCGACTGTGAAGTCTACGTGACCCGGCGTATCGATGATGTTGACGCGGTGATCATGCCAGAATGCGGTGGTAGCCGCAGAGGTGATCGTGATGCCGCGCTCTTGTTCTTGGTCCATCCAGTCCATTTGAGAAGCCCCTTCATGGGTTTCTCCGATCTTGTGGATACGACCGGTGTGGAAAAGAACCCGTTCTGTAGTCGTGGTCTTACCGGCATCGATGTGGGCCATGATTCCGATATTACGAGTTTTTTCCAAAGTGATTTTTCTTGGCATTGTTGGGCTCCTTTCTTACCAGCGGTAATGTGCGAACGCTTTGTTGGCGTCAGCCATTCTATGCATATCTTCGCGTTTCTTAACCGATTGTCCAACACCGTTTGAGGCATCGACGATTTCTTTCGCGAGGCGTTCTTCCATTGTTTTTTCGTTTCTGAGTCTTGAATAAAGCGTAATCCATCTGAGTCCTAGTGTAAAGCGGCGTTCTTCACGCACTTCCATAGGCACCTGGTAGTTCTGTCCGCCGATTCTGCGGGCACGAACCTCAAAACTAGGCATTACGTTGTTAAGCGCTTCTTCAAATACTTCAAGAGGGGGTTGGTTTTTGATTTCTTCAACACGCTTGAAGGCATTATAAAGAATTTTTTGCGCTGTATTTTTCTTACCGTCATTCATGATGCTGTTGATGAGTTTGGTGACGAGTTTTGAATTGTAAATAGGGTCAGGTAGTACGTCCCTTTTCGCAATATGTCCTTTACGAGGCATACTGAATTCCTCCTTTCGATCTATAAATGCTTGTGAGTCATGTTAGGCTTTTTTGGTTCCGTATTTTGAACGGCCCTGCTTACGGCCTTCGACGCCGCCGGCGTCAAGCGTACCGCGAACGATGTGATAACGGACACCCGGAAGGTCTTTTACACGGCCTCCGCGAATGAGTACAACGCTATGTTCTTGAAGTTTGTGTCCGATTCCAGGAATGTAGGCAGTCACTTCAATACCATTGGTCAAACGAACACGTGCGTATTTACGCAAAGCCGAGTTCGGTTTTTTAGGCGTCATGGTCGCAACACGAGTACATACACCACGTTTTTGTGGGCTAGGCAGAGTCGTGTATTCTTTTTTTAGCGTATTGAAATTGATGCTAAGGTGTGGTGACTTTGATTTTTTCTTGCGGGTCGTACGTCCTTTTCTTACCAGTTGGTTGATAGTAGGCATGAGATTCCTCCTTTCAAAATTGTTACAACACATCCAAGTGTATCGTTTTTCTCATAAAAACAGGGGTTTTATGACAAACCCTGATGTTTTTACGCATTTTGCAAGTGCAATTATACTACACAGTACCAGGCGTGTCAATCATTCCAGGTACCTTTTTTCAAAAAAACAATCGGGCGGCTCGGCCGCCCGATTGAAAGTGTTTATTCTGTGTACTCGTCAGTGAATTCAGTGTACTGCGTATCCGAATCATCGCGGAGCACTTCTTCTTCACTTTCCTCAACTTCGCGTTCGGGCTTTTCATAGTCGAAGTGGGTGTGGTGAAGGATTCCGGTACCCGCAGGGATGCGGCCACCGATGATGACGTTTTCCTTGAGGCCGACCAAGTTGTCCACTTTGCCGCGGATGGCGGCGTCTGTGAGCACGCGTGTGGTCTCCTGGAAGGATGCGGCGCTCAGGAAGGATTCGCTTCTGAGGGACGCTCTCGTGATTCCTAGAAGCACCGGACGGCCAATGGCAGGTTTTTTCTTGTTTTCCATGGCGTCAGTGTTCGCTTGAATGAATTCGTTGATTGATACTTGCTGTCCTGGGAGAAGTTCGGTATCGCCTTCGATGATGACGTTGATCTTGCGCATCATCTGATGGACGATGATTTCGATGTGTTTGTCTGAGATTTCAACACCCTGTGAGCGGTAGACTTTCTGAACTTCTTTAAGGATGTATTGCTGAACAGTCTCAGTGTTGGTCACACGGAGCAGTTGCTTCGGATCGATGGACCCTTCGGTGATTTTCTCACCGGCCACAACTTCCTGTCCGGAATCAACAAGCATGGTGACGTTACTGTTGGTTTCATAGGTATGGCTTTCAACGTCGTTCGATACGGTAACCTTGAAGCGTTCGTCGATTGGCTCGACTTCTTCAATGACCCCATCAATTTCACTGATGACGGCCTTACCTTTAGGGGTTCTCGCTTCGAAGAGCTCCTGGATACGCGGAAGCCCCTGGGTGATGTCGCCCCCTGCGACCCCTCCGGTATGGAAGGTACGCATGGTGAGCTGGGTACCCGGTTCACCGATGGATTGTGCCGCAACGATACCGACACTTTCTCCGACTTCAACCTGTTCACTGGTTGCGAGGTTGCGACCATAACATTTCTTGCAGACGCCGTTATGTGCGTTACAGGTAAGTACGGTACGGATTTTGACCGCAAGAATGCCTGCATTGACAATTTCGGTTGCGATGTCGTCGGTGATGTATTCGTCTTTGCCGATGATGATTTCACCGGTTTCTTCGTTGGTGACGGTTTGCTGGGTATAGCGTCCGACCAGTCTGTCGTGGAGCGGTTCGATGACTTTTCCGTCATTGTCGAGCACGTCTTTGACGACGAGGCCTCTGTCGGTACCGCAGTCTTCCTCTTTGATGACGAGGTCCTGAGATACGTCGACGAGACGACGGGTAAGGTACCCTGAGTCGGCGGTTTTGAGCGCGGTATCGGTTGACCCTTTACGCGCTCCGTGTGTCGAGATGAAGAACTCACTCATTGTAAGGCCTTCACGGAAGGCCGCACGAATCGGAAGTTCGATGGTTTTACCTGATGGATTACTCATGAGTCCACGCATACCGGCAAGCTGGGTAAAGTTCGAGATGTTACCACGGGCACCGGAATCGCTCATCATGTGGATGTGGTTGTCAACGGAAAGTTCTTCACGTAGACCTGTCTGAATGGTATCTTTGGCTTTGGCCCACTCAGTGATAACCATGTTGTAGCGTTCGTTTTCCGTGAGGAATCCGTCTTCGTACATGTCCTGAATCTGATCCACACGCTCATCTGCGTCTTTCAGGACGGCTGATTTCTGCGTGTAGGGGTTGACGTCAAAGGCGCTGACGGTAATCCCTGCATGGGTGGAATATTCGAATCCGAGGTTTTTCATCTTGTCAAGCATCTTCGAGGTTTCGTTGATGTTGAAATCGTGGAAAACTCGCGAGATGATGCGTGAGAGGAACTTTTTACGGAACGGCTCGGTCAGACGGTAAGCGCCTGCTTTTTCAAGTTCTTCGATACGCTTTTTAACAGTGCTTTTTCTGTCTTCGCGGGTCTTTTTCGCTTCTTCGCTTTCCTCTTTGATGACGATGCGGGTAAGTTCGTCGAGTTCACGGTGGAGCTTTTCGAACTCGAGGCGATCAAGCATCGCCTGACGGACGTTTTGTCCGCGAGCGATAAAGAACCGTGATGGTGTGTTTTGTGTAAGGTTTTCTTCTGTGGGTTCGTTGATGTAGGGGAAACTTCTTGGAAGGATTTCGTTGAAAATCAGTTTACCGACCGTGGTCACGAGGTACCCTTCTTTTTGTTTCTCCGTAAGTGGTGCGTTCCCAAGAGAACTTGCGCGCATGGCAATCATTGAGTGAAGGGTGACTTCACCGTTGTCGAATGCGAGAAGGGCTTCTTTTGAATCCTTGAAGATTTTGCCCTCGCCAGGTTCGTCAAAACGTTCCATGGTGAGGTAGTAGTTTCCAAGAACCATATCCTGTGACGGTGTGACGACCGGTTTGCCGTCTTTGGGGTTAAGAATGTTGTTGGAAGCCAGCATGAGAATGCGTGCTTCGGCCTGGGCTTCTTCACTGAGTGGAACGTGCACAGCCATCTGGTCACCGTCGAAGTCCGCGTTGAAGGCGGTGGTTACGAGTGGGTGAAGACGGATGGCTTTCCCTTCCACGAGGACGGGTTCAAAGGCTTGAATCCCGAGTCTGTGAAGGGTCGGTGCGCGGTTAAGGAGCACGGGGTGTTCCTTGATGACTTCTTCAAGCACATCCCAGATGCGTCCGTCCTGTCTTTCGATCAAGCCTTTCGCACTCTTGATGTTGCTTGCGATTTCACGGTTGATGAGTTCGCGGATGACAAACGGCTTGAAAAGAGAGATGGCCATTTGTTTCGGAAGGCCTGTCTGATACATTTCAAGGTCCGGTCCGACCACGATAACACTCCGTCCGGAATAATCCACACGCTTACCAAGAAGGTTTTGACGGAAACGTCCCTGTTTCCCTCTGAGCATGTCAGAAAGACTCTTGAGCGGACGGTTCTTTTCAACAACGACCTTGCGGCCGCGTTT
>JBNJEC010000008.1:0-29976 GCA_051745505.1 Bacillota bacterium
GATACCTTGAAAATTTTTGCGGATATCGCAGACGGGATCGTCGTATGGGGAGGCGATGAGGCCATCAACGCGGCCCGCTCCATGGCGGGTCCTAACACGAAGCTCATTGAATGGGGCCATAAGCTTTCGTTTGCCTACGCAGACTCAAATGCCACAGATGAAGACTTGAAAGGACTTGCGAAAAATATTGTTACGACGAATCAACTTTTGTGTTCTTCTGCGCAAGGGATTTATGTGGATACGAATGACAGAGAAACACTCGACAGGTTTGCGAAACGGTTCTTCAACATATTGTATGAGGTAAGTCATGCACATCAGCCTGTTCCCTATGGCATGAAAAGCAAGAACGCGGTAGAACTTTATTACGAAGAAATGGTCAAGGAAGATACGGGGAAACGGATTTATAAAAAAGATGGCGTCAGTGTCATCACAAGCGACGATTCAACCCTTGAACTCTCAATGCTTTTTAGAAACGTATGGGTCAAGATGCTGCCATGTGATTCCATCGTGAAGACGCTGAAACCTTATAAAAACTATCTTCAGACAGCTTCGATTCTTAGTGAGAAAAGTTATGATACGTATGTGGAAAAACTCATTAAGGCGGGTGTAGTGAGAATCAAGAAACCTGAAGAGATGTCTGAAACTCTGCTTGGTGAAAGTCATGATGGCATGTATCCTTTGAGGCTTTATACGAAAATCGCGGAAATCTATAAATCGGCTGGTTAGAAGATTCTCAAAACGTTTGAACACCTTTCCTTTTCCAAAACGTTATTTTATTTCTGTTTTGTACAGCCTTAATAATTAGTCTTACATCTTGAGATATGAGCGATTGCTTTGGCTGAGGTTTTTTTGTCTGTCATTATTGTTAAAACAAGGATTAATTATAATATAGACTGGTATTTATAATTTTTTGTGATAGTATGAAGGTGAAAAAAGACGAAAAGGGGGGACGTTATGAAATAATATCAGGTCATGTGTTTTCACATGGCTTTTTTTAGAGGTTCAGGATTCAAAAAAATTTTATGGAGGTAACCATGAAAAGGGTAAGCAGTCTGTTAATTGTTTTTGCAATGGTGTTCACCGTTGCAGCTTGTACAGACTCTGTTGAAGACATACCCGAAGAAGAAACGTACGACGAGCAACTCTATGAGATCTATCAACTGGGCGTTGAAGCAGGCGCGGTGAATGAAACGTATGAAGAATGGCTTGAAAGTGTTGAAGGGACTGATGGAGAGGACGGACGTGAAATGGTCCTTTCAGTGTCTGATACGCACATTCAATGGCAGTATGAAGGAGAAGACCAGTGGCGTGATCTGATTGGCCTCGAAGTTCTTAGAGGTCCTCAAGGAGAAGATGGACGCGACATTGTGTTCTCTATTTCTGATTCACACATCCAGTGGCAATATGACGGAGAAGATACCTGGCGGGATTTGATCGACCTTGAAACATTGAGGGGTCCTCAAGGTGAAACCGGACCATCTGGTCCTTCCGCTTATGATATTTATATAGAAAATCATCCTGAGTATGAAGACGATGAATCACAGTGGCTAGACGATCTTGTCAATGGCAGACTTGGAGAAGAAACCGGCAATGATCAAAGCACTATTCGACTTGAATTGAATGGGGGAGAAGTCGAAGGACCGAGCGAAATCACGAGCATTATCGGGTATGAAATCGACTTGCCAACCCCTGAAAAAGATGGCTACTCCTTTGAAGGCTGGTATAAGGACAGTCTATTGGAGCACCCTTTCAGTTCACTGGAAATGCCTTCGGATTCATTGACCATTTATGCAAAATGGAAAGCCAATTCCGTTACCATTACCTTTGATAGCAACGGAGGCAGTACGGTTGAGTCAATCAATCAAAAATATGGAACTGACGTTGAAAAGCCTGAAAATCCAACAAAAGATGACTACGTTTTTGACGGGTGGTATCTGGATGACACATTCAGCGAAGCTTTTGAGTTTAACGAGATGCCCCCAGACGACATCAAACTGTATGCAAAATGGACCAATGATGAACTGATGTTCCTTGAACAAGCGAAAGATATTCTAGATCTCGATATTGAAAATGAAAAGGTCAAGATGGATCTCTATCTTCCAACCACGCTTGATGGCTACTCTGCAGCCGAAATTTCCTGGACCAGCAGCCATCCTGAAATCATCGCGGAGGACGGAACTGTGACACGTCCTGGCATTGATGAAGATGACGAGGCAGTCACGCTCACCGCGACGCTTTCTTATAACGGAGAGGCAGTGACCAAGGAATTCGTCTTGATGGTTGCCAAAAGTGTGGCAACTCAATCATTCTCAAGTTTTACTGCACTTTATGAATTAAGTCCCGTAGGGGACCCGGTTACCATACAAGGTGTGGTAACATCTGAATTTGATGGCGGAGTGTTTGTGTATGACGGCAATATCCATATGGCCATCTATGACTCACCGACCCATGATATTGATGACCTTGTGGAACTAGGAGATGAAATCAAGTATACGGGCATATATGCAGATTACCATTCGCTTTACCAGGTCAAAGACCGCAGCAATCTGCAGATAATCTCAACCGGCAATGAATATGATTTCGATCCACAGAGTGCAACCATTGAAGAACTTTACAACAACTATGATCCTCATGCGATTGTTCCGGATGTGCACGGTCAGCATTTTACCGTACAAGGAACCATCACTCAAAAAGGAACCTACAACAACTTCTACATCGAATCTACAGCCAGTTCGGCCGAAATCGAGATTTACTACCAATCCCTTCCGGATTCTCTGACTGCGATTGAAAATCATCTCGGAGACGTTGTCGAACTTGAACTGGTGTATTATCTGCTCAATACGGACGGAACCATTCGCATGCTTTATCAGTATGATGACGCGGATATTCTACCGGCTGATACACAAGGAAAACTTGATTCTGACATCGAGGATCTCGAAGACACATGGACGGATGGCGACGATATCACGCTTCCTGCCACAGGTGCCTACGGTACACAGTTCAGTGGCTGGACATCAAGTGATACGAGTCTGATAGGCGATGACGGATCATTCATCTCAACCCCAGCTTCCATTACAACTGTCACGATGGGTGGTACGGCCCAACTTCAGACATTCATTCAAACCGCATCTTTTGAAGTGACGGTTCTAAGCAATCCTTCGGATATAAACACTGCGCTAAACGCAGCTATTGATGACCCTGTCCACACAAAAGGCGTGGTTTATGCACAGTTTAACGGAGGCTATTACATTTTTGATGGCACTTCCCAAATAGTTGTATATACAGCAGAAGACATCAGTGATCAGGCTGTTGTCACAGGGGATGAAGTTGAAGTTTATGGACGCATGAACAAATTCAACAGCCTCTATCAGATAGCGGATGTTCAAAAAGAAGAAATTGTCAGTTCAGGCAATTCAACCAATATATCGGTTGACGATACACGGACCATTTCGGATATCGTCAATTTGGATTCAAACGTTCGTTCTCTTCACGGAAAAGCGTTTGAAGTGACAGGTATCTTAGATATACGCGGACAGTATAACAATGTATATATTGATGATCCAAACACCTCGGATTCTCTTTTGGTCTATTATCGAGGACCATCAGATTCCATTGCGGCGCTTGAAAACCATGTGGGTGAAACGGTGACGCTTACCGTCATGTATCACATGGATACCGGAACTGATGTGAACGTGCTTTATCAAAATGGCGAAAACGGCATTGTACCAGGCACGGTTCAAGGCAAATTCGATGCCGATATCGCAGAACTTGAAGACATGTGGACTGATGGTGATGATATCACACTACCTACAACAGGCACCTACGGCACACAGTTCAGTGGCTGGACATCAAGTGATACGAGCCTTATTGGCGATGACGGTTCGTTCATCACAACCCCAGCTTCCATTACGACCATTACCATGGGGGGGACAGCCGAGCTTCAGACACTCATTCAGACTGTGTCTTTTGAAGTGACCGTTCTAAGCAATCCTACGGATATCGATACTGCTCTCAATGATACCGTCGATAGCCCGGTTCATACCAATGGCATCGTATACGCACAGTTCAATGGTGGCTACTTCATTTATGATGGCAGTGATTCAATTTCCATTTACAACGATAAAGACATTGTTGATCAAACCGTGATTATTGGTGATGAAGTCGAAGTTTATGGACAAATAAACAAGTATAACAGTCTTTATCAAATTGCAGATGTTCAAAAACAGGAAATTCTGAGCACAGGAAACACACTTAATCTACCAGTTGAAGACACCTTGGCTATCTCAGACATCGTGGCTCTTGATTCAACCAATCGAAATCTTCACGGACAGGCATTCGAGGTAACGGGCATCCTGGATATGCGCGGACAATACAACAATGTATACATTGACGATCCGGATTCTTCTGAATCGATTGAGGTTTATTACCGAGCTCCAGAAGATTCCATCATAGCGCTTGAAAACCTTGAAGGTTCATTTGTAACCCTTACTGTCATCTATTTCATGGACAGTGGAACCGATGTTTATGTGCTTTATCAAAATGGTGTTTCCGGTATTACGGAGAACACCGTCATGCAAGATTTTTATTCGGACATTGCGGATCTTGAAGACAAGTGGACAAGTGGAGACGACATCACCATGCCGGCAACCGGAACAAACGGTACTCAATTCAGTGGCTGGACATCAAGTGACACGGCCCTGATAGGTGATGATGGTACCTTCATTACTACACCGGCTTCCACGTCGACGATTACGATGAGTGGTACAGCCACCCTTCAGACATTGACAAAAAGTGTGACATTCGATGTCACAATTCAGGGTACAACACCGATGAGTATTGATGCTGCACTGAATGCCAGTGAAGGGGATTATATTCATACCCAGGGCATCATTTATGGACAATTCAACGCCGGGTACTTTATTCATGACGGCTCCGACTCGATGGTTATTCATACAGGTGAACTCATCACAAACCAGAGTGTCAACATTGGTGACGAAGTGGAGGTTGCAGGCCAACTAGTCAGCAATCACAGCCGCTATCAGATGGCGAATCTTCAACTGGAATCCATACTAAGTTCCAACAACACCCCTTCTGTACCGGTTGACTCCACACATACCATCAGTGATGTTGCGGCCTTGGATTCAAGCAACCGCAATCTTCACGGACAGGCGTTCGAAGTCACTGGCATCATTAAAGCAGGCGGACCATACAACAATATGTATCTGGAAGACACGACAACGGGTGAGTTCATAATGTTTTATTATCAAAGCCCCAACGATTCTCTCAATGCGCTTGAATTGAATGTCGGTGAAACCGTAACACTCACTGTCTATTACTTTATGGAAGATTCAGATGGTGTATACGTTATCTACCAAAATGGCAGCAGTGGCATTGCTGTCCAATAGCACTATTTGATAGTGTTTGTTGAAACGCTCCTGATGTTCAGGAGCGTTTCTCTTTGGATGTTATGTAAACCATTAATTTAACATGCATTGATAATTATGGAAGATTACTTTTTATGCAAACTGTTTGCCAGTTGTTCTCAAAGACCGTATAATGTAATTACAAGCTAATGCAAATCCCAAGAGATGAAGAGCGTGGATTGCCCTACCGGGGTAACCATGCTCTTTTTCCATTCAGAAAGGAAGATTTTATGATTGATTATCTTATTGTTGGCGGTGGCATTATCGGTACGTTCATCGCACGAGAACTTGCACGATACGATACAAGTGTCACGCTTTTGGAAAAAGAAGAGCGTCTGGCACAGCTTCAGACAACCCACAACAGTGCGCTTGTGCATTCTCCAGTGGTGATTACGCCACCCAAGGGGTATCTCAAAAGCAAATTCGCACTGGAAGGAAACCGTATGTTTCCTAATCTTGTCAAGAAATTTGACATTCCTGCACTTACCAGTGGGGCCTTCTTGCTTGCTATGGATGAGAAGCAATTCAGCAAAGCCAAGAAACTTGCTGAAGGCGCAAAGGCGCGAGGCATACATGAAGTGCGCGTCATGAGTGGAGACGAAATGCGCAAGGAAGAACCCAATCTTACAGACAATGTCTATGGTGGGCTTGACATGCCAACGGCCATGATTGTGGATACCTACAAACTCGTCACGCGTGTTGCATCAAATGCTAAACTGAACGGTGCAAAGATCCTGACCGGACAAGCTGTGAGCAAGATAGAACCTCATAATGACAAATCCTTCACGGTTCATACGGATTCAGGACAGACATTCAAAACCCGATATATCATCAACGCGGCGGGTGTCAAGAACGCACACATAGCAAGCATGGTTGAAAAACAGGTGCCTTATGCCATGAAACCCAGAAAAGGTGAATACTATGTTGTCCGCCCCGATGCTGGTGAAGTACTCACAGAAAAGACACTGTTTCCACTACCGGGAAAAGTGACCAAAGGGGTTCTGATCACACCCCAACCAGATGGCAATGTACTCATTGGTCCATCCGCGAAGGATCAGGATTCCATCGATGACGACAGCGTCACTGAAGAAGGGCTTGAAAGCGTGAAAAAAGATGCAGCCAAGAGAATCAACAATGTGCCGTATCACAATACGCTTTATACTTATGCAGGTGTCAGATCAACCATTGACAAAAAAGACTTCTACATTCATCCTTCCCTTGAGCATGAGCAATTTATTCATGTTGCAGGGACCGATTCTCCAGGTGTGCCTTCTGCGCCCGCAATCGCAAAATACGTTGTTGAATCCATCATATCAAGTAAGGAAAAACTCATCAAAAAGGCTGATGTAGACCTGTATAGCTACGAAGACTGATAAAGTTTTTCCGCATCATTCACGCACAATATCAGTGATTTTTAAAATGTTGTGTTTTATAACTTCGCTTATTATTATAATGCGATAACTCTTCATGGCGTTATGCTATGGAGAGTTTTTTCAATGAATGAAGATTGTGTATTCTAATCAAAAATGGGATATGGTATAATATTACCGAAAACGTTTTAGTTATGAATGGAGGCTACAAATGAAGAAGATACCAATGGATGAAAAGATTAAATTGACGAGTGGTCAGGGAAACTGGCATCTGTTTGAAAGTGAACATGTGGAAGGAAGAAGAATCAATGTCGCGGATGGCCCGCATGGTGTAAGGGTGTATGGCAAGCCTGTTGAAGACGGGGATTTTTTAAGCAAACGCTTCTTGCAGCCTACAACGCTTTTTCCAAGTGCATCAGCTATGGCATCAACGTGGAACCCTGATTTGATTGAAGAGGTCGGACGAACCATTGCCAAGGAATGTCGTCATCACCAGGTTGATGTTTTGCTTGGGCCTGGGATGAATCTGAAAAGGAGTCCTTTGGGTGGACGCAACTTCGAATACTACAGCGAGGACCCGTATCTCACCAGTGAAATCGGACAGGGTTTCGTAAAGGGAGTCCAGTCGGAAAATATTGGTGCGTGCATCAAGCACTATGGGCTCAATGAACAAGAAACCATGCGACGTTTCGTCGATGTCAAAGTCGACGAGCGGACCATGCATGAAATGTATCTTTACCCTTTTTACAAGGTCATCAAGAAGGCCAACCCATGGATGATCATGAGCAGCTACAACCAGTTGAACGGACACTATGCATCTGAATCTTCCTATCTTCTTCAGGATGTACTCAGAAGACAGTGGGATTATGACGGGGTCGTCGTTTCTGACTGGGGTGCCGTTCAGGACAAAGTGAAATCCATTAAAAACGGTATGAATATTGAAATGCCTGGACCCTCTTCATTTGAAGACGAGGTCAAAGACGCCTTGGAAAACAAGACCTTGACTGAAAAAGAACTGGATGAAAGTCTGAAACCACTCTTTGATATGCACGAAAAGGTCAAGAAAGTTGAACGCCTTGAATCAATTAATTTGGATGAGCACCACGCACTCGCCAAAAAAGTTGCGAGCGAAGCGATCGTGTTGCTTGAAAATGATGGCATCCTCCCAGTTGAAAACACAGATATAAAAGTCGGTATAATCGGGGGATTCGCAAAAGAACCAAGAACCAACGGTGGAGGTAGTGCAACGGTCAAACCCTACAAGCAGGAAATTCCATTGGATGCATTTTCAAGTGTGTTCAAAGATGTGGACTACGCAGAAGGCTACAAGGAAAACGGTACATCGCAAGCCTTGTTGAAAGAAGCGGTCAAGGTCGCAAGCGAGAATGATACTGTCTTCTTTTTTACCGGCACCACCGACGTCATAGAGACCGAAGGAAAAGACCGAGAACACATGACCCTTCCAAAAGAGCATCTGGAAGTCTTCAGAGCGATTAAGGAAGTCAATGAAAACATCGTTGTTATTTTGAGCAATGGAAGTGCCCTTGATCTGCGTGAAATCATTCCTGAGAGTCGCGCGATTCTTGAGACCTGGTTCCTGGGAGGCGCAGCCGCAGAGGCAACGCTTGATATTGTAACGGGAAAAACGAATCCAAGTGGAAGACTTCAGGAGACGTTCCCGCTCAAGATTGAGCACACCCCGCATTTTGGCACGTTCCCACCGCTTGTAAGCGTGGATTATCATCACGACCTCATCATGAATGGATACCGATATTACGACACACATGAGATGGACGTCCTTTATCCGTTTGGCTATGGACTCAGTTATTCGGACATCACTTATGAGTCTATTGATTGGAAACAAGACGAAACAAGTGAAGAGGCTTATGTATCGGTGGATGTAGTTCTTAAAAACAATAGCGCCATTGATGCTTCTGAGACTGTCCAGGTTTACATTGGGACAAAGGTACCACACCTTGTCAAACCGGCCAAGGAATTAAGAGCGTTCAAAAAGGGTTATCTCAAGGCCGATGAAACGAAGAAAGTACGTCTGGATATCCCACTTGAAGCCTTTGAATCCTACGATGAAGTGCGTCATGGATTTACTGTGTTCAATGGAACATACACGCTCAGTATCGGAGAAAACAGCAAAGTCATTCATGATGCATACACGCTGAAAATTGCCGATCAAACGCGTTATGCACCGAAAATGGATATGGAGTATCCCGTCAAATTCTTGGAGCTCTTCCATCCAGAGTGGTTTGAATACATAGAAACCCACTTTAGAAAACTCTGGTGGCATGAAAAAGAAGAGCCCATCTGGAGAGTTCTTGACAGATACAAACGCCATGAAAACATTGATGCGGATGCAATGGAAAGCTTGACTAGGCAAATCAAAAACGACATTGAAACCCAATAGATCAGTCCATTTAAAAAGGGAATCCAGCTGGATTCCCTTTGCTATTTATGGCAGTGCGTCGAAAACCGCTTCATTGTTCGTGATATCTTCAACTGAGAGTTCACTGTCCACTTCGATGCCGTATTCAATGCTTTCATAGTTGCTGTTGGCCATGATGTCGGTGCTACTCATGCGGAATATAGAACCACTCGGTGTGATGTCCGTCATCACTGAAGACGCGCCTCCGCTGGAATTTTGTCCTATGATTGTAGCGAGATTGTTTTCCTTGACGATGGACAGGAAACTGTTCGTAGCACTATAGGAAAGTGGGCTAGAAAGGACGTGAAAGTCATAATCCCTTGCTTCTATGTCCACATCAAACGTCGTGACGGATGTGCTTTCGTCAGTTGAGTTTTTCATGTAGAAATCCACAGGCTCATCAGTCATGTAGCCAACCATTTCGATCATGGTGCCAAGTACGCCCCCACCATTGCAAGATAGGTCAATGACAACATCTTCTACAGTGCCTTCGCTGTCGATGTCATTCATGTAGCCTTCAAATGTATCGAGAGACTCCTTGCTGAAACCGTCGATTTTAACGATGGCTTTGGTGCCGTCATCATTCAGAGTCAGACTATTGCCATCGGAACAGTGGGCATTCAGTGAATCATTGTAGTAAGCTTCATAGTAGGTTCTTGTTCTCTCTTCCAAATCCATAATCGAGTACTGAAACGAGAGCTCGTCCTCGTAGATGCCATTCAAGAGTGGCGAGGTATGGATATCGTCCTGTGCGTAAAGAAAATCACTGATGGCTTTGTAGTGCGATCTGTCATCGCCTTCAAGCGAGTCTTCATAATCTTGTAGGGAATTTTCGTAATCATCGATGCCATTAACTTCTTTGAGTCCGTAGAAATAATCGAATGACAGGGCAAGGTAATCCGCGCTGAAGTCCTTGACGGGTTTTGGGATGTCTTCACTGTTCAGTGAAGTATCGTTCAGCGTTTCACTGATAGCCATATCGTCTGTAATCTGATAAGAGTCAATACCATAAATCGTCTCTCCGTTGAAATAGGCGTTGTACATGCCTCCAGAGAAGAAGAGATTGGCAACCTGAAAAGGCAATAGTACGTATCCGTCCTTTTCGATGACTGAAATATTGTATGCATCAAGGTCAATGGTTATGGGATCCTTGACGGTTTCTTCATAGTCCGTGACTTCCAGAAATTCCCCGAAATCCGTTTTGGTTTCTTCACTCATGCCATCGAAGAAAGAAAGGCGGTTAACCGTAACCGTCCCATTGTCCAAATCGAGTTCAAGCTCTAGGTGTGTGTCCTCATAGATGTGTTCTTCACTTTCACCGGCTTCCAAGGTATAGTCCATGGTGTAGATACCATCCTCAAAATTGGTTTCTATTTCGTCTGAAATGATGGCCCCATCAAGTAAATCGACAAAAGAATCGATGGACACGTAAGGAATGCCTTCCTCATAGAAGTATAGATCCAGCTTTCCGCTTGATACATCATATTCTTCAGCAAGGTTCTCAAAGTCGAACGTTTGAGTCTCTGGTGAAGATTCATAAGGATCAGGCTCCGTGGTTTCTTCTTGTGAACATGCGCCCAGTGTCATGATGACCAGTAAAACTGAAAATATTGTCAGTAATTTTTTAATCATGGTTCTCCCCCTTTTTGAAGTGCGTGTTTAAAATATAATATCATGGGAAGATATGTGTTTCAACACATCTTGTTGCATACGGTGAGAAACCTCTGTGTTACAATATAATTAAGAACGAGGAGGGATTGTATGCATTATTTCATTGCGCTTGAATTTGTAAAGCCCATTCGTGAAACATTTCATAACTATGCCAAAGTGCTTGAAAAACATGCTGACAAGGCAAGAATCGTAGAAGAAGAGCATATACACCTCACCCTTTCTTTTCTTGGCAATTTAAATGAAGAGCAAGTGGAAAAAGCCAAAGCCGTTGTAAAAAGCATTGATACATCTCCCATGAATTTGACATTCGACCACTTGTCTCATTTCAGCCCATCAAGAGGCGGTGACATTGTATGGATTGGTCCCAAGGAGAATCCTCGACTGAGTGCTCTTTATTCAGGTTTGAAGAGTGCTTTGGAAAAAGAAGGGTTCAAAGTGGATCAGAGACCGTTCACTCCACATGTGACTCTGGCTAGAGGTGTAATAATAAATGATGACAATAGGAAGTCTTTCAAATCAACGTTTGAGCCTTTCAAGACAAATATAGCTTCAGTGAGTCTTCTTCTTTCCAAGTTCGAAGAGTCTATCCTTACTTACAAGACCATTCAGAGAAACAATTTTGATACACTTTAGAACACCGCATCATAGCCTATAACTTCAAGGAGGGTCATCATGAAAAATACCTATTTGAAGCGACAATATGATAAGTTCGAGAAACTCTATCCCAATGAGAAAGAATACCTGCAATCGATTCATGACGTTTTGACGTCCATCGACGAAATCATTGAACACCACCCTGAATACGAAACCTACAACGTCGTTGAGAGACTGCTTGAACCTGAAAGGGTTATCGGGTTCAAAGTCACATGGATTGACGATGAGAATAACGTTCAGGTGAACCGAGGCTACCGCGTCCAGCACAGTTCGCTTATTGGGCCATACAAAGGCGGACTCCGCTTTCACCCCAGTGTGAACCAGTCGGTCCTGAAGTTTCTGGCGTTTGATCAAACGCTCAAAAACAGTCTCACCAATCTCCCTATGGGTGGAGGCAAAGGTGGCTCTGATTTTAACCCCAAGGGAAAAAGTGACTTTGAGATTATGACGTTTTGCCACGCGTTCATGCGTGAACTTTTCCATCATCTGGGCGAAGACGTGGACGTTCCTGCCGGTGATATTGGCGTGGGACAAAGGGAAATCGGCTATCTTTACGGCTACTACAAGAAAATTACCAACCAGGTCACAAGCAGCATGACGGGAAAAGATTCTTTAATTGGCGGATCGCTTGTAAGACGCGAAGCGACAGGATATGGGCTGGCTTACTTTGTAGAGACGCTGCTCAAAAAAATAAGGAATACGTCTCTGAAAGACAAGAAAGTCATTATTTCTGGCTCCGGTAATGTGGCATTGCACGCCGCATACAAGGTTCGTGAACTTGGTGGCATCGTCATAGCGATGTCCGATTCTTCAGGCTTCATTCATGAAGAAAACGGTCTTGATATTGACATTGTAAAAACCATCAAGGAAGACAAAAGAGACCGCATCAAACGTTACACCGAAAAACGAGAAACTGCACAATACAACGATGATTCAAGCGAAATATGGGCGCTCAAAGCGGATGTCGCCCTTCCTTGTGCTACACAGAACGAACTAAATGAAACCTCTGCACAAAAACTGATAGACCATGGCATCATGCTTGTAGGAGAGGGCGCAAACATGCCGACCACGAGCAAGGGGAAAGCCTTGTTCAAGAAACACGGCATCCTGTTCGCACCCTGCAAGGCCGCAAACGCTGGTGGTGTATTAGTATCGGGCTTCGAGATCGCTCAAAGTGCTCAATTCAACAGCTGGTCCTTTGAAACCATCAATGAAAAACTCAAAGCCATGATGGAAACCATATTTGACGATATCCATCATACCGCCAAAACATACGACAAGGATACCGACTTGCAGTTTGGGGTCAATGTGTACAGTTTTCAAAAACTTGTCAAGGCGATGCTTGATCAGGGCATCGTATAGCATTCACAAGTGCATTCAATATGAATAGAAACGGTTTTTTGAATATATGAGTGGTTTGTCACACTAAAAAAGGCGATTGCTTAGTGGCTTGCAATCGCCTTTCAAGTTTATCAAGGTTTTTTCGCCTTGTAGACCAAGACTTTCATTTAAATCGTTATGCGTTTCTAGGCTAGGATGATGCCGAGGAAAACGAACCATGCGAGAACTGATTTTCCAAAAAGACTCAACCATACATACATGCGCTCTCCGTAAACATAATCCTTCCATGGACCGATTTTCTTGTATTGAAGGTACTGATTGAAGGCGAAGAGATTGAATGTGAGGAAGTAAAAAAGAAGGCCTGGAATCACAAACCACGGCAGTTGTGACAAATCTCCGTTGTTGAGCATGTAGACGACAATGAGCACCCACGGTGTGATGCCGGCAATCCAGCCGAACCAGTGCGCTGTCCAGTCAGTTTTGTCTCGGTTCAGAGGGTTCATCTTTTCCATAATCAACCCATAGAGATTCATAAGTGCGTTGATTACGAAGATAAGTACGATCGCTTCAATCGTAAGCAAGCCGAACATGGTAGCGAGAAGCACGATCATGATTGAAGAGGAAAGGGCGTATTCATACCACCGGTAGGGATTGGAGCCCTTTTCAATCGCACCCAGATAGTTGTCCTTCAAAGGACCCGAGATGAGAAAATGAAAAAGCGCGCTCAGAAGAAGAAATACCGCGACCAGAATACCAAAGGGCAAATCAAAAAGTTCCTGGGTGACCGGACCATACCCGCCTGATTCATAAGGTTCCAAGAATCGCCCGAAAATGGTCGGTTTGAAATCTCTGAATACATCCACGGTCAATGAGAGAACCAGTATTGCTGTTCCCTGCAAAAGGTGCAACGCACCCATTTTTCTGTTAAAAGGAATGAGAGTGTCTTTCATACAATTACCTCCTGAAGTGTCTAATATGGTTTATTATAGCATTCAATCTTCACCCAATAGGATTTCATGCTTGAAAATCCAAGAAGTTTCAACTTTGACAGATGTGCCATTGAGTTTGACCCTGCGTGTGCTACAATGCCAGTTAAAGGATGTGTATGCTAATGGAGAATCTTATATTGATTGTGGTTGCCTACATGATTGGTGTCGTTCCAAACATATATTTGCTGAGAGGGTTTATCGACAAGGAAAGACTCAAACTCGTAAGAGCGGACAAAGTGGGGCCTTATTATGTCTTTACCCACCTCAAGGAACCAGCCTTTTTCATGACGCTTCTTTTGGATCTCATAAAAGGGGCAGTGCTAGTGTTGCTTGCCCAGTGGCTTGGCAGTTTTGGACCACTGCCCATTGTGATGCTCTTGTTTGCAGTCATCGCTAGGAATTTCAACCCTATTATTGGCATTCGAAATGGTCTGGGAGTTGCCATTGTGATGGGAAGTCTTCTTGTTTATGCACCACTCGTGGTATTGATATTCGCTGTTGCCACATCCATTTTCTATATCGGTATTCGTGATCTTGAAACATCCCTTGCTCTGGCTACTACAAGTATTCCCATAAGTCTTGGTCTCTTGGTCGATTCTCTGCTGGTGCTTCTCATAAGCATTATTCTGGTTATTGTAATCATCATTCACAAGCGACTCTTCATTCATGCTTCGGCCGTCAGACTCAAATACGATGACAATACAAGAAACAACCCTTTCAGACATTCAGGATAATTCAATTCAAAGCTGGCGGTCATTTTTGCCAGCTTTTTTCTTTGTTGTTTATCCAAAGAAGCCCTTGTATAATAAATATGATTGGAGTGGTTGTATGATTGATAAGCATAGGCTGAAAAAATTCATGTCTACCATGCAAGGTGGCGTTGCACTTTTTAAAGAAAGCGAACAAAAAGAAGTGGTATGCACTGGGTATAGAGACCTGACCAATGAAATTCCCATAAATAAAAATACATCGTTTCAAACGGCATCTGCAGGCAAGTTTTTTGTGGCGGTTGGAATCATGAAACTCATAGAGGATAATCGTCTGAGCCTTGATTCGAAACTTGGCGACGTAGTCGATTTTTCTTTGAATGAAATTGATGGAGATGTGACGGTCAAGGAACTGCTTACTCACACTTCCGGGGTTCCTGATTACTTTGATGAATCAAGTATGGAAGACTATAGTGATCTTTGGAAGGATTTCCCCAACTACAAAATCAGATGTTCTAAAGCACTTCTCCCCCTTTTCAGAGACAAACCGATGGCTTTTGAACCTGGAACACGGTTTGAATACTGTGACAGTGGCTTTGTGCTGCTTGGTCTGATCATTGAAGCCATCACGAACAAGGTGTTCGACCACTATTTAAAGGAAATACTCTTCAGACCACTCAAAATGACACATACAGGTTACTATGAACTCGACAGGTTGCCTGGTAACTGCGCGAACGCCTATGTGCGTGATTCTAACGAGGCACCCTATCACACGAACATCTACAGCGTGGATGTCAAGGGCACCGGGGCAGGAGGCGCGTTCACAAGCGTTTTGGATGTGGAAAGGTTTTGGCAAGGGCTGCTTCGCTACAAAGTATTAAACAAAGAATCGGTCGCTATGATGCTTGCAAGACACGTTGATCTAGGGACCCATGGGTATGGCCTTGGAGTATGGCTTGATGAGAATAACAACCCTTATTTTCAAGGCGTGGATCCCGGGGTAACCTTCATGAGTGGCTATAACCTGGATACTCACACAGAGCTGACACTCATAAGTAACTATGAAGACGATATCTTTTCAGTCTATCGCGAGATAAAATCAGCGATAAATAACGCTTGAGTCAACATGAAAGCTACATTGAAAAGAACAAAAAGGAACAAAAGAAGATAACGTTTATCAAAGAACTTATCGATACTCAAAAGGAGGTATTTGATGAATGAAAAGATTCTTCAAAATCTTTTTGCTTACTGGAAAAAAGTATTGAGACTTAAAGAGAGCTGGGATGTTTCTCTTGAAATCATTCGGGATGAAGGATTCAGGAAAACCGGGGATTTCAAAGTGGATCCGGATGATAAAAAAGCCGTGCTTTTGTTAAATGGTTTGAATCCTAATGGACTTAACATGGAAGAAGTCATGGTCCATGAACTTTTGCACCTCAAACTCTATCCACTCGATCAGGTGACGGAAAGCCTAATCGATGCACATTATGACAAGGACACAGAGCCTTATGATTTTGCGTATTCTCAGTTCATGACATCCCTTGAACAGACGGTCGCAGAACTCACTAAATGTTTTTTGCTAATGCATGGCAAAAACAAGGAACTCTCCTTTGGCAGAGTGAAGAACCGCTCCGGATACAATGCGCTTTTTGAAGGATTGAAACCGTATGGAAACGACAATAACCATTAAAGACAATTTGAAAGGTTGATCAAATGAAATTGCGAAAAGCAAGATTAAGCGATTTTGACAGACTTTATGATTTGTTCAAAGAGAATTATGAATCTGAGAGAGCGTCGGTGTATGCGCTGCCGGAATTTGATGAAATCAAGAACAGAGTAAAGGAAATTCTTAATACTCTGTTTGAACATTATGACGGTTTGGTTGCGCTTAATGAAGGCTTGGTGGTCGGTTATCTTTTCTATGTCCAATCAGGCGAACTGTTTGGAAAGAGTGAAGGGGCTTTTGTCCCTTTGATGGGGCACGCTTCAACAAAGGAAAACAAACGTGCAATCTATCAAGACCTACTCAATGAAGCGGGTACAAGATGGGTGTCAAACAAGAAACTATCTTGGGTAGTAACCCTTTTTGAACATGACTTAGTACTAGAAAAACTCTTTTTTGACAATGGTTTTGGAAAGCGGTGTGTGGATGCGATTGCCATACCTGAAACTGGGAACGTTGCGCTCAATGACATAAAGATTCTTAAAGCTACAGAAGAAACCCTGAAAGCTATCAAAACCATTCACCAGAAGCACACGGGCTTTTATCAGTTATCTCCCTTGTTCATGCCCGGGGATGAACAAGATGAGTTTGAAGCGTTAAAAGCGTCATTCGCTGAGCCCTCGACACACATATGGATTGCTTACAAGAACGAAGAAGTCGTTGGGTACATACGCTTGTCGAAAAACGGGGAATCCTTCATTTCGAAACATCCAACCATCACAAACGTCACTTCAGCCTATGTTAGTCCATCCTTACGTGGAAATCATATCGCCACAAAGCTACTGGAAACCGTGAAAAGATATGTTATCCATGAGACGGACTACATGAGGCTCGGTGTTGACTATGAATCCATCAATCCTTCGGGGGCTCGCTTTTGGGGAAAACATTTCATTCCATATACAAAAACGGTCGCAAGACGAATTGATGAAAGAATTCTGGATTGATTAAGTCAAAGGGTCCAAATAAAAAAAAGTGCATTCTTAATAATTTTTATAAATAGTTCGTGCTAAAATGAATTCAAACCACAAAGGAGTGATTACATGGCTGAAAAAGCTTCTACACAAGACAAACTGAGTTTTCCAAGACTGATTCGTTTTAACAAAATCATGGGGACCGTTCATCTGGTGCAGGGAACGCTCATGATGCTTTTTGCATTTTTGGTGTATCCGAACCTGGATGGGACGGGGACTCAAACCTTCACCATTCCAGTGGTAGGCAACTACCTTGGATTCGTAGAGGGCGAAGGATTGGTACTTACCACGACCGATACGCTCTTTGAACTGCCGTTTTTACCACTTACTGCAAGTTTTCTCTTGATTTCGGGCATCTTCCATTTCATTATCGCTTACCCTTATCGTGATAAGTATGTATCCGATTTGAAACAAGGCATCAACAAGATGCGTTGGTATGAGTATGCCATCAGCTCTTCGATTATGATTGTGCTCATTTCTTCATTGTTTGGTGTACGCGATATTGCCGTATTCGTGCTTATTGCACTCTCAAATGCCGCAATGAATCTATTTGGGCTTGATATGGAACTTCTCAATTCAGGTGCTAAGAAGGAAGGCAAGAAGAAAAACTGGTTGCCGTTCATCTTCGGATCTGTCATTGGGCTTGCGCCTTGGCTTGCCATCGCATTCTATATTGGCGTGAATCCGAATCTCGATCAGGTTCCCGGATTTGTCTGGGCCATCCTCATTACTTATTTCCTTGCGTTCAACACATTCCCCGTCAACATGTTCTTGCAATACAAAGGCGTCGGGAAATTCAAGAACTACCTTTACGGAGAACGAGGCTACATTGTCCTTTCACTTGTGGCGAAGACCCTTCTCACCTGGTTGGTGCTCTTTGGGGCATTCCAGCCGTGATCCGGGAGACTCTGACAAATGTCAGGGTCTTTTTTTCTGCACGTTTTCATCCAAACAAAACCCCCGTGGCTTTTAGCACGGGGGTCAATCAAGAAGGATGGGTTTATCGTTTGGGACATTGACTATGCTTATTCTTCAAGTTTCATGGTAACGACGACATCTTCACCCGTATCAAATACGTTTTCAAGTGCGACATCTCCGATATGTACGGGGGCTGTTAGCTCCACTGAATCAAGCATGTCCATGAGATCGAAGATTCTGCCTTTGGGGATGGCGTCCGTGGTCTTTACGCTCACGCGTCTTTGAAGCTTACTGTTGACCTTGACAGTGGAAGTCACCACACGGGTTGGGTTCGTGATTTCGATGCGTGCGTATTTTTCGCCTCTTGGGCAACGGTTTCCAGTCACCTCCAAAGATTCGGTATCAATGGAAAGATGACAGCCTACGGGGCAAACGATGCAAATCATTTCTTTTTTCATTGTGTCACCTCAAACCGTACAGTGATAGGCTCTGTGGTATCGATGAGCTCGCGTTTGAGTTTGATTTTTTCCATCTCGGCAGGCATGACGAACTTGGCTTTTTTGCTCATAATCTCCTGGTCACCCTGGTGGATGACGAATACGCCTTTGTCGCCTTTCATGGTCGCTCTGAACGAGAGTTCGACGTCTTCAAAAGGTTGGTCCATATCCAGTTTCTGTGGAAGGACATAGCCGATATTGTCAGAGGCTTCAATGTCGATAAGCCGGTCGTTTTTCTTGCGGTTTTCCATGATGAATTGTTTAGCGGCTTTTCCGGCTTTTTCGCTTTCTTCGGTGACGAAATCCACGAGATCGTGTACATGGAGTGCGTTGCCACAGGCGAAAAGACCCTCAACACTCGTCTGATACGTTTGATCGACAACGGCGCCGTTTGTTTTTCTGGAGGTTTCAAAGGATAGCGATTCAAACATGTTGATATCCGGAATGAGCCCAACAGAAAGTAAAAGCGTATCCACATCGAAGTGTTTTTCCGTGCCTTCTATTGTTTTAAAGGTATCATCGACTTCGCTGATGGTGATGCCTTCGAGTCTTGATTTACCGCGGATGTCACTGATGGTGTGTGAAAGATAAAGCGGGATGTCGAAGTCGTGCAGACACTGAACGATGTTTCGGGTGAGGCCGTTTGAATAGGGCATGATTTCCGCGACGCCTTTGACTTCGGCCCCTTCAAGGGTCATTCTGCGTGCCATGATGAGTCCGATGTCTCCGCTCCCGAGAATAAAGACTTTTTTGCCTACAAGGTAGCCTTCCATGTTCAAGTAACGTTGAGCGCTGCCTGCGGGCATGATGCCTGCGGGTCTGTCGCCAGGTAGCTGAATGGCACCCCTTGTGCGTTCATAGCAGCCGCTGCTCAGAATGACGGATTTCGCCTTGCGCGCATGATCCCCATCTTTGGTGTTCGTCATGCGAACGCTGAACAGGCCATTGGTTTTTTCGACATCGATGACGGTGGTGTCGGTGATGATGTCTACATCCAGAGTTTCAATGTCTTCAATGCCGCGTACGGCGTATTCGGGCCCTGTGAGTTCCTCTTTGTAGTGATGGATGCCAAATCCGTTGTGGATGCATTGTTTCAAGATGCCACCGAGGGTTTTTTCGCGTTCGACGAGTAGAATGTTGAGGCTTGGATCATAGGCGCTTTTAAGTGCGGCAACACCCGCGGCCCCTCCGCCGATTATTATGATATCGTAATTCATTTTTTCACCTTCGTTTCGCTCTTCAGAATATAGGACCCTTCGTCGTAGTATTCAACGTCCGTGACGGGTTTGTTCGTTTCGCTTGCGATAAGATGGATGACGTTGTGTTCGCAGTATCCGCCCTGGCATAGACCTGCCCCGGCTCTTGAACGTTTCTTGATGCCTTTGACTGTATCGCCGGGTACGCTTCTGTTGATGGCGTGAACGACATCCGCTTCTGTGACTTTTTCGCATTTGCAGATGAGGTTTCCGTGGCGCGGGTCGTATCTGAAGGCTTCTTTTTTCTCAACTTCACTCATCTGATGGAAGAGTTTGATGCCTTTTCTTCTTGGGTTGAAGGCTTTGTTTGGTTTCAGGGTGTCCTTGGCATTAAGAATGTCTTCTACGACATACCTCCCGATTGCCGGTGCGGCTGTAAGACCAGGAGAATCGATGCCTGCAACGTGAATGAATCCTTCGACTTCACTGGATTCCTTGATGTAGAAATCTTCATGGGTGCTTGAAGCCCTGACGCCTGTGAAGGTTCTTATGACCTTGTTGAATGGGATTTTGTCACTGAGACGCGTGGCTTGCTTGCGCACGTAGGAGAGTCCTGATTTTGTGTTGTCGATATTTTCGGGATCGTCTTGGAATACTGAATTTGGACCAATCAGCGTTTCACCGTGTACTTGAGGCACAATCAGTACGCCTTTTCCCAAGTCGCTTGGAGTTGGATAGAGAGTGTGGTTCACAAACCCCTCGGCGTGTCTGTCGATGACGAAGTATTCGCCTCTTCTTGGGGTAATTTCATAGTCAGTATTTTTTTCGACCATGGCAGCGATTCTACCGGTGAAGGCACCGGCCGCATTGATGATTGATTTTGTTTTATAGAGGGTTCCACTATCCGTCGTAACAGTGAAGATGCCATCGAACTTTTCGATGTTTGTGACTTCGGTTGATTTGTGGAATTCAAGGCCGTTGTCGATGGCATTTTCAGCGTTCGCGAGTGTCACTTCCCAGGGGTAGGTGACCTTTGTAGTAGGTAGATCGAGGGCCATAGTGACTTTCGGGTTGAGATTCGGTTCGCGCTCAAGCGCGTCTTCCCTAGCAAGGAGGGAAACATTTTTTACACCGTTTTCAAGGGCCTGTTCATGGATTTTTTCAAGTGAGGCGTTTTCCTGTTCGCTGGTTGCGACCATGAGGGCTCCGTTTTTAAGCAGGGGAATGTCCAAAACATCTTCGAGTTCTTCGTAGAGTCTGTTCCCTTCCACGTTCAGTTTCGCTTTGAGAGTACCGGGTTTCGGGTCATGGCCACTATGGACGATTGCGCTGTTCGCAAGCGATGCGTGATTGCAGACGTCGTTTTCCTTCTCGAGCATGAGCGCATGCACATCGTATTTCATGAGTTCGCGTGCGATGGCAGTGCCTACGACACCGGCTCCGATGATGATATAATCATAAGTCATTTGAATTATCCTTTCTCTTGTGTCTAATATGACCACTCAAATCAGCTGACCAGAGACTCTCTTTCGAGGTTGTGATGGCTATGGCGCCACCTTCTATGACTGTTTTCGCCTGGTCTTCAGTTTTAATGAGACCGCCCATTAGGTAAGGGCATTTGAGACGTTCGTTGAGTTCAGGCAAAATCGAAGGCATATAAGGGAGTACCTCGACGAGATCGGGGTTAGTGCGCTCGACAAGCGCCATGCTTTGTTCAAACGAATGTCGGTCTTTTAAAAACAGACGCATAATGCCCATGACATTGCGCTTTTTACAAAGCTTGACCACACTGGGTTTGATGGTTATGATACCGTCCACCTTGAGTTCCTGGATAAGGTAAATCGCACCATATTCATCACTTGAAACGCCTTTGATGAGATCCAGATGCACAAGCACCTTCTTGCCCGCTTTCTTGATGTCCTTGATAAGCGGGGGAAGTTGCGAAATCTGAAAATCCATGAGCACGCCATAGTGGTTCTCACTTTTTAAAAACTGTTCGAGTTTCTTGTGGGTTTTGATGGCTGGAATGATGCCTGTGTGTATCATAATGATTCCTCCTAATAAACAAAGAGATAGTATCCACATCCTAACGGATGCGGACACTTCTCTCTCCAACTCTTTTGAATGGTATTATCTTGTATTGGGTAAATCGGTTACTTTTTGTTTGGTTTGAACGCCATGGTAGCTTCAATGGCTTTCTTCCATCCGCCGTAAAGTTTGTCGCGTGTAGCTTTGTCCATATTCGGTGTGTAGGTTTTTTCAACAGCCCACTGTTTAGCAATTTCTTCTTTGTCTTTCCAAAAGCCCACCGCAAGGCCTGCGAGGTAAGCCGCGCCAAGAGCTGTGGTTTCCTGGATGACCGGTCTTTCAACAGGGACGTTCAGGATATCGCTTTGGAATTGCATGAGGAAGTTGTTGGTGACTGCGCCACCATCCACCCTCAATGCCTTGAGTTCGATGCCTGAATCTTCGTTCATGGTGTTTAAGACATCCGCCGATTGATAGGCGATTGATTCGAGTGTGGCGCGTGCGATGTGGGCACGTTCGGTGCCACGCGTGAGACCGAACATGGCGCCTCTCACTTCACTGTCCCAGTAAGGTGTTCCGAGTCCGACAAATGCCGGTACCATGTAGACGCCGTCGCTTGATTCGATGCTGGTGGAAAGCGACTCTGATTCGGGGGCTTTCTTGATGATCTTGAGTCCGTCACGGAGCCACTGAACGGCGCTTCCGGTAACGAAGAGCGATCCTTCAAGCGCGTATTCGACTTTTCCATCAACGCCCCAGGCGAGGGTTGTTAGAAGGCCGTTTTTGCTTTTGATGCCTTCAGTACCAGTGTTCATCAGCATGAAACTACCGGTGCCGTATGTGTTTTTCGCCATGCCTTTTTCAAAGCAGGCCTGTCCGAAGAGTGCGGATTGCTGATCGCCTGCTGCACCGGCGATTGGAACTTCTTCACCGAAGAAATGGTAATCCACGGTGTTGGCGTAAACCTCTGAAGATTGTTTGACCTCTGGAAGCATGGATTTCGGAACGCCAAGCATATCAAGCAGTTCATCATCCCATTTGAGTTCGTGGATGTTGTACATGAGTGTTCTCGAAGCATTTGAGTAATCGGTGACATGAGCCTTGCCGCCTGAAAGTTTCCAGATGACCCAGGTATCCATGGTTCCAAAGAGAAGTTCACCGTTCTCGGCTTTTTCGCGGGCGCCATCTACATTGTCAAGAATCCACTTGACCTTGGTGCCCGAGAAGTAGGCGTCAATCAGGAGTCCGGTCTTGTCTCTGACCATCTCTTCATAGCCTTCTTCTTTCAAAGTGTCACAAATGTCCATGGTTTGGCGGGATTGCCAGACAACGGCATTGTAAATCGGTTTTCCGGTGTTCTTGTCCCAGACAACCGTTGTTTCACGTTGGTTCGTGATACCGATTGAAGCAACTTCTTTTGGTGAGACGTTGTTTGCGTTAAGGACTTCAGAAACCACCCCTAGTACTGAAATCCAGATATCGTTCGCATTGTGTTCGACCCACCCCGGTTTTGGAAAGTGCTGTTTGAATTCACGTTGTGCCGTGTAGGCAATCGATCCTGTTTTGTCGAAAAGTATGGCTCTTGAACTCGTGGTCCCTTGATCGATGGCCATGACATATTTCTTGTCCATAAAAGTATCCTCCATAGTGTTTTTAGTTTTTTAAAACTTAAGCTGGTTTTTTGACGGTAGATTTTTCTACAGCAGGTTTTTCTACAGTAGTCTTTTCTACGCTGATATAGAATGTAAAAACCTGAACGACAGCATAAATAATACCGAATGCAATAATCATGCCGCCTAGATCAGCAAATGTGGAAGCTCCTAGAATCACGTGGTATGATAAACCACCAAGTGCACCGCCGACTAGGGGTCCAACGACTGGCACCCATGCGTATTTCCAGTCTGAATCTCCTTTGCCGGGAACCGGAAGCAAGAAGTGTGTAAGACGTGGTCCGAGGTCTCTTGCCGGGTTGATGGCATACCCTGTAGTACCGCCGAGACTCATGCCGATAACAGCAACAAGCAACCCTACGAGTAGTGGCGCAACAGCGCCTCCCAAGCCTGTGTTATTGGTCATGTCAAACGTTGTAAAAATCCCTTGGATTCCAAATACAAGGATGAATGTTCCTACAACCTCACTAAAGAAGTTTGCAGGGGTGTGACGAATTTCAGGGGCTGTTGAGAATGTGGCAAGTTTGCCCGCCTTGTTATCGTCTGCCTTGTAATGTGGATAATACATGCCTAGAATAATTGCCGCGCCTGTAAATGCACCTAGCATCTGTGCGGCCATGTACCCAAACATTTCACCAAGTGTGAGGTTGCCTAGTGCCCACTCGGCGATGGTTACTGCTGGATTGATGTGCGCCCCGCTGATCCAGCCTGTAGCGTATACCGCCATGGCGACACCTAGCCCCCAACCGAATGTAATGACAATCCAACCTGATCCATTGGCCTTGGTGCCTTTGAGAACTACTCCGGCAACAACACCGACTCCGAAAATAAGTAAAATCATGGTGCCAAAAAACTCTGCAATGTAATTTTCCATGTTTCCTCCTTTTAATTATACTATGTTTTATGTATATAATAAAAGCCAACCGAAATACGCCTCTTGGGCGGTCTTCGGTTGGCTCTTTTTCTCTTAACCGGATATTATGTTACTTTGATTAAATCATGATTGAAAGCGTTTGTCAAACGCATTGCTGAAAACGGTTCCCTTTTTTGTGCGTTTCAATGTGAGAATACGTACACATTGGTTTGATATTCAAGGTTTCAAATTTTTTTATTTTTTTTATCCCCTTGTGCTCAAAGAAGGGTATGGGTCAAGTTTCCTTGTTCAATATGGGGATGAAGTTCAATCTTTTCACAAAAAAGCACGTTAAAGCAAAGTGTTTGCCAACTGTGAGAAACCATCGTATAATTCAACTACAAGCTAATGGAAACCCAAAGAGATCAAGAGTGTGGATTACTGAACCCCAGTAACCATGCTCTTTTTTATTCGGAAAGGACGATTTCATGATTGATTATCTCATTGTGGGCGGTGGTGTCATAGGCACTCTTATCGCTCGTGAACTTTCTCAGTACAAGGCAAGCGTCACCCTTCTTGAAAAGGAAGATCACCTCGCACAAATACAAACAACACACAACAGCGCGCTTGTGCATTCGCCTGTTGTCATCCCACCTTCAAGCGGATACTACAAAAGCAAATTCGCCCTTGAAGGGAACCGTATGTATAAAGATCTTGTCAAAGCGTTTGATGTTCCTGCAATGCCTGTAGGGGCCTTTCTTCTTGCGATGGATGACAAGGAACTGAGCGTTGCCAAGAAAATGGCGGAAGAGGCCATGTCAAGAGGCATCGACAATGTACGTCTTCTTTCAGGAGAGGCCTTGCGAAAAAATGAACCAAACATTCCAGATGAAGTAGTGGGTGGACTCGATATGCCAAGTGCCATGACGGTGGATACGTCCACACTTGTAAGGCGCGTTGCCTCCAATGCAAAGTCAAACGGTGTGACTATCCGCACGGGCGAAACCGTGATTTCAGTAGACATCACCAATGAGGAAACGTTTACAGTGCATACTCAGTCTGGTGGTGAGTACAATGCTCGCTGCCTCATCAATGCGGCGGGGATCATGAATGCACATATCGCAAGCATGGTGGAAAAGCATGTGCCCTACAAGATGGAACCGAGGCTCGGTGAATACTACGTCTTACGTAGTAAAAAATCTAAACCACTATCCAATAAGATTCTTTTTCCTGTTCCAAGCAAATCTTCAAAAGGTGTGCTTGTCACACCACAACCAGGCGGCACGGTTCGACTGGGTCCGACTGCCAAAAAACAGGATTCACTTGAAAACAACGAAGTGACGAAGGAAGGCTTGAGGACAATCAGAGAAGACGTTACACGGCTTCTTAAAAACGTACCCTATGATCAGACCCTTTACACATACGCTGGCATTCGTGCCTCGATCAATCTTAAAGACTTTTATATTCATCCTTCTTTGGAACATGAACACTTTATTCATGTTGCGGGCATCGATTCACCAGGAGTCACAGCGGCACCTGCCATCGCAAAACACGTGGTGGAATCGATTATCATGAGTCAAAAACCCCTGAAGAAAAAAGCGGGGCATGCTCCCTGGTATTATGAAAAGTGATTTCTAGGGAGCGACTCGTTTCGAAAGTTTAAAAGACACTACACCCTATGCTATAATGCAAGTGAATAATTAGAAGGGGTGATACCATTAAAAGACTCATGGAAGCACCAATCCTGATTGTACCGCTTGTCATTTTTCTTTTCTCAACCATCCTGCCGTTTTATCAGGGGGAAGGCGTTGAATCATCTTTGATTGTGCAAGAACCAACTGGCCTTGGAGGGTTCGGAGGCACACTTTTTCTCATTACGCTTCTTGGCTTGCTTGGAACGAAGTTCTTTCACATTGAGAAGCCTGTGCTCTTCGCACTCGGAAAAGGACTCTATGTAAGTTATGCGACTTTGGCACTTTTGATGCTTGTGCAGGCTACACTGATCGACGGTGCCCCACTATTTTCAAGCGGGAGTGACGCCACAGCAGGCATAGGGATGATTCTTGGATTTCTAGGGGTTATCCTCTCTTATGGCGCATTGATCTATCTTGTGGGTGTGCCCTACATCATCGCCATAAAAAAAGTCCTGAAGCAGTAAGTCAAAAGGTGAATTCCAGCTGGAATTCACCTTTTTTCTTGGGTGGAAGACAGTCAGTACCTTGTCACGCGAACGGTCTTGTCCATGTTTTTTAGGAGATGTGTCAACGCCTTGATGCTTTGCATTTTCGTCGTGTGATTAAAAGGAAGATTTGAATCTTCATGGGCCGGGTTGATCGCAGTGCCCACAAAGAAATGAATATCCGTGGCTTCTTCAAAGAGCATATGACAAAGTTTTGTGATAGTGTCTGCATCTTTATGGAAAAGAAACCGCTCATCTTCGTTAAGGTATCGTTTTGCATTGCTTAAAACATGAGAAAGCGTCAAAACGCCTTCGCTTACGAGATCAATCCCTTCCATTTTGGCAGTAGGGGGCAGTGCTCCATTTTCGGCATCACGGTTGCATACAAGTGTCTGGTTCAGATACCGCTCAAACATGTGACCAGTTGAACCGCCGCAAACAACATGCTTGCCTTTCTTGCCAAGGAAGAGCCGCATGGCTTTTTCGTCCGTATCCATATGGGCAGGCGGGCCCACGAACAGATTGAGGTGTTTTCTTTTTTTGACTTTTACGGTGAGTACTGTCGTATCATCGAGAGCGTGTCCGTTATAGAGACTTTCGCATTCATCTATCAAGAGTTCTGAGAGTGTACGCGCTGAATAATCGGCCACATACATGGCTTTCATGTATTCCACGATGTGGTCTCTTTGCCACCCTTTGTTGAGTGTCTTTTCCTGCCCGGCGTGAATGCAGCCATCACTCATGCTCAGGAGTACGTCATCTTTTTCAAGCGTGAAAGACGCCGAATGAAGGGTGCGTCCACTGATTTCTACATGTCTGTATGTAAGGTCCATCGGCCGTCCGTCTCTTAAAATGATGGGGAGTGGGTTGTCGTAGTTGATAATTGTGGCGTGTCGTTCATTACGTATGTGAAATACAGTGAAAGTGGAATAGGCAAGACCGCGTTCCTTGCAGACTGGGAGCGTATTGATGACCGTGTCCATCACTTCTTCAAGCGTGATGCCGCGACCAATCATCGTTGCAATCATGGTGCTTGAAAGCGTCGCCAATATATTGGCCTTGACCCCACTCCCAAGTCCGTCGCTGAGGACGAAGACCAAGTCGCTGTCATACGTTCTTTTGACGACAAAGTCGCCGCATAATTCCTCTCCACGCTTGTTTAGGGAAAGGACGTGGCTTTGTAGTTTGTAATCATTCATTGTCAATGACCTTTTTCAAGTCAGTCAGCGCACTTTTTGTCTCAGCGGTTGTCTCGCCAAGAAGCGAGGCGATCTCATGAACGACGCGCATCTGCTTGTCAATCACACCATCCGTAATCGCGATGGTTTTTTTATACGTCTTTTCCTTTTGGGTCTTGTGTCTGATTTCTGCTGTAATGTCACGCATGATGGAGATAAATACCTGAAAAGACGTATCGTAGACGACTGTTTCGTCGATGTGGCATTTCTGATCGGGGTGGAAGAATGTACGGTGGCTTTTGGTCTCTTTGTTTTCTATCATGTTCAAATAGAAATCGGGGTCGAGAAGTTCATGAATGTAGAGTGTGTTTTCTCTTATTCCTTGTGCCCCCATCAGTGTTTTTGCCGCTGGGTTCATGGTGTGAATTTTGAGGTTGGTGTTGAACACAGTCACGCCATTGGGCGTATTGTGCACGATGTTGTCTGAAAAGGATTCGGCCTTTTCCTTGAGATAAGGAAGACACATGGTGAGATCCGCCTTGTTCTGATAGACTGCAATAGCTTTTTCCTTGCAGGTATCATAGCCGCAGGATCCGCAGTTCAGTATTTTTTCTGGGTCGTCCTTGCCCATCTTTTCAAGAATCTCTTTAAGCTCTTGTTCACTAGGCAGAGCCGTTTTTTTAAAAAGACGGTCATAATGCATGGTGGAATCTTTGAAAAGGGTGTGTACCGGGTAGTCCTCTTCACTCGTATTCTGTTTGATGTTGATGATGCTTTTGAGGGGTTTTTTGGTTTTTTCGTTTCTAAGAGGTCCTCCAGTACACGAATTCTCACAGGCGCTCATCTCAATGAAGGCATTGTCGATTATGCCCTCCTCGATATCGCTCAAAGCCTGTTTGCAGGCGTCAATGTTGTCGACACTGAGATAGTGATACTGTGTCTCATAGGTGTTGAAACTCCGTATGATCCCTCCGCTTACTGGAAAAGCGTTTGTCTTTCCTGTAGGGTTGTCATGACTTTTTTGTTCGCAGGCTACACCTTTTTCATGAAACCAATCTTTGAGTTCAATAAAACTGATGACTGCGTCCATTGATTTGGTGATTCTCGCTTCGTATTTCTTGGAAAGGCAGGGGCCTATAAAGACCTTGAGCGCATCAGGGTGCCTTTCTTCAATCATCTTTGAATGGATGTGCATGGGACTTGGGGTGTTCGAAAGATAGGGGATGAGCGAAGGGTAGTGTTTTTGTATGAGGAGATTGACCGTGGGGCAGGCGGAACTTATGATAAGGGGAGACCGCTGCTCGCTAATTTCTTCTTCATAGCGTTTTTTTACTACTGTGGCGGCTTCGGCTGTCTGATAGGCTTCTTTGATTCCAAGTTTTTTAAGGGCAGTACGCATGCTGTTGAAATCACTTTTGTAAAAATCGGACAAAAATGATGGCGCAATGGACACCACAACTTCTCTTCCGCTCAGGAGCCAGTTTTTGAGAAAATGCATATCGCTGTGAACGGATTTTGCGTCCTGTGGACAGGCGTTTTTGCATAGTCCGCAAAATATGCAGTCATCGTCAATGATCTGGGCTTGATTATCCTTGAACGAAATCGCTTTGACAGGACAGGTTCTTATGCACTTGTAGCAGTTTTCACAATCATTGATCCTTGTTCTAATGAGTTCCATCGGCATCATCTTTCCATAGCCCTTACTTGAAGTTAAGCAAGGGATTAAGTTTGGTAGTGATCTAACGTATCTGAATGTGCAGAGATAAGGGCAGAGAGGCATTGTTAAACGATATTAAATTATCGAATACAATTCTAGTATAAACCTTGTATTTCTGTAATACAACATCTGTAGATAAGAATACGTTTTCATCAATTCGCAATACAAACTACATAGAGAAATATTTATTGTTTATAAAATTAATTAAAAATAAAAAAATTATTAAAAATGTCTTAAATAAGAGGTTTAAAGGCAATCATCATCAAATGATGACAAGAAAGACCAATAAAATTTCTCAAAATAGTTTGTAATAAGAACTAAAAATATTTATAATACAAATTGGGTAGAAAATAAGCAGTTATTCTGACTCATTTGGAGGTAGAATCATGGAAAAGAATTTGTTTGATGTATCAGATCTGGATCAGGCATTGCTTGAAAAGCTTGATGCGTTTAT